>NZ_CP075566.1:4715000-5068298 GCF_018502625.1 Pseudomonas hormoni
CCCAAGCCTGATAGAGCCAAAGCAACGGCCATACCGCCGCCGCGATAAAGACGGCCACTCGCCACAACGGATATCGCATCAGTAATTCTTCCGCAGATCGAGCCCTGCATATAAAGCAGCGACTTCATCCGAGTAGCCGTTGAACATTTGCGTGTCGCGCACATTGGGCTTGAACAGACCGCTCGGCAAACGTCGTTCCCGTGCCTGGGTCCAGCGTGGATGATCGACAGTCGGGTTCACGTTGGCATAAAAGCCGTACTCGTCCGCAGCAATGCTTTGCCAGGTGGTTTTCGGCTGTTCGCTGACCAGACTGATCCGCACGATGGACTTGATGCTCTTAAAGCCATACTTCCACGGCACCACCAGACGCAGAGGCGCGCCATTCTGGTTAGGCAATTCGCGCCCATACATGCCCACCGCAAGAATCGCCAACGGGTTCATGGCCTCATCCAGGCGCAACCCTTCTACATAAGGCCAGTCGATCAAGGCAAAACCAGAGCGCTGCCCCGGCATGGTCTTCGGATCCTGCAGGGTTTCGAAGCGAATGAACCTGGCTTTGGAAGTCGGCTCGACTTCCTTGAGCAAGGCCGATATGGGAAAACCGATCCACGGGATGACCATCGACCAGGCCTCCACGCAGCGAAGACGATAAATGCGCTCCTCCAACTGGTATGGCTTCATGAAGTCTTCCAGCGCATATCGACCCGGCTTGCCCACCTCCCCGTCCACCACCACGCTCCAAGGCTCAGTTTTCAGCGCGCCAGCGTTGGCCGCCGGATCACCTTTATCGGTGCCGAATTCATAGAAGTTGTTGTAGTGGGTCGCATCCTTGAATGGCGTGATCGCTTCATCCTTGACGTTGACCGCCCCCCACTTGGTAGAAGGAAGTTTCTCGGCAAACCAGGAAGGTGCCTTGCCAGGCTCGACATCCGGATAGCGCCCGGCATCGTCCGCGCTGGCCCAGCTCGGCAAGCTGCTCACCGCTAAACCGGCAACGGCGGCACCCAGCACATTTCGACGAGATAGATAGAGGGATTCGGGCGTGACGTCCGACTCATGGCAGTCGGATGTCTTGGGGACTTTGATCAGCATGGCAACTCCGCAGCATTGGAGGACAGATGCACCAATAGACTGCGGAGTATGAGGGAAATTACGTGTTTTTGTGCCGACGAAGACGTAACAGATATTGAACCGGACCCGATGCTGCGTAGGCGAGGAAAACCAGCAGCAGGATGCGCGGCGGATCACTGAATACGACGGCGAACACCAGCACGACAGCAAGGATCGCCACAAAAGGTACGCGCCCTTTCAGGTCCAGCTCCTTGAAGCTGTTGTACTTGATGTTACTGACCATCAGCATGCCGGCGGCCGCGACCATCAGCGCTACCAGGAAAGACATCTTGGAGCCCTGGATGCCGTAATCACTGAATGCCCAGACAATGCCTGCAACCACACCCGCTGCAGCCGGACTGGCCAAGCCGATGAAGTAACGTTTGTCGGCGGTGCCCACCTGGGTGTTGAAACGAGCCAGACGCAGTGCAGCGCCAGCGACATAAATGAAGGCGACCATCCAGCCGACCTTGCCCATATCGCCCAAGGCCCAGCCAAATGCCAGCAGTGCCGGAGCGACACCGAAGGCGACCATATCGGACAGAGAGTCGTACTCGGCACCGAAGGCGCTCTGGGTGTTGGTCATACGGGCAACGCGACCGTCTAGGCCGTCGAGTACCATGGCGACAAAAATGGCGATCGCGGCAAAAGCAAAATACTTGCTCGCACCAATTGCATCACCGGCACTCAAGGCGCTCTGTGCACTCATCGAGTTGATGATGGAGTAGAACCCTGCGAACAGGTTCGCAGTGGTGAACAGATTCGGCAGAAGATAGATACCACGATGCCGGACTTTACGACCTTCAGCGTCATGCCCTTCTTCGATGTGCTCATCGATGGGCAGCAGGCTTTCGGCGTCAGAAGCCTGGTTTGGCTCTTCGGGACGTTCGCTCATGGACATTACCTTGCAACGGGGTGGAAAGTTTCGACAGGTGTCTGGGACGACGGTTCGGCCGCAAACGATGCAGCTTTATACCAGAACCGGCTCCCCAAACGAAAAAACGCGGCCTAGGCCGCGTTTTCCGTACAAGTGTGCGACTTAGTTTTTGGCTTTGTCGACGATCTTGTTGGCACCGATCCACGGCATCATGGAGCGCAGTTGCTCGCCGATGATTTCGATACCGTGAGCGGCGTTGTTACGACGCTTGGCGGTCATCGAAGGATAGCCGGTTGCGCCTTCGCTGATGAACATCTTGGCGTACTCGCCGTCCTGAATACGTTTCAGGGCGTTGCGCATGGCCTGACGGGATTCGGCGTTGATCACTTCCGGACCGGTCACGTACTCGCCGTATTCAGCGTTGTTGGAGATCGAGTAGTTCATGTTGGCGATGCCGCCTTCGTACATGAGGTCAACGATCAGCTTCAGTTCGTGCAGGCATTCGAAGTAGGCCATTTCCGGCGCGTAGCCAGCTTCAACCAGGGTTTCGAAACCGGCTTTCACCAGTTCAACGGTACCGCCGCACAGAACGGCTTGCTCGCCGAACAGGTCGGTTTCGGTCTCGTCCTTGAAGGTGGTTTCGATGATGCCGGTGCGACCGCCACCCACGCCAGCAGCGTAGGACAGTGCAACGTTTTTGGCGTTGCCGGAAGCATCCTGGTAGATAGCGATCAGGTCAGGGATACCGCCGCCCTTGACGAACTCGGAGCGTACGGTGTGGCCAGGTGCTTTCGGCGCGATCATGATCACGTCGAGGTCAGCGCGCGGAACAACCTGGTTGTAGTGGATCGCGAAACCGTGGGAGAAGGCCAGGGTGGCGCCTTTCTTGATGTTCGGCTCGATTTCGTTTTTGTACAGGGCGGACTGGAACTCGTCCGGGGTCAGGATCATGACCAGGTCGGCAGCAGCAACAGCGGAAGCAACGTCAGTCACTTTCAGGCCGTGAGCCTCGGCTTTGGCAACAGTCGCCGAACCTTTACGCAGGCCAACAGTGACATCAACGCCGGAGTCTTTCAGGTTGCACGCTTGAGCGTGACCCTGGGAGCCGTAACCGATGATGGCAACTTTCTTGCCCTGGATGATCGACAGGTCGCAGTCTTTTTCGTAATAAACTTTCATGAAATTCCCCTATATATCCAGGCCGTTCAGGCCATTCACTAATTTGGTTTAGATGCTGAGTACTTTGTCGCCGCGAGCGATACCGGTTACGCCGCTACGGACGGTTTCCAGAATCGACGCGGTGCCGATGGACTGAATGAAGCTGTCGAGCTTGTCGCTGGTACCGGTCAATTGAACGGTATACACGCTAGCGCTGACATCGACGATCTGCCCACGGTAAATATCGGTGGTGCGCTTGATCTCGGCGCGCTGGGCGCCGGTGGCCTTGACCTTGACCAGCATCAGTTCGCGCTCGATGTGAGCACTTTCCGACAGGTCGACCAGTTTGACCACTTCAATCAGCTTGTTCAGGTTCTTGGTGATCTGCTCGATGATCTCATCGTGGCCCACCGTGGTCAGCGTCAGACGCGACAGGGTCGGGTCTTCGGTTGGCGCCACGGTCAGGCTTTCGATGTTGTAGTTGCGCTGCGAGAACAGGCCGACTACACGAGACAAAGCGCCGGGTTCGTTTTCCAGAAGCAAGGAAATAATGTGCCGCATGATTAAGTACGCTCCGTCTTGCTCAGCCACATATCGCGCATGGAGCCGTCTTTGATCTGCATCGGGTAGACGTGCTCACCGGCGTCGACCTTGATGTCGATGAACACCAGACGATCCTTCATCGCAAATGCTTGCTCCATCATCGGCTTCAAATCCTTCAAGTCCGTGATGCGCATCCCGACGTGGCCGTAGGCTTCGGCCAACTTGACGAAGTCCGGCAACGATTCCATGTAGGAGTGCGAGTGACGCGCGCCGTAGCTCATGTCCTGCCACTGACGGACCATGCCGAGCACGCCGTTGTTGAGCAGGATGATCTTCACCGGCAGGTCATGCTGCAGACAAGTGGACAGCTCCTGGATGTTCATCTGGATGCTGCCTTCACCGGTCACACAGGCCACATCAGCATCGGGGAAGCTCAGCTTCACGCCCATCGCGGCCGGGAAACCGAAGCCCATCGTGCCCAGGCCGCCGGAGTTGATCCAGCGATTCGGCTTGTCGAAGCGGTAATACTGCGCCGCAAACATCTGATGTTGACCCACGTCGGAAGCCACATAGGCATCGCCCTTGGTCACTTCGTGCAAGGTCTCGATCACGGTCTGCGGCTTGATGATGCTGCCGTCGCCCTTGTTGTAGGGGAACATGTCGCGATCACCGCGCCACTCTTCAACTTGCTTCCACCAGGCAGCTACCGAGTCCTTGTTAGGGGTCTCGCCGATTTCCTTGAAGGTAGCGACCATTTCGGTCAATACACTTTCCACCGGGCCTACGATAGGAACATCGGCCTTGATGGTCTTGGAGATCGAAGCCGGGTCGATGTCGATGTGAATGATCTTGGCATTCGGGCAGAACTTCGACGCGCCGTTGATCACGCGATCGTCAAAACGCGCGCCCACAGCCATGATCACGTCGGCATGATGCATCGCCAGGTTGGCGGTGTAGCTGCCGTGCATACCGAGCATGCCAAGGAACTGGCGGTCGCTGCCCGGATAGGCGCCAAGGCCCATCAAGGTATTGGTGACCGGTGCGTTCAGCAGTTGCGCCAGCTCTGTCAACGGCGCGGAGCCGTTACCCAGAATGACGCCGCCGCCGGCATAGATGATCGGCCGCTTGGCCGCCAACAGCATTTCCACCGCTTTGCGGATCTGGCCCGAGTGACCACGAACCGCCGGGCTATAGGAACGCAGCTTGGCTTTTTTCGGGAAGATGTATTCGAACTTCTCGGCCGGGTTGGTCATGTCTTTCGGGATATCGACAACGACAGGACCAGGACGACCGGATTGCGCCAGGTAGAACGCCTTTTTCATGATCTCCGGGATTTCCGAAGCATGCTTGATCATGAAACTGTGTTTCACGATCGGCCGGGAGATACCGATCATGTCGGTTTCCTGGAAGGCGTCGGTACCGACCATGGTGCTCGGCACTTGGGCGGTCAGGATCACCATCGGGATCGAGTCCATGTAAGCAGTAGCAATACCGGTAATGACGTTGGTCGCGCCGGGACCGGAAGTCACCAGTACGACGCCGGCCTTGCCGGTGGCGCGCGCATAGCCGTCAGCCATGTGCGTGGCAGCCTGCTCATGACGAACGAGAATATGTTGAACGGCTGGTTCTTTGAACAGCGCGTCGTAGATATGCAATGCGGCACCACCCGGGTACCCATAGATATATTTGACGCCTTCGTCACGCAAAAAGCGGACAAGCATCTCACCGCCAGATAAAAGCTCCACGTTGTTCACCTCTAAAACGCCAGAATACCGTCCACATAAAAGGGGGACGGGTCTTAATAGGTTTACTTCTCGGCAGAGCATGAGCGACGGTGGTCGCCGACTACGTCAGCACTGACTGAGCAAGTATTGGGATCGTCCCAAGTGTTGCGGGCCTTTCCCACCCAGCGCGAGGTAACGCGTTGCGGGTGTAACAGGTCGGCGCGGATGTGCGCCTCATGATCTGCCGAGTGGGTCTGCTTCTGGCAGTCCCTCTACAGCGGACTTTGGATTCTTCTGTTTCGTCCCCTGCAAGTCAAGTCGTCAATGTGCTTTATTGAAGTAAGCACATGAGAAAGCAAGAAAAAACCGCTAAACAGCAACTGTGTTAGCTTCAATTGCGCAACCCAATACAAGGAAATGGCATGCGAACGTTATTCCTGACCGCCAGCCTGCTGATCGGCATCAGCCCTGTGTCCATGGCCGCCCAGGTTTACAAATGGGTCGATGAGCAGGGCGTTACCCACTTCGATGCACAACCGCCCCAGGGCCGGGAAGCCGCTACCGTCGTCACGCCCTCCCCCTCTGCGGGCAAGCCGGCTACGCTGCCACGCAGTAACGCCATCGGCGATCAACAGGCCATCGACAAGACAGTGAAAAAACAGGTCGCCGAGCAGCAAGCCCAGCTGAAGGTGTTCTGCGAGCAGGCGCGGACGAACCTGGCTCAACTGCAGAACAATCCGCGACTGCGGGAGGATGTCGACGGTGAGATGCGCCGCCTGACTGACGAGCAACGCCAGGAGCGCACCGCCGAAGCACAGCGACAGATCACAGAAAACTGTCAGTAGGAACTTGTAGGAGCTGAGCTTGCTCGCGAAAGCGGTGGATCAGTCAACATACCTTTTGAAGGTTAGGCCGCCTTCGCGAGCAAGCTCTGCTCCTACAAAGGAACGGGGTCAGCGGGAGGCGGTGATCAGCAGGTCGAACTCTTTGAGCAGAACCTGCAACTGCCGATCCTTGCCCTGAACATTGCGGGCGGCGAAGACCATTTCGGCCATCTCCTGAATGCCCGAAGCATTGGGCAGCGGTAAATCCTGCTCGAGGATTGTTTTCATGCGCGGCAGAAAAATCCATTGCAGCCACTGCTCGAAATCCAGCGTATCGACCGAAAAGGGCTCTACACTGGACAACGCTTCGACGGATGGCGAGACATCGTCCCACCACCCCTGAACGCGCAGTTCGCGCTCGATCAACAGCAACTGCTCGGCAATCTTTGGAAAGCGTGCGTCCATCACGACAAAACCTTGGCCTTCTGACGGGCCAGTGATGCACCTGCGGAATCACCCTGTTTCTCACGAGCTTGCGCGATCAATTCCCACAGGCTGGCCTGAAGTGCCGGACGACCATTGGCCAAGGTCAGACCACGACGAGCGAACTGTTCGGCTTGTGCAGCATCGCCTTGAGCCATGCGGACCTGAGCCAGACGATAAAGCACTTGCGGCTCACGCGGCGCGACACGTTGAGCACGCTCGAGACTGGAAGAGGCACCGTTGAGGTCGCCACCGGCCTGTTGCTGCTGAGCGGTGGTCAGCAATGCCAACACCGGGCCGTCCAGCTGTTCGTCGGCAGACAGGCCGCCGGCGCTCGACGAAGGAATCCCGCTCGGAGTCGACGGCATGCTGTAGCTGCCCTGATTGATCGGCGCCGACTGAACCGGCGAGGTGTCGATCGGACCCGAAGTAATCGGGCCAGGCGTAATCGGCGAGGTGCTGATCGGTGCCGAGGCAACTGCACCACCACCTGGCACCATCACCACGACGCCGGTGTCACCTTGCGGAATCGCTTGCGTCTGGGCTTGCACAGGACGCTTGGTCGTCGTCTGACGATAACCGCCATTTGCCGAAATCCGCTCACTGTTGGAAACGGCGCTGCCGGAATCCACAACCGGGATCGAACCGCGCTGTACGCTGGAACAACCGCTGAGCAAAGCCACGGCGGTTACCGCTGGAATCAACCACTTGTTCACTTGAAACCCTCTTTGCTTAATTCATCCAGCCCTTGACCCAATCCATCACCGTTTCGCCGTTAACGGGGCTTTCGCCACCGCACGCGGCGCCGGGAGGCGGTTCGCTGCCGCGAATATACGGCATCTGCACGGCGCCTGGGCAGTTGGCATCAGAGCCTTGTCCGGTATGCGAGTCGACCCAGGCCTGAACCACATTATCCGGCTGCGGCATGTCCAGCGGCAACGGATCGGCCTTGCGCATGAAACTGGTCCAGACCTGCAACGCGCCGGTGGCACCGGTAAACGGTGTCTTGCCGTTGTCGTCGCGACCCAGCCACACCACCGCCAGCAAGTCCTGACTGAAACCGGCGAACCAGCTGTCTCGCGAATCGTTACTGGTACCGGTCTTGCCCGCCAGCGTCAGGGTTTTCGGCAACACGTTGTAAACCGAACTGCCGGTGCCTTCACGCATGACCCGCTGCATGGCGCTCTGGATCAGGTAAATAGAAGCCGGATCGAAACGCTGCTGAATCTGAAACGGATACCGCTTGAGCGGCTCGCCCTCGGCCGTCAGAACGCTGCGAATCCCGCGCATCGGCGTATTGAAGCCACCATTGGCGAGTGTCTGGTACATGGTCGCCACTTCGATCGGGGTCATGCCGCCCGCGCCGAGCAACATCGACGGGAATGCCGGGAACTCGCGACTCACACCCAGGCGAGCCAGCGTCTTCAAGACATTCGGCACGCCCACCGCCAACCCGAGACGCGCAGTCGACAGGTTGTAGGAATGCGCCAGGCCTTGATACAGGAAAACCGTGCCGTGGGAACGGCGATCATAGTTCTGCGGTTTCCAGACCTGACCATCCGCGCCTTTCACCGAGAAGGATTCGTCCGACAGCCAACTGGTCAGCGTGTACTGGCTCGGCTTCTCAAGGGCTGTCAGATAAACCGCCGGTTTTATCAGCGAGCCGATCGGTCGGACAGCATCCAGTGCCCGGTTGAAACCGGCGAAGCTCGCCTGACGACTGCCGATCATAGCCTGGACTTCGCCGGTTTCCGGGTTGGTCACGACCATCGCCGCTTCAACGTCATCGGAACCTTTGCGCCCGGACAAACGCTTGAACGTATCGTTGACCGACGCTTCCGCTTTCATCTGCAAAATAGGATCGAAACTGGTGAAGATCCGCAGGCCTTCTTCGGTCAAGTCTTCATCGCGATAGTCTTCGCGCAGCTGACGTTTAACCAGATCGATAAAACCAGGGAACGAGCTGTCGGCCAACTTGCCGCGCGTCGTCACGCCCAGCGGCATTTTCTTCGCAGCAGCAACCTGCTCGGCGCTAGCGACGCCTTGTTGCTCAAGTACATCGAGCACCAGGTTGCGTCGCTCGAGCGCCCGCTCCGGGTTGCGACGCGGGTTGTAATAGGACGGCCCCTTGACCATGCCTACCAGCATCGCGACTTGATGCAGTTTCAACTCGGACAACGGCTGCGCGAAGAAGAACTGGCTAGCCAGACCGAAACCGTGCACCGCGCGCTGGCCGTCCTGACCAACGAACACTTCGTTGAGGTAAGCCTCAAGAATTTCTCGTTTGTCGTAATGCAGCTCCAGCAACATCGCCATCATGGCTTCAGTGAGCTTGCGGGTCAGGCTGCGCTCGCTGGTCAGGTAGAAATTCTTCACCAGCTGCTGTGTCAGCGTACTACCGCCCTGGGTCATCTTGCCGCCAGAGGTATTGACCCAGATCGCACGGGCAATCGACTTGGGCGACACACCCCAATGGCTATAGAAGTCCCGGTCTTCCACTGCAACCAGGGTTTCCAGCAGATACGGAGGGACCTGATCAATCTTGATCAGAATGCGGTCTTCGAGATTCTTCGGGTAAATCCCGCCGATCAGCAGCGGTTCCAGCCGCACTACAGATAGCTTCGAACCGTTGGTCGCCGAAAGCTCGGCCACGTAATCGCCGGAGAACCGCACACGCACGGGCTGGGCGTTTTCCAGGCCTTCATAGAACTGGAAACCACGGGTATTCAAGTCGACGGTGTTGCCGTTGACCGCCGCCGCGCCGGGGCCGTTGCTCACGCTTTCGCGACGATAGCCCAAGGCATCGAGCTCGGTGAGGAAGTCTTCCTTGCTCAGCTTCTGGCCGGTGAACAGCTCCAGAGGGCGCGCATACACCTTGGCCGGGATGGTCCAGCGCTTGCCGGAGAACTTCTCCTGAACGATGGCATCGAGGTAAACCGCGAATCCGGCGAGCACCACAAGGCCGACCAGACTGAGTTTAAGGGCCCAGCCCAGCCAGGGGCTCAGGCCTCTGGAAGGTGGTTTTTTGGGGGTGCGGGGGGATCGAGTACGAGTCATGGCGCCGGATTATACGCACTTTATTCATACTCAACAGGAGCCCTCCGAGGTTTGCGTCAGACGGACTTGCGGCCATAATGACCGCCGTGAATTTTCCCAGACTATAAAGGAACGCTTGTGAGCCAGTCCCTGATCGCCGCCCTGCAAAACCCGGCCCTCTACCCGCATCCGGTAGACGGGTTCCAGGTCATCGAAACCCACATTTCCTGGGTGATTCTCACAGGCCCCTTTGCTTATAAAGTGAAGAAGCCGGTCAATTTCGGCTTCCTCGACTTCACTAGCCTCGATGCTCGCGAGCACTTCTGCGGTGAAGAGCTGCGCTTGAACCAGCGCCTGACCAATGACTTGTATCTCGAAGTGTTGCCGATCACTGGCAACGCTGAAGCACCGCAATTCGGTGGCGGCGGCCCAGTCGTCGATTACGCGTTGAAAATGCGTCAGTTCCCGCAAAGCCAGTTGCTCAGCACCCTGCAGGCCAACGGCGAATTGACCACCGCGCACATCGACGAGATGGCCGCACAGATTGCTCAATTCCACCTCACCGCGCCAAAAGTGCCTGCCGAACACGAAGCCGGCACCCCGGACAGCGTCATGGCGCCGGTGCGGCAGAACTTCGAACAGATCCGCCCGTTCCTGAGTGACAAGGCCGACCTGCTGCAACTCGACGCCCTGCAAGCCTGGGCCGAAAGTAGCTTCGAACGCCTCAAGCCGCTGTTCGCCCAACGCAAGGCCGAAGGCTTCATCCGCGAGTGCCACGGTGACATCCACCTGGGTAACGCCACCGTTATCGATGGCAAAGTCGTGATCTTCGACTGCATCGAATTCAACGAACCGTTCCGCTTCACCGACGTCTATGCCGACACCGGTTTCCTGGCGATGGACCTTGAAGACCGCGGCCTGAAGAGCCTGGCCCGTCGCTTCATCAGCCAATACCTGGAGTTGACCGGCGATTACCAGGGCCTGGAACTGCTGAACTTCTATAAAGCCTACCGCGCACTGGTTCGTGCCAAGGTCAGCCTGTTCAGCATGCCGGCCGAAGCCGACCCGGTGCAGCGCGCCACCACCCTGCGCCAGTACCGCAACTACGCCAACCTGGCGGAAAGCTACAGCACCATTCCTTCGCGCTTCATGGCCATTACTCACGGCGTTTCCGCTGTCGGCAAAAGTCATGTGGCCATGCGACTGGTGGAAGCGCTGGGCGCGATTCGCCTGCGCTCCGATGTAGAACGCAAACGCCTGTTCGGCGAGCAAACCGTCGCGAACGATCCGCAAGTCGGCATTTATAGCGCTGACGCCAGCGCCGCGACCTACACCCGCCTGCATGAAATTGCCGCCGTGATCCTGCGTGCCGGCTTCCCGGTGGTGGTCGATGCCACTTACCTCAAGCGCGATCAGCGTGATGGCGCGGCGAAAATCGCCGAAGCCACCGGCGCGCCGTTCCTGATCCTTGATTGCAACGCACCACAAGCGGTGATCGAAAGCTGGCTGGCCCTGCGTCAGGCCGACAAAAAGGATCCATCCGACGCCAACCTGGCCGTTATCGCCGCTCAGCAAGCCAGTCGTGAAGCCCTGACGCCTGAAGAAATTCTGTGCAGCAAGCGCGTTCAGACCAATGAAAGCGGAACCCTCGACACCGTCGTTGCGCAAATTCGCCAACGCTTGCCGGGGCTGTAAGAAAGTATTTCAGCCGTGGAGCCTTCGCCGGCTTCACGGCTGTTAAATAGTGGCACTATACTGGCGTCATAAAACCAACAGGTGATGTGACATGAGCCAGCCCAAATTTCTCGACACCCCGCTTTTTGCCTTGCTGCACAAAGACGACATCACAGGTTTCAACAACGAACGTCCAAAAGACGGACCTATCGACATGGTCGGTGGTGATTTCCGTGGCCTGGACCTGCGTGAGCTGAACGCCGACGGTGTCGACTTTACCGACGCCTATTTCCGTTCCGCCGACTTGCGCGGCATCGACTTCACTCATTCCAACCTTGAAGGGGCCAGCCTGGCCCACGCGCAGATTTCCGGCGCCTACTTTCCCCCGGAACTGAGTGCCGACGAAATCCTGATGTCGATGAATTTCGGCACACGCCTGCGTTATCGCACCCGTTAAAAACGACCGATATTCAATACGTCCAGCGCCCCCGCCTTGCGCTGGACTGTGGGCATTTTCAGCTTGAGAACCTGACACCCTCCTGCCTGTTCCCATCGTGTTCGCGTACTTTTACGCCGCTCAACGGACTTGCCTCTTAGAAGCATTTGCTCCGAAACCGACCAAACAATCACGCTTTTCCTACTGATGGCTACACTCCTCAGAAGCTTGCCCACGCACCGTTCGGCCGTCGCAAGGAGGCTTGATGAATGATGAACTGCAGCACCTGAAGAATCTTGGCAAGACGTCGGCGCAATGGCTGCATGCCGTGGGCATCCACAGCGCCTCGGACTTGCGTCGCCTGGGGGCGGTGGATGCTTATCGGGCCGTGCGCACACGCGGATTTCGGGCATCCAAGGTGTTGTTGTATGCGATCGAAGGCGCTTTGATGGACGTGCACTGGAACGACATTCCCGCCGAGCGCAAGGAAGCCCTGAATAAACAGCTGGAAGCGATCTCGTCACGCCACAAGAATTGAACGGGCGCAGCCGTCATGTACTTGCTGAACCAGCAGGTTACGCAGAGCGCGCTCAAGAGCTCACCCTGCAACCCAGTGTTTACAGGGCTTTCCGGCAACCGGCAGGTGATTTTCAAATAAATGAAGAATCAGCGGTTGACTTGGTAATGAGAATCGCTATGATTATCACAACTGGTCGCGAGACTGGTCGATATTTGAAAAGCCCTTGGTTCGGACTCTCAGATATCTCCTCATCAGGCTAATCACGGTTATTTGACCCGGCTCTTGCCGGGTCTTTTTTTGCCTGTGGAAAAGTACCTTATCTATTTGCCGAACTGCTTGCGCATCTCTGCACAATAATCCGGTGCCGGTGTGGCGGGCGTATACCAAACATAGTCAGCCATCTCATCCGTGACCTCACTGCCCTGCTGCGCCAGCATCAATACCGTTGGCGCTTCGGGCGCCCCCAGATCAAGTGTATGAATCGGCACACCCACATCCTTGCGCGCGTGATAAGCGCCGGCAAACAGCAATGCAGGTGTGGGTGCCGCCAGCAACCGCTCAGCCATGCGGCGGTCACGTTGCTGCTGAACCGCGAGCATCGCCGGCATTTGCGAGGCGGGCAGCAGGCCGCAATGGGACTCGCTGATCTGGGCCAGCAACTCAGCCTTCACCGGTGCGGTATTGGAGCGAGCGCCACTCAATATCGGCGTTCGGGCGTAGAAAGCACGCACCTCGACGGTGTCCAGATTGGCGGCCAGCAGTGGATACGGTTGGGTCAGGGCAAAACGGACGATCGGGCCGTAGAGATTCCAGTCCCAGCCAGGCTCCCAGGCCAATGCATCGGGCAAGTCGGTGGGCCGCGTCGAGGCATGACGAACATCATCGACGCGCTGTTGTTGATCCGGCGTGAGCATTTCCAACAGCAGACTGCCTTGCGGGCGCTGCTCTCCCAGCTCCTGCAATAACCAGCGTTGCAGTTCATGGTGATCGCGATTGTCATGCTGCTCCCCCACAATCAGTCGCGAAGGCTTGGCCAGTCGCAGCACCAGTTCCTGCGCCGTCAGCGCCTGGCCGGTGCGCAGGTCGCGGATCTCGCCGACGATCGGTGGCGGCGTCGAAACATGCTGACAAGCACTGAGCACCAGCACAGCCAGAATCATCATTAAACGCATGAGCTCCCCCCTATCAAAAACCTAGCGGGCGATGATCAGCGGATGCCCGCGCTCCGGGTGCTGTTGCACCAGCACTTCCAGCCCGAATACTGCCTTGAGCGGCTCAGGGCGCAACACCTGCTCGGGAGTGTCGAGCGCCACCGGGCGCCCGCCTTCGAGCAGTAACAGGCGATCACAATAACGCGCCGCCAGGTTCAGATCATGCAGGATCACCAACACGGACCCGCCGCGATCGGCAAACTCGCGCACCGCTTGCAAGGTGGTGTGCTGGTGCAGCGGATCGAGCATCGAAGTCGGCTCATCGAGCAGCAGCGTTTGCCCCACTTCGCCCGGCCAGAGTTGCGCCAGCACCCGCGCCAGATGCACCCGCTGTCGTTCGCCGCCGGACAACGCCAGATAGCTGCGACCGCTCAGATGCCCGGCATCGGCGGCCTGCAACGCGGCGGCGACGATTTCATCGTCCCGGACCCGGCCGCTCTGATGCGGTAAACGACCCATACCGACGACTTCCTCGACGCGAAAGGCGAAGTCCAGGGTCGAGGCTTGCGGCAATACCGCCAGACGCTGGGCTCGCTGTGCACCGGTCCAGTCACTCAACTCGCGCTCATCGAGCCACACGCTGCCATGATTCGCCGGCAACTCACCACACAAGGCACCCAGCAACGTACTTTTGCCGGCACCGTTAGGCCCCAGTACGCCGAGGACTTCCCCCGGATTGAGCTCAAGCGTGATGTCCGTCAGGACGATCTTGCGGCCCCGGAGGATTTGCAGATTTTGCGTTCGCAACATCAGGCACGCCCTCGGAGCAGTAAATAGAGGAAGAACGGTGCGCCGATGAACGCGGTGACGATTCCGATCGGCAGTTCGGCGGGTGCCAGCGCCAGTCGTGCCACCAGATCGGCGAACAACAGGAGACTGGCGCCCGCCAGCACCGAGGCCGGCAACAACACCCGATGATCGGGACCAGCCAGCAGACGCACCAGATGCGGCACCACCAACCCGACAAATCCGATCATCCCCGCCGCAGCCACTGCCGCGCCAACACCCAGCGCCGTGCAAAACACCAACTCGCGCTTGAGCCTTTCGACATCGATACCCAGGTGACCGGCCTCAGACTCTCCCAGCAGCAAGGCATTCAGGGCCTTGGCCCGGCGCGGCAACCACAACGCAACGCCGACACTGATCAGCAGCAACGGCCAGAGTCGCGAATAGCTGGCGCCATTGAGACTGCCCAGGTTCCAGAAGGTCAGCGTGCGCAGGGTCGCGTCGTCCGCCAGATAGGTGAACAGTCCCACTGCCGAGCCTGCCAGCGCCGTCAATGCGATACCCGCCAGGAGCATGGTCGCGACATTGGTTTGCCCGTTACGCCGGCCCAGTCGATACACCAGCGCGGTCACGCCAAGGCCACCCAGAAACGCGCACAGCGATAACAGATAAGGCCCGAAGGATTCCGGCAAACCGCCAAATACGGAACCGCCGACAATCGCAATCGCCGCGCCTAATGCCGCGCCACTGGAAACACCTACCAGGCCCGGATCGGCCAGCGGGTTGCGAAACAACCCCTGCATCGCTACGCCCGAGAGCGCCAGTACACCGCCCACCGCCAACCCCAGCAAGGTACGCGGCAGGCGAATTTGCCCGAGGATCAGTTCGGCCTGCTCCAGTCCGTCATGCGCTATAGGCAAGCCGATCATGCGCAACGTCGCACGCAAGGTATCGAGCAACGGCAGGCTCACCGGCCCCAGCGCCAATGACAGCCAGATCGCCAGCAAACACAGAAGGCTCAGGCCAATGAACAGCGTTCGGGGTTTTACCAGAACGGTCATTGGGCAGCCGTGCCCGGATAGAAGCCGTCACTGATTTTTTTCAACGCCTGCGGCAATCGCGGGCCAAGCCCACCCACCAGCAGCGTCGGATCAAGCTCCATGACGCGCCCGTCCTTGGCGGCGCGGGTCGAGGACAGAATCGGGTTTTCCTTGAACAGCGCCACGCGCGCCGCCTCGCCGGTCAGTGCACGGTCGGCAAACACCAGCACTTCAGGGTCCAGGCTGATCAAGGACTCGTTGGAAAAAGGTTTGTAACCGGTGTGCGTCGCCAGATTGTGCCCGCCGGCCTTCTGGATCAACCAATCGGCGGCGGTGTCCTTGCCGGCGATCAGCGGCTTGCCGCCCGCGTGACCGAGCAGCACCAGTACACCAGGTGATGTTTGCGCCAGTTGTGCCTGGGTGACGCGGATTTTTTGTTGATCGAGTTGCTGCTGATAAGCCTCGAACAATTGCGCAGCCTTGTCTTCTGCGCCGAGCAACTTGCCCAACTGCTGCAAGTTCCCTTGCAGCGTCGGCAGATCCGGCCGGGCCGAGAACAGTTCGACTTGCACGCCCGCCGTACGAATCTGCGACAGCACCGCCGGCGGGCCCATTTCTTCGGTGCCGACCAGGATTTGCGGGCGTAAGCTCAGGACGCCTTCTGCGGACAACTGCCGCTGATAGCCGATGCTGGGTAACGCCTTGAGGGCTTCCGGATGCTGACTGGTGGTATCGACCCCCACCAGTTTTGATTCGCCGCCCAGCGCACTGACCCACTCTGACAAGGCCCCGCCGGCGCTGACCCAGCGTTGTGGCAACTCGGCCGCCGCGGCGTGATGGCTGACAAGGAGTCCGACACACAACGCGGCAACGCGGGTACTCAGGCGCATAAACAGCTTCCTTTTAAGGTTTTCCCAGGCATTGAAGTGACAGGCCAAGTATCCTCGGCGTCCGGCACCTGCACCCGACGGGCAAGGCGGCCATTTGATAATTGTTTGCATTTGAACGTCAAGCTCGGACATATCCGGTCACGAGCCGGCGGAGTTGAGGATAGACATGAAGTTTCTTTGCACAGGCTCTGAGCTGGCCGATTCCAGCAGCCGCGGTTTCGACCTCGACGGCCAGAAGCTCTTTGCCGTGCGCCGGGCCGGTCAGGTCTACGTTTACATCAACCGCTGCCCGCACCGTGGCGTCGGGCTGGAATGGACACCCGACCAGTTTCTTGACCCCAGCAACAGCCTGATCCAGTGCGCCACTCATGGCGCATTGTTCTTGATCGAAGACGGCGAGTGCGTCGCCGGCCCGTGCGCCGGGCAATCCCTGACCACCGTTGAAAGCCGCGAAGACGACCAAGGGATCTGGATCAATCTTTAACCGCCGAGCACCACCTCCAGACGCCGATCGACCACCATTTCTTCATGGGTCAAGCGCACGCCGTATGCCAACACCTCGACCCCGCACGCCACTGCTTCTCGCAAAGCGGCCGCGTAGGCCGAATCGATTTCGTCTGCAGGACGCACGGCATCGATGCCGGTGAGGTTCACGCAATACAACTGCACCGCGCGAATTCCGTCCCGAGCCAAATGGGCCAACTCCCGTAAATGCTTGGCGCCACGCTGGGTGACTGCATCGGGAAACGCCGCGACTGACGAGCCATCGAACCCCAGCGTGACGCTTTTGACTTCCACATACGCCGGCCCGCTCGGGTAATCGAGGCGAAAGTCGATGCGACTGCTTTCCTGACCGTAGGCCACTTCACGCTTCAGCTCGGTGAAACCGTTGAGTTCGCTGATGACGCCAGCCCTGAGCGCCTCTTCGATCAAACCGTTGGCTCGGCCGGTGTTCACGCAAAACAGCCGACCCTGAGGGGTTTCGCCAACTTCCCAGGTGCCCGGCAACTTGCGCTTGGGATCATTGGAACGACTGAACCACACCTGCCCGCCCTCGACCTGGCAATTGAGCATCGAGCCAGTGTTCGGGCAGTGAATGGTCAACAACTCGCCGCGAACGGTTTCGATATCGGCGAGAAAACGCTTGTACCGCCGAATCAGACGACCTTCTTCGAGGGGAGGATGAAAACGCATCAGCCTTGCCAGCTCTTCAAGCCGCGAGCGATGCGCTCGACCGCTTCCTGCAGGCGCGGGAGACTTTGGGTGTAGGCAAACCGAACGTGATGGCCGGCCTGATAACGCCCGAAGTCGAGCCCCGGCGTGATCGCCACATGCTCGGTTTCGAGAAAGTGCCGGCAGAATGCGAAGGCATCGCCACCGAACTTGCTGATATCGGCGTACAAATAGAACGCCCCTTCCGGCTCGACGGCGATACCGAAACCCAACTCCCGCAAGGCGGGCAAGAGGAAATCACGGCGGCGGCCGAATTCGGCGCGACGCTCTTCCAGGATGGCGATGGTCGCGGGTTCGAAACAGGCCAGCGCTGCGTGCTGGGCCATGCTTGGGGCACTGATGTAAAGGTTCTGCGCAAGCTTTTCCAGCTCACCGACCGCCGCTTCGGGCGCCACCAGCCAGCCAAGCCGCCAGCCGGTCATGCCAAAATACTTCGAAAAACTATTGAGCACGAAGGCGTTGTCGTCGACTTCCAGCACGCTGGCCGCGTCGGTGCCGTAAGTCAGGCCGTGATAGATCTCGTCCACCACCAGATGGCCGTGGCGTTCCTTGATCGCGGTCGACAGCCCCGCCAGCTCGTCGCGGGTCAGAATCGTTCCGGTCGGGTTGGCCGGCGATGCCACCAACGCGCCGACGCTGTCGTGATCCCAATGACGGGCGATCAGGTCCGGTGTCAGTTGATAACGTACGTCCGGACCTACAGGAACAAGCTGCGCCGCGCCTTCCACCAACCGCAGGAAATGCCGGTTGCACGGGTAACCCGGGTCTGCCAGCAGCCAGTGTTTGCCCGGATCCACCAGCAAGGCGCTGGCCAGCAGCAACGCGCCGGAACCGCCGGGCGTGATGAGGATTCGCTGAGGGTCGATGTTCAAACCGTAACGCTGTTGATAGAAGCCTGAAATCGCTTCACGCAGCTCGGGAATGCCACGGGCGGCGGTGTAACGGGTCTTCCCCGCCGTCAGTGCGGCCTGCCCGGCCTGGATGATCGGCTCGGCGGTGGTGAAGTCCGGTTCGCCGATTTCCAGGTGAATCACATCGTGGCCGGCGGCTTGCAGTTCATTGGCCCGCGCCAGCAGCGCCATGACATGGAACGGTTCGATCGCGCGACTGCGGGCACTGTAGGACTGAGCCATTAGCCTTCCTTCAACAGGGAAAAAAACCGATTCTACCCAAGCGCAGGAACGAGCGAGAACCTAAAGCGGTCAGACGCGTTAAGACCCTGGCCACAAACGACTCATGCGAGTGCGCAAGGTTTGACTAAAATCATTAATTGATCAGGTCTCCAGCACCACCAGTCAAGGCTTTGCAATCATTTGCAAGCCCTTCGGGCCACTACCTCGACATCCGGGAGTAGCGCGGCCCGATTTGATCTGGTAAGTTCGCCCGCTTGCAGCCGCAGGGCCGGCAGGTGTCGGTGATGGAGCAATCCTGCGCAGATGGATTACAAGAGTAGAGGCGGTCCATTTCATGCCCACCCAAGCAAAGCAGCAAAATCAGTCGATCAGCGGCTTCGAACCCTACAAAGAAGTAAAGGGCGAGGAGTACATGGGCAAACCCATGCGCGCTCACTTCACCAAGATCCTGAACAAGTGGAAACAGGACTTGATGCAGGAAGTCGACCGCACGGTTGATCACATGAAGGACGAAGCGGCCAACTTCCCTGACCCGGCAGATCGTGCCAGCCAGGAAGAAGAATTCAGCCTTGAATTGCGCGCCCGCGACCGTGAGCGCAAGTTGATCAAGAAGATCGACAAGACGCTGCAATTGATCGAAGACGAAGAATATGGCTGGTGCGAGTCCTGCGGCGTCGAGATCGGCGTCAAGCGACTGGAAGCCCGCCCTACCGCCGACATGTGCGTTGACTGCAAGACCCTGGCGGAAATCAAGGAAAAGCAAGTCGGCAAGTAATCTCGACTTGAACGAAGAACGGAGCGTGCGAACGCTCCGTTTTTGTTTCTGATATTTGCTGATATTTGTTGCGTCTTCGAAATTGCCTTCGCGAGCAAGCTTCGCTCCTACAAAGGCTGGCGCAATCTCCTGTAGGAGCGAAGGCGGCTTCAAGCCATGCTCAAAACGATTGGACAGCCTGACATCGCCTTATGACCACCATCGCCTCCCCCGCCTACATCGGACGCTTCGCCCCCACGCCAAGCGGCCACTTGCATTTCGGTTCGCTGGTCGCAGCACTGGCTTCGTACCTCGACGCGCGTGCGGTGGGTGGTCGCTGGCTGATGCGCATGGAAGACCTCGATCCGCCACGGGAAGAACCCGGCGCGCAAGCCGCCATTCTCAAGGCGCTGGAAAGCTACGGTTTCGAGTGGGACGGCGAACTGGTCCGACAGAGCGACCGGCACGACGCCTACGCTGAAGTGCTCAATCGCCTGTCCAATCATGGCCTGGCCTACGCCTGCACCTGTTCGCGAAAACAGCTGGAGCCCTATCACGGCATTTACCCGGGCCTGTGCCGCAATGCTGGCCATGGCACCGAAGACGCCGCGATTCGACTGCGCGTGCCCGAGCTCGAATACCACTTCATCGACCGCGTGCAAGGCGAATACCGCCAGCATCTGGGTCGGGATGTCGGTGATTTCGTGATCCGTCGCCGCGACGGACTCTACGCCTATCAACTGGCCGTGGTGCTCGATGACGCCTGGCAAGGCATCAGCGACATCGTCCGGGGCGCAGACCTGCTCGACTCCACGCCACGTCAGCTCTATCTGCAAGAACTGCTGGGTTTCTCGCAACCGCGCTATCTGCACATCCCGCTGATTACCCAGCCTGACGGCAACAAGCTCGGCAAGTCCTACCGTTCGCCGCCGCTGACCGAAGATCAGGCCACGCCTTTATTACTGCGTGCATTGCGCGCGCTCGGGCAGAATCCGGGCGCCGAACTGGCGTATGCCACCCCGCGTGAAGTGCTGAACTGGGGAATCGTCCACTGGGATGCACTGAAGATCCCGCGCACACTCACCTTGCCCGAAGCGCAACTACAGTGATCACACTTGCAGTGACGCGCCCATCCGTTACCATCGCCGCACGTTTTCGGGCACGCGCATAAAAAAGAGAGGCCGGGATGTACATCTATCGCTTGGTCCTGCTCCTGGTAGTGGGGATTTATCTGTTCTCCCCGGCCATCATGGATTGGTGGATCGACGCCACTGGCGCCTGGTATCGCCCTTATCTGCTCTGGCTGATTCTGATCGTTGTGACCTTCATCCTGCAGAGCCAAAAAGATGCCGATGAGCTTTAGCCTGACCCAGATGATCCTGATCAGCGCCGCGTACCTGGCGGTGCTGTTCGGCGTGGCCTGGATCAGCGAACGGGGCATGATCCCCCGGGCGATCATTCGCCACCCGCTGACGTACACCCTGTCGTTGGGTGTTTACGCCAGTGCCTGGGCGTTTTACGGCACCGTGGGCCTGGCCTATCAGTACGGCTACGGTTTTCTCTCCAGCTATCTAGGCGTTTCCGGTGCATTTCTGCTGGCGCCGGTGTTGCTGTATCCGATCCTGAAGATCACCCGCACGTATCAACTGTCGTCGCTGGCCGACCTGTTCGCGTTCCGTTTCCGCAGCACCTGGGCCGGCGCACTGACCACTATCTTCATGCTGATCGGCGTGCTGCCATTGCTGGCGCTGCAGATTCAAGCGGTCGCCGACTCCATTGGCATCCTCACCCGCGAACCGGTGCAGCATCGTGTCGCCCTGAGCTTTTGCGCGCTGATTACGCTGTTCACGATTTTCTTTGGCTCGCGCCATATCGCCACCCGCGAGAAACACGAAGGGCTGGTGTTCGCGATTGCCTTTGAGTCGGTGATCAAGCTGATCGCGATTGGCGGCGTTGGCCTATATGCGTTGTATGGCGTGTTCGACGGCCCGCAACAGCTGGAACTGTGGCTGCTGCAAAACCAGACCGCCCTCGCCGCTTTGCACACGCCTCTGCAGGAAGGCCCGTGGCGCACGCTGCTGCTGGTGTTCTTCGCCTCGGCGATCGTGATGCCGCACATGTACCACATGACGTTTACCGAAAACCTCAACCCGCGCTCGCTGGTCAGTGCGAGCTGGGGCTTGCCGTTGTTCCTGCTGCTGATGAGCCTGGCCGTGCCGCTCATTCTCTGGGCCGGGCTGAAACTCGGCGCCACCACCAATCCTGAATATTTCACGCTGGGCATCGGTATCGCCGCCAACAGCAAGGCCTTGGCGCTGTTGGCGTATGTCGGCGGGCTATCGGCAGCGAGCGGGCTGATCATCGTCACCACCCTCGCACTGTCCGGGATGGCGCTGAACCACCTGGTGCTGCCGCTTTATCAGCCACCGGCAGAAGGCAACATCTACCGCTGGCTGAAGTGGACGCGTCGGGCGCTGATCGTCGCAATCATCATGGCTGGCTACGGTTTCTACCTGTTGCTGGGCGCTGAGCAGGATTTGGCCAACCTCGGCATCGTCGCGTTTGTGGCGACCTTGCAGTTCCTGCCGGGCGTGCTGTCTGTCCTTTATTGGCCGACCGCCAACCGTCGCGGCTTCATCGCCGGTTTGCTGGCGGGGATTCTGGTGTGGCTGGTGACCATGCTGCTGCCGCTGGTCGGCAACCTGCAAGGCTTCTACATCCCGCTGCTGAACATGATCTACGTGCTGGACGACACCAGTTGGCACATGGCCGCGATCGCCTCGCTGGCCGCCAACGTGCTGATGTTCACCCTGATCTCGCTGTTCACCAATGCCAGCCCCGAAGAGGCCAGCGCTGCCGAAGCCTGCGCCGTGGACAACGTGCGTCGCCCGCAACGCCGTGAACTGCACGCTGCCTCGCCCCAGGAGTTCGCCACGCAACTGGCCAAACCTTTGGGCGCCAAGGCTGCGCAGAAAGAAGTCGAACAAGCGCTGCGCGATCTCTATCTGCCGTTCGACGAGCGCCGGCCTTATGCCTTGCGCCGCTTGCGCGACCGGATCGAAGCCAACCTCTCGGGCCTGATGGGGCCGAGCGTCGCGCAGGACATGGTCGAGACTTTCCTGCCTTATAAGGCCGGCGGTGAAAACTACGTCACCGAGGACATCCACTTCATCGAAAGCCGCCTCGAGGACTACCACTCGCGCCTCACCGGCCTTGCCGCCGAACTCGATGCCCTGCGCCGTTATCACCGCCAGACCTTGCAGGAATTGCCGATGGGCGTCTGCTCACTGGCCAAGGATCAGGAAATCCTCATGTGGAACAAAGCCATGGAGGAGCTGACCGGGATTGCCGCGCAGCGCGTGGTCGGCTCACGACTGAGCACCATTGCCGATCCGTGGAAAGAACTGCTGCAAGGCTTCATCAACCTGCCGGACGAACACTTGCACAAGCAACATCTGGCGCTTGATGGCCAGACTCGCTGGCTGAACCTGCACAAAGCGGCGATCGATGAACCGCTCGCGCCGGGTAACAGCGGCCTCGTATTGCTGGTCGAAGACCTCACTGAAACCCAGATGCTCGAAGACAAGCTGGTGCACTCCGAGCGCCTGGCCAGTATCGGCCGCCTGGCCGCCGGCGTGGCCCATGAAATCGGCAACCCGATCACCGGCATCGCCTGTCTGGCGCAGAATCTGCGCGAAGAACGTGAAGACGATGGCGAGCTGAAGGAAATCAGCGGACAGATTCTGGAGCAGACCAAACGCGTGTCGCGCATCGTTCAGTCGCTGATGAGTTTTGCCCACGCCGGCAGTCATCAGCACAGTGACGAGCCCGTCTGTCTGGCCGAAGTGGCCCAGGATGCCATCGGTTTGCTGGCCCTGAACCGACGCAATTTCGAAGTGCAGTTCTACAACCTGTGCGACCCCGATCACTGGGTCGAAGGCGATCCGCAGCGACTCGCCCAGGTACTGATCAATCTGCTCTCAAACGCCCGTGACGCCTCGCCTCCCGGCAGCGCGGTGCGGGTCAAAAGCGAAGCCGGCGAACACACGGTCGACCTGATCGTGGAAGACGAAGGCAGCGGTATTCCGAAGAACATCATGGATAGATTGTTCGAACCTTTCTTCACCACCAAGGATCCTGGCGAAGGCACCGGTCTGGGCCTTGCACTGGTCTATTCCATCGTTGAAGAGCATTATGGACAAATCACCATCGACAGCCCGGCTGATGTTCAAAGCCAACGCGGCACCCGTATCCGGGTGACCTTGCCGCGTCATGTCGAAGCGACGTCCGCTGTGAACTGAGACCGTCGAGAGTATCGAATCAATGCCGCACATTTTGATCGTCGAAGACGAAACAATTATCCGCTCCGCCTTGCGCCGCCTGCTGGAACGTAACCAGTACCAGGTCAGCGAAGCCGGTTCAGTGCAGGAAGCACAAGAACGCTTCACCATTCCCACGTTCGACCTGATCGTCAGTGACCTGCGCCTGCCTGGCGCGCCGGGCACCGAGTTGATCAAACTCGGCCAGGGCACTCCGGTGCTGATCATGACCAGCTACGCCAGCCTGCGTTCGGCGGTCGACTCAATGAAGATGGGCGCGGTGGATTACATCGCCAAGCCTTTCGACCACGATGAAATGCTCCAGGCCGTCGCGCGCATCCTGCGTGACCGGCAATCGGTGCAGGCCAGCGGTGAACCTGCCGTCGGCAAAGCCGCCAATGGTGCGGCGAAACCGGGTATCGACAACAGCAACGGCGAAATCGGAATCATCGGCTCGTGCCCGCCGATGCAGGATCTGTACAGCAAGATCCGCAAAGTCGCGCCCACCGATTCCAATGTCCTGATTCAGGGCGAGTCCGGCACCGGTAAAGAACTGGTGGCGCGCGCCCTGCACAACCTGTCCAAACGCGCCAAGGCACCGATGATTTCGGTGAACTGCGCGGCCATTCCGGAAAGCCTGATCGAGTCCGAACTGTTCGGCCACGAAAAAGGCGCGTTCACCGGCGCCAGCGCCGGACGTGCCGGCCTGGTAGAAGCGGCGGACGGCGGTACCTTGTTTCTCGATGAAATCGGCGAACTGCCGCTGGAAGCCCAGGCTCGCTTGCTGCGCGTGTTGCAGGAAGGCGAAATTCGCCGGGTGGGCTCGGTGCAGTCGCAGAAGGTCGATGTGCGTTTGATCGCCGCGACCCACCGCGACCTCAAGAGCCTGGCCAAGATCGGTCAGTTCCGTGAAGACTTGTATTACCGCCTCCACGTGATCGCCCTGAAACTGCCGGCCCTGCGCGAGCGTGGCGCCGACGTGAATGAAATCGCCAATGCCTTCCTGGCGCGGCAGAGCGCGCGGGTCAACCGTACCGACCTGAAGTTCGCCCCGGACGCCGAGCAGGCGATTCGTCATTACTCCTGGCCGGGCAACGTGCGCGAGCTGGAAAACGCAGTCGAGCGCGCGGTCATCCTGTGCGAAAGCCCGGAGATTTCCGCCGAGCTGCTGGGCATCGACATCGAGCTGAGCGGGCTGGAGGACGACGAGTTCATTGGCCTGCCGCCGCAACAGGGCAACGGCGCCGGCAACAACAATCATGAGCCGACCGAAGACCTGTCGCTGGAAGACTACTTCCAGCACTTCGTTCTCGAGCATCAGGACCACATGACCGAAACCGAGCTGGCACGCAAACTCGGGGTCAGCCGCAAATGCCTGTGGGAGCGTCGTCAGCGCCTGGGTATCCCGCGGCGCAAGACCGGGGTGGCCAGCGAGAGCTGAACGGGTAACACATGACTTTGTGAAAAAACTGTTACCCCAGCTTTTTCACGTAACAGAAGCCGGGGCTTACGGTAACGAAGCCCCGGTTTTTTTGGCCTCGGAAAACCTGATCAGGTGGCGCAACCCCTTGTTTTGCCGGGCCTCGCAAAAGTTGGCACGCACCCTGCTATATGTTTGGTACAACAACAATAACAAGCAATGCACAAGACAATAAAAATAAGACGAATCGACTCACGCACAATAAAAACAAGACGGCGAGAGGCGCAGCTAACTGATTCTTTTGGAGAGGCGTTGTATTTGGGGCTTGCCCCACGACCAGGCCGAGAACAACAAAAACTGTCTTGAGACAGAGCCTGAACTGGTTGGATCGCAAGATCACTGCAGCACAGCGACCAAAGCAATCCGTTTGCTCTTGGCTCCCGATTGGGAGGGTCATGAAGGAAAACTTCATGACGCGGGCACTCAACAAAAACAAGAAGCCCGAAACCAATAACAAAAATAGAACATGCAACTACTTCTTGGGGAGCTTCGGCTCCCCTTGTAGTTTCTGCGATTTGGAAACCCCGCTTCCTGTAGGAGCAGCCGGTCGACGCTCGATCGCTCGCGAAAAACGCAGGGACACCGCTGTGCATCAGGTTTGACGCGTTATCGTTAACGACCTTCGTCGGAACGCCGCCCGGAGCAAGCTCGCTCCTACAGTGTGCGGCTTACAGCTCATATCTGCTGTGTCCTACACCATCCCCCGACTAAATGCTAGAATCCCCGCCCATCATGCGGTCATTCTTCGTTATGGCCGAACATTCCTTCAAACAGTGCATCCCATGCTGAAGAAGCTGTTCCAGTCATTCCGTTCTCCCAAGCGTCATACGCAACACATCCGCAGCACGCCTGAAGTGCTTAACAGCGGCCAACATTCGCTGCAAAAGGCGCAATTCAGCCGTTACGCGGTGAATATCGTCGAACGCCTGCAGAACGCCGGTTACCAGGCTTACCTGGTCGGCGGTTGTGTGCGTGACATGATGCTCGGCATCACGCCAAAAGATTTCGACGTCGCCACCAGCGCCACGCCTGAACAGGTTCGCGCCGAATTCCGCAATGCGCGGATCATCGGTCGTCGCTTCAAACTGGTGCATATCCACTTTGGTCGCGAAATCATCGAAGTCGCGACCTTCCGCGCCAATCACCCGCAAAACGACGAAGAGGAAGACAGTAACCAGTCTTCCCGCAACGAGAGCGGGCGCATCCTGCGCGATAACGTCTATGGCACGCTGGAAGAAGACGCGCAACGCCGCGACTTCACCATCAACGCCCTGTATTACGACCCGGTCAGCGAGCGCATTCTCGACTACGCCAACGGCGTACACGACATCCGCAACCACCTGATCCGCCTGATTGGCGATCCGAAGCAACGTTACCAGGAAGACCCGGTACGGATGCTGCGGGCCGTGCGTTTCGCCGCCAAGCTGAATTTCGGCATCGAAAAACACAGCGCCCTGCCGATCCGCGATCTGGCGCCGATGCTGCGCGAGATCCCGTCGGCCCGCCTGTTCGAAGAAGTGCTCAAGCTGTTCCTCTCCGGCCATGCCGCGGACACCTTCGAGATGCTGGTCGACCTGCAGCTGTTCGATCCGCTGTTCCCGGCCAGTGCCGAGGCGCTGGAATACAACCCGACGTACACCCACACCCTGATCAGCGAAGCGCTGGTCAACACCGACCTGCGGATCAAGCAAAACAAACCGGTGACCCCGGCGTTCCTGTTTGCAGCCCTGCTCTGGCCTGCCCTGCCGGCTCGCGTGTTGCGCTTGCAGGAACGTGGCATGCCGCCGATCCCTGCGATGCAGGAAGCGGCGCACGAGCTGATTGCCGAACAGTGCCAGCGGATCGCGATTCCAAAACGTTTCACCATGCCGATCCGCGAAATCTGGGACATGCAGGAACGTCTGCCACGTCGCAGCGGTAAACGTGCCGACCTGTTGCTGGACAACCCGCGGTTCCGCGCCGGTTACGACTTCCTGCTGCTGCGCGAAAGCGCCGGCGAGCAGACCGATGGCCTGGGCGAATGGTGGACGGATTATCAGGACGCCAACGAAAGCGAACGTCGCGACATGATCCGCGACCTCAGCGGCAAGGACGACGGCGCAAGCGGTGCGCCACGCAAGCGTCGCCGCAGCGGCGGTGCCAAGCGCAAACGCGCGGCCGGCGCACCGAGCACCACGGGCGAGTAAACATGGAACGCATCTACATCGGCATGGGCAGCAACCTGGCTGACCCCGCCGAACAATTGCGCAGCGCCGTCGAGGCGCTGGCGCAGTTGCCGCAGACCGAACTGGTCGGGGTTTCGGCGTTTTATCAAAGCGACTCGCTGCTGCCCGGCCAACCGCGCTACACCAACGCGGTCGCCGCCCTCGACAGCACGCTTGCCCCGCTGGCGCTGCTCGATGCGCTGCAAGCCATCGAGAACGGTCAGGGCCGCGAACGCCAGGAACGCTGGGGGCCGCGCACGCTGGATCTCGATATTCTGCTGTTCGGCGATCGACTGATCGATGAACCTCGCCTCAAGGTGCCTCACTACCATATGCAGGAACGCGCGTTTGTTCTGTATCCGCTGGCCGAGCTGGCGCCGGTGGATTTGCGTTTGGCGGATGGGCGCAGCCTCAAGGACTTACTCGCAGAATGCCCGTTCGTCGGGCTGGAACGCCTCCCCCAAAATTGACAAAAATCCCCTGTGGGAGCGAGCCTGCTCGCGATAGCGGTGGATCAGTCGGCATCAATGCTGAATGACACACCGCATTCGCGAGCAAGCCCGCACACATTAGTTTTGTGTCGGGCATAAGATCTGTGGCTGCTGAATCGCATCAGTTACTCCGGTAACACCTCACGCGTAACAACGCGGTAACACACGCAATTGACTTCCCGAGTTCTCCTCACGACTATAGGCGTCCCGCTGCCGCCAACGCGGCGTTGAAGGGCGCAATCCAGGCCTTAAAAGCACGACAACAGACCGTGCGCCTGTATTTAACGAAGAATCACGCGCGTTACTCGCAGTAGTTTCCACAGCGCCTGAATGAGGAACTTTTCATGCCAGCCATCACCCTGACCACTCTGCAAGGTCTCAAGCAAAAAGGTGAAAAAATCACCATGCTGACCTGCTATGACGCGACCTTCGCCCACGCCTGCAATGAGGCCGGCGTCGAAGTTCTGCTGGTGGGCGACTCCCTCGGCATGGTTCTCCAAGGTCACGACAGCACCCTGCCGGTGACCACCGCCGAGATGGCTTATCACGTCGCGTCCGTCAAACGCGGTAACACCGACGCGTTGATCCTCGCCGACTTGCCATTCATGGCCTACGCCACTCCCGAACAAGCCATGACCAACAGTGCCCTGTTGATGCAGGCTGGTGCGCACATGGTCAAGGTCGAAGGCGCGCTGTGGCTGGCGGACTCGATCCGTCTGCTGGCCGAGCGCGGCATCCCGGTGTGCGCGCACATGGGGCTGACGCCGCAGTCGGTGAATATCCTCGGCGGTTACAAAGTCCAGGGTCGCAATGAAAACCAGGCGCGGCAGATGCGTGCCGACGCGATCTCCCTCGAACAGGCTGGCGCGGCGATGCTGTTGCTCGAGTGCGTGCCGAGCGAACTGGCCGAAGAAATCACCCAGGCCGTGAAGATCCCGGTGATCGGAATCGGCGCCGGCAGTGGCACCGACGGCCAGGTTCTGGTGCTGCACGACATGCTCGGTCTGTCGATCACTGGCCGGGTGCCGAAATTCGTGAAGAACTTCATGGCCGGGCAACAAAACATTCAGGCGGCACTTGGCGCTTATGTCTCCGAAGTCAAAGCAGTCACTTTCCCTGGTATCGAACACGGATTCTCTGCATGAACACCGTAAAAACCGTACGCGAACTGCGGGCCGCCGTGGCCCGCGCCCGTAGCGAAGGCAAGCGCATTGCCTTCGTGCCGACCATGGGCAACCTGCACAGCGGTCACATCGCACTGATTACCAAAGCCAGCCAACGGGCGGATTTCGTGGTCGCGAGCATTTTCGTCAACCCGCTGCAATTCGGTGCCGGCGAAGACCTCGACAAGTACCCCCGTACCCTCGCGGCAGACCAGGAACAACTGTTCCAGGCCGGTTGCCACTTGCTGTTCGCGCCGACCGTTGAAGAGATGTACCCCGACGGCATGGCTGGCCAGACCCGCGTCAGCGTGCCGCAACTGTCCGAAGGCCTGTGCGGTGCCAGCCGTCCGGGGCATTTCGAAGGTGTGGCGACGGTGGTCAGCAAACTGTTCAACATGGTCCAGCCGGATCTGGCGATCTTTGGCCAGAAAGACTTCCAGCAACTGGCCGTGATTCGCGCGCTGGTGCATGACCTGAATATGCCGATCCAGATCATCGGCGAGCCGACGGTCCGCGCAGCTGATGGGCTGGCACTGTCGTCGCGCAATGGATTCCTCAATGAAGAACAGCGAGCGGTTGCGCCAGTGGTGTACCGGACGCTGTCGTCGATTGCCGAAGCCATTAAACAAGGTGATCGCGATTACCCGGCGCTGATCACGGCACAACAGCAGCAACTTGAAGCCGCGGGCCTGCGTACCGACTACCTGGAAATCCGCCATGCGCTGACGTTGCGCCCGGCGACCGCGGAAGATCGGGACCTGGTGATTCTGGTGGCGGCGTTCCTCGGCACCACGCGGTTGATCGATAACCTGCACCTGAACCTCGACGCACCCGCCTGAACATCACAAAACCCTGAGGAGCCGAGCTTGCTCGCGAAAGCGGTGTGTCATTCAGCATTGATGTCGACTGATCCACCGCTTTCGCGAGCAAGCTCGGCTCCTACAGGGTCCTGCGTTGCCTCGCCCCCTTATTGCCGCCCTTTAAGCCTTCGGGCAAACTGCCCGCCGTTCGATTCCGACCTGGGGAAACACTCATGCACGCCATCATGCTCAAGGCCAAGCTGCATCGCGCCGAAGTCACCCACGCAGTTCTCGATTACGAAGGTTCCTGCGCCATCGATGGCGAATGGCTGGACTTGTCCGGCATCCGTGAATACGAACAGATACAGATCTACAACGTCGACAACGGCGAACGCTTCACCACCTACGCGATTAGTGGCGAAGCCGGCTCGCGGATGATTTCGGTCAACGGCGCCGCGGCGCACAAGGCCAAGGTCGGCGACCGTGTGATCATCTGCGCTTACGCTCACTACAGCGAAGCCGAGCTGCTCAACTTCAAGCCGCGCATGCTCTACATGGCGCCGGGTAACGAGTTGAGCCACACCAGCAATGCTATTCCAGTTCAGGTTGCCTGACCGAACCTCCTCTTCCGTTTGTCGGACCGTTCCCTGCCTGATGTATAAAAAAGTACCGGGAACGGGTCAGACAAAGTCAAGACAGATCGCAGCGCGAGGTTTACTGTATTCGCCCTGTGCCATGAAATCGTGTCGACGCAGTTGACCGGACGCCCACCCACAGCGCTCCGGGATTTTTAGTGTTCAAAAGGCCGTTCAAGTAAAAAGGAAACCCGCAGCGATGGCGTACTACCGCACTCCTCACGACGTGACCGCTCTGCCCGCCTGGCAAGCGCTGAATGACCACCGCCAAGCCATGCAGGATTTCAGCATGCGCGAAGCCTTCAATGCCGATCCGCAGCGCTTTACTCAATTCACCCTCAGCAGCTGCGGCCTGTTTCTCGACTACTCGAAGAACCTGATCAACGCCGAGACCCGCGACCTGCTGGTAGGCCTGGCCAACGAAGTCGACCTTCAGGGCGCGATCAAAGCGCTGTTCGACGGCGAGATCGTCAACTCTTCCGAAGGTCGCCCGGCCCTGCACACCGCGCTGCGCCGTCCAGTGGGCGACAAGTTGTCGGTCAATGGCGTCAACGTGATGCCCGAAGTACACAAGGTGTTGAACAAGATCACTGACCTCGTGGGCCGCATCCACGACGGTATGTGGCGCGGTTACACCGAGAAGCCGATCACCGACGTGGTGAACATCGGCATCGGTGGCTCGTTCCTCGGCCCCGAGCTGGTCTCCGAAGCGCTGCTGTCCTACGCCCAGAAAGGCGTGCGCTGCCATTACCTGGCGAACATCGACGGCACTGAGCTCCATGAACTGACCATGAAGCTGCGCGCCGAGACCACGCTGTTCATCGTTTCGTCGAAGTCCTTCAACACCCTCGAAACCCTGAAGAATGCCCAGGCCGCTCGCGCCTGGTACCTGGCTCAGGGCGGTTCGGAAGCCGAGCTGTATCGTCACTTCATCGCCGTCTCCAGCAACAACGCGGCGGCCGTGGCGTTCGGTATCCGCGAAGAAAACATCTTCCCGATGTGGGACTGGGTCGGCGGTCGTTACTCGCTGTGGTCGGCCATCGGTTTGCCGATTGCCCTGGCCATCGGCATGTCCAACTTCAAGGAGCTGCTGTCCGGTGCCTACACCATGGACCAGCATTTCCAGAGCGCGCCGTTCGAACAGAACATGCCGGTGCTGCTGGCGTTGCTCGGTGTCTGGTACGGCAACTTCTGGGGCGCGCAGAGCCACGCGATCCTGCCGTACGACCATTACCTGCGTAACATCACCAAGCATTTGCAACAGCTGGACATGGAATCCAACGGCAAGAGCGTGCGTCAGGACGGCACGCCGGTGTCTACCGACACTGGCCCGGTGATCTGGGGCGGCGTGGGTTGCAACGGTCAGCACGCGTATCACCAGTTGCTGCACCAAGGGACCCAACTGATTCCGGCCGATTTCATCGTGCCGATCGTCAGCTTCAACCCGGTCTCCGATCACCACCAGTGGCTGTACGCCAACTGCCTGTCGCAAAGCCAGGCACTGATGCTCGGCAAGACCCGCGCCGAGGCCGAAGCCGAGTTGCGGGACAAGGGCATGGCCGAAGCGGACGTGCAGAAACTCGCGCCGCACAAGGTGATCCCGGGCAACCGTCCGAGCAACACGTTGGTAGTCGAACGCATCAGCCCGCGTCGTCTCGGCGCACTGGTGGCGATGTACGAACACAAAGTCTTCGTGCAAAGCGTGGTCTGGGGCATCAACGCCTTCGACCAGTGGGGCGTGGAGCTGGGCAAAGAGCTGGGCAAAGGCGTCTACAATCGCCTGGTCGGCAGCGAAGAAACCCCGGCTGACGATGCGTCCACCCAAGGGCTGATCAATTACTTCCGCGGTCGTCACCGCGGGTAACTCCCATCCCTGTAGGAGCGAAGCTTGCTCGCGAAGAACGATAACTCGGTGTCCCTGATACACCGAGTCGCCTTCTTCGCGAGCAAGCTTCGCTCCTACAGGGTGGTGTTTGTTCTCGGGTCGGCGCATCTTTATTACTTGTTTACCAAAACAAGAATAAGGAACCGTCATGTTCGATATCAGCACGTTCCCCAAAGCCGATGCCGTCCGCCGGGCTGCACAACTCAGTCAAGACGACTACAAGCGTCTGTACCGCCAGTCCATCGAACATCCCACTGAATTCTGGGCCGAGCAGGCTTCACGCTTTCTCGACTGGAGCAAACCGTGGGATACCGTCCAGCGCTATAACCTGAAAACCGGTGAAGCCAGCTGGTTTGCCGGCGGCAAGCTGAACGTCAGTTACAACTGCATCGACCGTCACCTGGAAAAACGTGGCGATCAGATCGCAATCATCTGGGAAGGCGACGACCCTGCGGAGTCCGCCCAGATCACCTACAAAAAACTGCATCACAGCGTCTGCCGCCTGGCCAACGTGCTCAAAAGCCGTGGTGTGAAGAAAGGCGACCGCGTGTGCATCTACATGCCGATGATCCCCGAAGCCGCCTACGCCATGCTCGCCTGCACGCGAATCGGCGCGGTGCATTCGGTGGTGTTTGGCGGGTTCTCCCCCGATTCTGTGCGTGACCGGATTCTCGACGCCGATTGCCGCACCGTGATCACCGCCGATGAAGGCGTGCGCGGCGGTAAATTCGTGCCGCTCAAAGAGAAGGTCGACAAGGCGCTGCAAAGTTGCCCGAACGTCAGCACCGTGATCGTGGTCGAGCGCACTCAGGGTGAAGTGAACTGGGTCGAAGGCCGCGACCTCTGGTATCACCAGGCCCTGCGCGACGTCAGCGACGATTGCCCGCCCGAGCCGATGGACGCCGAAGACCCACTGTTCATCCTCTACACCTCCGGCAGCACGGGCAAACCCAAAGGCGTGCTGCACACCACCGGCGGTTACCTGCTGCAAGCGGCGATGACCTTCAAGTACGTGCTCGACTACCGCGACAACGAAGTCTTCTGGTGCACCGCCGATGTCGGCTGGGTCACCGGCCACAGTTACATCGTCTATGGGCCGCTGGCCAACGGTGCGACCACGCTGATCTTCGAAGGCGTGCCGAGTTACCCGAGCAGCTCACGCTTCTGGCAGGTCATCGACAAACACCACGTGAACATCTTCTACACCGCCCCCACCGCCCTGCGTTCGCTGATGCGTGAAGGCCTCGAACCGTTGAAGGAAACGTCCCGGGCGAGCCTCAGATTACTCGGCAGCGTCGGTGAGCCGATCAACCCGGAAGCGTGGGACTGGTACTTCAATGCCGTCGGCGAACAGCGTTGCCCGATCGTCGATACCTGGTGGCAGACCGAAACCGGCGGCATCATGCTCAGCCCGCTGGTCAGCGCGCAGCGGATCAAACCCGGCTGCGCCACGCAACCGATGTTCGGCGTGCAACCGGTGCTGCTCGACGAAGTGGGCAAGGAAATCAAAGGCGCCGGCAGCGGCGTGCTGGCGATCAAATCCAGCTGGCCGGCGCAGATCCGCAGCGTCTATGGCGACCCGCAACGGATGGTCGATACCTACTTCAAACCCTATCCCGGTTACTACTTCACCGGCGACGGCGCCCGGCGTGACGAGGACGGCGATTACTGGATCACCGGGCGCATCGACGACGTGATCAACGTTTCCGGCCACCGCATCGGCACCGCCGAAGTGGAAAGCGCGCTGGTGCTGCACGACAGCATCGCCGAGGCCGCCGTGGTCGGTTACCCTCACGACGTCAAAGGCCAGGGCATCTATGCCTTCGTCACGCCCATGAACGGCACCGAGCCCAACGATGAACTGAAGAAAGAACTGCTGGCCCACGTCAGCAAGGAAATCGGCAGCTTCGCCAAACCGGACCTGATCCAGTGGGCACCGGCCTTGCCGAAGACCCGTTCGGGCAAGATCATGCGGCGGATTCTGCGCAAGATCGCCTGCAACGAGCTCGACAGTCTGGGCGACACGTCGACCCTGGCCGATCCAAGCGTGGTTCAGGATCTGGTCGATAAACGCCTGAATCAATAACGCACCACCCTTTGTAGGAGCGAGCTTGCTCGCGATGAACTCAAGCGCACCGCGTTTATTCGGGAAATACGCGTTATCGTTAACGTCCATCGCCGGCAAGCCGGTCTCGCTCCCAAAAGGGAGCAATACAGAGTTTGCCGCGTTTCATTTTCACCACTGAGTCGCCATGGAATTCATCCGCAGCCGCATCGAAACCCAGGTCATGAGCCTCACCGGTCTGTCCCTCGGCAAGCTCGACCTGGAAAACCCCAAGGGCGATCCTGGCCTGTTCGGTCCCGACTCGGTGAGTTGGCAGGTTCACGGCGACTTCAGCAGCATGCTCATCGGCGGTATCAGCGCGCTGATGCTGCAAGCCCTGCACCCATTGGCGCTGGCCGGGGTCTGGGACCATTCGAATTTTCGCGAGGACATGCTCGGTCGCCTGCGCCGCACCGGGCAGTTCATTTCCGGCACCACGTTCGGCTCGCGCCAGGATGCGGACTGGCTGATCGAGAAAGTGCGCACCATCCACCTGCAAGTGACCGGCACCGCGCCGGATGGTCGGCCTTACGCCGCGAGTAATCCCGATCTGCTGACCTGGGTGCACGTAGCCGAGGTCAGCAATTTTCTCGCGGCGCATTTGCGTTACCGCAATCCGCACCTGTCTGCGGCCGATCAGGACCGTTACTACAATGAAATCGCCTTAATCGCCGAACGACTCGGTGCTCGTGGTGTGCCCCGTTCGCGACAGGAAATAGCCGATTACCTTGAGCGCATACGTCCACAACTGCTGTGCGACGATCGCAGTCGCGAGGTGTTGCGACTGCTGTTGAACGCCCCGGCCCCCAGCCGTCTGGCCAAGCCGTTCGGCGGGTTGATGATGCAGGCCGGCATCGACCTGCTGCCGGATTGGGCGAGTGACATGCTGGGCGTCCGCCAGACTCCGCTGCAACGCACGCTGATCCGCGCCAGCGTCAACCGCAGTGCACCGATGCTGCGATGGGCCGTGCGTAATGGCTCGGTGCATCGGGCGAAGCGGCGGATGGGATTGTTGACCTGATCCATATTTGTAGGAGCGAGGCTTGCCCGCGAAGAACGATAGCGCGGTGTATCCGCCAGACCGCGCGGCATTCTTCGCGGGCAAGCCTCGCTCCTACAGGTTCTCCGTCGCTCAAGCTGTTAAACTCCCGCGCCAAATTCCCTCCCTCCTGCAAGGCGCCCAGCATGTCTTCCTTGAATCAGGCGCTGCGCGCCGCCCTCGATCATCGCCAGGACCTGCTTGCCGAACTGCATCAGCAAGGCACCGATTGCTATCGCCTGTTCCATGGCAGCCAGGAAGGTGCTGGCGGCCTGACCATCGACCGCTACGGCCCGCAACTGTTGGTGCAGAGCTTTCACCAGGCACTGGAGCGCGATGCCCTGCTGCAACTGCACGAAGCGATCAATCAACACCTGGGCTTCGAGACTCTGCTGGTCTACAACGACCGCTCCCGGGGCAACTCGCGCATCGACCGCGAAGACACCGTTTACCGCGCCGATGAAGCCGCCCTGCAAGACCTGGTCGGCCACGAATGGGGCCTGAACTATCGGGTCCGTGGCCGCCACGCCGGTCAGGACCCGTTGCTGTTCCTCGACCTGCGCAACACCCGCGGCTGGGTCAAGGAACACAGCCAGCACAAAAGCGTGCTGAACCTGTTTGCCTACACCTGCGGCGTCGGCCTGAGCGCTGCGGCCGGTGGCGCAAGCGAAGTGTGCAACCTGGATTTCGCCGAGGGCAATCTGGCGGTTGGCCGCGAAAACGGTCTGCTCAATCCGCAGTTGCCGACCATGCAGTTCATCCAGTCCGATTACTTCCCGGCCATTCGCCAGCTCGCCGGTCTGCCCATCAGCCAGCGCCGCGGGCAGAAATTGCCGAGCTATCAACGCCTGGAACAACGTCAATACGACCTGGTGTTGCTGGACCCACCGGCCTGGGCCAAGAGCGCTTTCGGCACCGTCGACCTGCTGCGCGACTACCAGAGCCTGCTCAAACCCGCGCTGCTGACAACCGCCGACAATGGCGTGCTGATTTGCTGCAACAACCTGGCAAAAGTCAGCATGGACGACTGGCGCGAACAGGTATTGCGTTGCGCCGAGAAAGCCGGGCGACCGGTGCGCGAGTGGACGGTGATGAAACCGGGCGGCGATTTCCCGTCCCTGGATCAACAGCCACCGCTGAAAACCCTGATCCTGCAACTCTGAAACTCAAAGAAACTTTCAGATAAATCCTGTAACGCAGGGTGGCTTCGGAACCGGATTCGCGTGCCATACTCCAACGCACTCCGATTCAGACAGATGAAGCCACACATGCCCAAAGGATTGATCCGCGCTATCGGCGCCTTGTTGACTGCTCTGGCCCTCTACAGCCTGCTGGGGTTTCTGATTTTGCCGGGCATCGCATTGCGGGTGGCCAACCAACAATTGGCCAACTACGCCACGACGCCCGCGACCATTCAGCGAATCGAACTCAACCCCTTCAGTCTTGAAGTCACCCTGTGGGGCCTGATCATCGGCGAGCCGGGCAAGGAACAGGTCGGCTTCGAACGCCTGTACGCCAACCTGCAGATCGACAGCCTGTGGACCAAAGCGCTGCATCTGTCCGATATCGAACTGGACAAACCCAAGACCGAAATCCTCTTCGGCAAGGACGGCAAACTCAATCTGCTCGGCCTGTTCAAAATCCCCGCCAGCGAACCGACCCCGGCCGACCCGAACGCCAAACCGTTTCCACTGCGCGTAGAGCGGATCAAACTGGCCGACGGTGCCGTGCACTTCAAGGATGACCGTCCCAGCGAAGCTATCGAGTTCCTCTACGACAAACTCGATTTCGAGCTGAAAAACCTCAGCACCCTGCCCGAAGACAGCGCCGACATGACCCTTGTGGCCATCGGCCCGAACGGTGGGCAGCTCGACTGGACCGGCAATTTCAGCCTGATCCCGATCGCCTCCGAAGGTAAGCTGAAAGTCACCGACGGTCAGATGAAAGCCTTTTGGCCCTATGTGCGTGACGCGCTGCCGCTGGTGCTGGAAAACGGCGTGCTGAACCTGAGCACCGACTACAAACTCAATCTGTCCAAGGAAACCGAACTGCTGCTGAGCAACGTCGCGGTCAGCGTGGCGCCTTTCGCCATCAACGCCCCGGACGGTCGACCGCTGGCGAAGCTCGCGCGACTGGACATCACCGACACCACGGTGGACCTGGCCAAACAGCAAGTAGTGGTTGGTAAAATCCGCAGCAATAAATTGGAAACCTGGGCGGCGCTTGAAGCTGACGGCCAACTCGACTGGCAGAAGCTGTTCGCCAGCCAACCGTCCAAGGAAGCCGCGAAAGCCAAAGCCGAACCCGTCAGCACGCCAGCAGCAGCCGACTCGCCGAAAACCCCTGCCGCGCCAAGCAAGCCTTGGCAGGTGTTGCTCAAAGACGTGCAACTGCGCGATTACCAGGTGCACCTGGCCGATCGAAAAGCGCAACCCGCCGTGACGCTGGACCTGAACCCGCTGAACCTGGACCTGCAGAATTTCGACAGTCTCAATGGATCGCCCTTTACCCTCAAGCTCGACACCGGCGTAGGCAAGCAAGGCAAGATCACCGCGGATGGCGAGGTCAATCTGGCCCCGGTCAGCGCCAGACTCAACGTGCAGACCAAGGACATCGACCTGCGGGTTGCCCAGTCCTACATCAACCCGTTCATTCGCCTCGAACTGCGCAGCGGCATGCTTGGCAGCGACCTGGCGGTCAACCTGAAAAGCACCGAGCCGCTGGCGCTCAGCGTGACAGGACGCGCGCAGATCGATCAACTGCACACCCTCGACACCCTGAAAACCCGCGACTTCCTCAAATGGCAGCAGGTGGTGCTCGAAGGCTTGAATTATCAACACGGCGACAGCCTGTCGATCGACAGGATCAACCTGTTCCAACCCTATGTGCGCTTCATGATCAACGATGACCGCACCACCAACGTCGATGACCTGCTGATCCCCCAGCCGCCTGACTCCGGTGCCAAAACGGCCGCCGCCAAACCGGCCGCCAGCAAGGACAAACCGCTGGGCATCCATATCGGTGGCATTGCCATCAATGACGGCTCGGCCAACTTTGCCGACTTCAGTTTGACCCCGAATTTCGCTACCGCCGTGCAACAACTCAACGGCCAGATCGGCACCATCGACAGCCGTCAGGCGAAACCGGCGACCGTGGATATCAAAGGTAAGGTCGATCGTTATGCACCGGTGACCATCAAGGGTTCGGTCAATCCGTTCGATCCGATGGCCAGCCTCGACATCGCCACCAGTTTCAAACGGGTGGAACTGACCACGCTGACGCCCTACTCCGGCAAGTTCGCCGGCTACCGAATCCGCAAGGGCCGGCTCAATCTCGACTTGCATTACCTGATCACCAAAGGTCAGCTCAAGGCTGAAAACAAAGTGGTGGTCGAGCAGTTGCAGCTCGGTGAAAAGGTCGACAGCCCGGACGCAGTCAGCCTGCCGTTGAAACTGGCGATTGCCCTGCTCAAGGACGTCGACGGCAAGATCTCCATCGAACTGCCGGTCACCGGCGACCTCAACAATCCACAGTTCAGCGTTATGCCGATTGTCTGGCAGACCCTGCGCAACCTGATCGTCAAGGCCGCCGCTGCGCCGTTCAAAATGATCGGCGGACTGGTCAGTGGCGGTGGTTCGGAAGACCTGGGCACCGTGTCGTTCGCGCCGGGCTCAAGCGACCTGAGCAAGGAGGCCGAGGGTTCCTTGGTCAAGCTGTCCCAGGCCCTCAAGGAACGCCCGGCCCTGCGCCTGGAAATCGAAGGCACCGCTGCCGCCAAGAGCGATGGCCCGCTGATCGCCGAGCAACGCCTGGAACGGGAATACCAGTACAACTACTACAAAATGCTCCAGCGGCGCGGCGACAAGGTGCCGGCGCAAGCCTCGTTGCTGCAAGTACCGGACGGCGAGAAAGACCCGCTGCTGGAAGGCATCTACCGCACTCGCCTGAAAACCCAGCCGCCCGCCGAATGGAAGGATCTGGGCAAGGAAGAACGCACCGTGAAAATGCGCGCGGACGTGATCAAGTTCTGGAGTACCAGCGACGTGCTGTTGCGCCAACTCGGCCAGGATCGCGCCAGCAGCATCAAGGATTATCTGGTCGACAAGGGTCAGTTGGCCGATGAGCGCGTATATTTCATCGACGCCAGCCTCGGCGAACCGGAAAGTGACGGTAAGGTGGTGACACCACTGCATCTGGACGCCGAATGATGATCAGACAATTGCTGTTCGGCCTGGCGCTGGCACTGGCGGCCAGTCAGGCTTCGGCCGCCGATACCCTGCGCTGCGGCAGTCAGTTGGTCAGCGTCGGGGACAGGTCCAGCGAGGTGCTGCAGAAGTGCGGTGAACCGGTCAGCCGCGATCTGTTGGGCTACAAGCGCAGTGCCAATCGGCGGGAAGAATTCCAGGTCGAGGAATGGACCTACGGGCCTAGCGGCGGGATGTATCAGTACCTGCGGTTTGAAGGGAATCGGTTGAAGCAGATCACCAGCAAGCGCGGTAATTGAACCCAATACAAAACCAAAAGTGTGGGAGCGAGACCGGCAAGCCGGTCTCGCTCCCACACTTTTTGATTTTGCGGTGCCCACAATAGAACAGGCCCCAAACACGAATGTCCGGGGCCTGTAATGGCCACATCCTTGTGGCCGTCGCATGAACTCTCAAGTGGCGGCAGACGTATGACTCGGCTCGTCTACCGCGTCTTCTCCCGGTCCAGGCGAGAAGTCTTGCCTTACTCGGCTTTCAGGCCGTCAGCGGAGACCGCTTTGACGCCTTTGATTTTCTTGGTGATGGCCACAGCAGTGGCTTTCTGAGCGTCAGTCACCGCGACGGTAGACGACAGGGATACAACACCTTTGTTGGTTTCGACTTTGATGTCGGTACCAGGAATGCCTTTTTCGGTAACCAGGTCACTTTTGACTTTGGTGGTGATCCAGGTATCGGAGGTAGCTTCCTTGGCCTTGGTCACTTCTCCGGCAGCCAGGGTCATTGGCGCTTGGGTGACTTGGGTCTGTGCAAATGCAGCGTTGGCCATGGTCAGGGTCAGAGCGGTAGCAGCAGCGGCAGCGATAGCGAACTTCTTCATACGAGTAACTCCTGTTTTTCTAGAAAGTCTGCTGCGTGTCTTGTCAGCAGGGTTACCAGAGATATTGCGAACGCTGTGCCAACTTTTAGGTGGATGATAAATCCTTATAAATCAGTATGTTATGGAAAAGGCTAATTTTCGGAATCATGCAAAATGCATGACTTCGGAATTATGTACATGCAAGTTGCGGGTTTTAGCACAGGCCTAAGGCCATGAATTATTGGAAGTTTTCTCAATTACTCCAATTTGCCCCGAACGGCGAACAAAAAAAATGCCCCGCGTCGTGAAACGCGGGGCATGGAACAGACTTGGAATTCAGACGCCAGGGCAACCGTTAGGCGCGTACTCTTTGGGTACGGTCGATTTACAAGTCCAGCCACCGGCCAGCGCCCGCGAAAGCGTTATGGTCTTGCCGGCCACCTGACCGTTTGCATTGAGGATCGTGCAGCCAATACTGCCAACACCAGTAGTGATGGTGCCCGCCACCGCAATCGTGCAATTGCCTGTGGTCGCGCTAACGCCGAGCAGAGCGAGGGTGGGGGTGGTGCCTTGATTCATAATGTCTTCGTAGGGGACCTTCAATGCCGATATTTCAGCAAGACCGGCGGTGACCTTCGCCCGCGACTGATACTTCGAATACTGCGGCAGCGCAACCGACGCCAGAATCCCGATGATCGCCACCACGATCAACAGCTCGATCAGGGTAAAACCTTTTTGAGTATTCATAGACAAGCTCCATGCATGAGTCGAAATCTCATGATCTGAACTAGCCACAGCACAGCCCATGCCAAGCCCTTCGCCCCCAGTTATGGGGGCACGAGGCCAACACCAAGCCCTTTCCTACCCCCAGAATCCGCACTATCTGACACTTTTTGTCACCTGAGCAGCGCTGGTTAGGTTCCTCCGTTTGACTAGGCTATAAGTCATGAACTGTCTGAGTCCGGTATCCCAATGAATGACATCGCCCTTAGCGGTCTGGCCAAGCAATTGGTGCTGGCCGAACTGCTCACTGATAAAAGCGCGCAACAGGCGTATCAGCAGTCCCTTCGCAATCGCATCTCCCTGGTCACGTACCTGGTGCAGAACAAACTGGTGCAAAGCCGCCAGATTGCCGAGATCGCATCGGAACACTTTGGCATAGCCTTGCTGGACCTCAACTGCCTGAACAAGGAGGCCCAGCCCAAGGGACTGGTCAGCGAGAAACTGCTCCGTCAGCACCACGCCCTGCCCCTCTGGCGGCGCGGCAACAAGTTGTTCGTGGGCGTTTCCGACCCGACCAATCATCAAGCCATCAATGACATCCAGTTCAGCACCGGGCTGAATACCGAAGCCATCCTGGTGGAGGACGACAAGCTCAGCGACGCCATCGAGAAATTTTTCGACAGCCACAGTACCGGCCTGGAAGACATGGCCGACGTCGACCTCGATGGCGTCGACATCGATTCGATCGATGGCCACAACCAGGACGCCATCGCCGGGCAAGACGCCGACGACGCGCCGGTGGTGCGCTTTGTCCACAAGATGTTGCTCGACGCGATCAAGAGCGGCTCATCCGACCTGCACTTCGAACCCTACGAGAAAACCTACCGCGTGCGGATGCGCACCGACGGCATGCTGCGTGAAGTCGCCAAGCCACCGATTCAACTGGCCAACCGCATCGCTGCGCGCCTGAAAGTCATGGCCAGCCTCGACATCTCCGAGCGACGCAAACCGCAGGACGGGCGGATCAAGATGCGCCTGTCCAAGAGCAAGTCCATCGACTTCCGGGTCAATACCCTGCCGACCCTGTGGGGCGAGAAAGTGGTGATCCGGATCCTCGACCCGTCCAGCGCCCAAATGGGCATCGACGCCCTTGGCTACGAGTCGGACCAGAAAGATCTGTACATGGCCGCGTTGAAGCAGCCGCAAGGGATGATTCTGGTGACCGGCCCCACCGGTTCGGGCAAGACCGTGTCGCTCTATACCGGGCTGAATATTCTCAACACTGTGGACATCAATATCTCCACCGCCGAAGACCCGGTGGAGATCAACATGGAAGGCATCAACCAGGTCAACGTCAATCCCAAGCAAGGACTGGGTTTTGCCCAGGCACTGCGCTCGTTTTTGCGCCAGGACCCGGACGTGATCATGGTCGGCGAAATTCGCGATCTGGAAACCGCCGAAATTGCTATCAAGGCCGCCCAGACCGGGCACCTGGTGCTATCGACCCTGCACACCAACAGCGCGGCGGAAACCCTGACCCGCCTGCACAACATGGGGATTCAGGGATTCAACATCGCCACTTCGGTCAGCCTGATCATCGCCCAGCGCCTGGCGCGCAAACTGTGCAGCCATTGCAAGAAACCCATCGATATTCCCCGCGAGGCATTGATCAAGGAAGGCTTCCCCGAGGAACGCATTGGCTCGTTCACGATCTATGAACCGGTCGGTTGCGACCAGTGCAATGTTGGCTACAAGGGGCGCGTGGGGATTTATGAAGTGGTGAAGAACACACCAGACCTGCAACGACTGATCATGGCCGAAGGCAATTCGCTGGAAATCGATATCCAGATGCGCAAGGACGGCTTCAACGATCTGCGTACTTCCGGGCTGATCAAGGCCATGCAGGGCATCACCAGCCTTGAAGAAATCAACCGGGTCACCAAGGACTGAACATGGCGGTCAAAGCAGCGAAAATCAGTGTGTACGCCTGGGAAGGCACCGATAAAAAAGGCACGAAAATGACCGGCGAACTCACCGGTCAGAACCCGGCGTTGATCAAGGCGCAATTGCGCAAGCAAGGCATCAACCCCGGTAAGGTGCGCAAGAAATCCGCATCGATTCTCAGCCTCGGCCAACGCATCAAGGCGCATGACATTGCCCTGTTCACCCGGCAGATGGCGACCATGATGAAAGCCGGTGTGCCGCTGTTGCAGTCGTTCGACATCATTGGCGAAGGCTTCGATAACCCGGCCATGCGTAAACTGGTGGACGAAGTGAAACAGGAGGTCGCGGCGGGTAACAGCTTCGCCGCGGCCCTGCGCAAAAAGCCCCAGTATTTCGACGAGCTCTATTGCAACCTGGTGGATGCCGGCGAGCAGGCCGGCGCGCTGGACACCCTGCTGGAGCGCGTCGCGACCTACAAGGAAAAGAGCGAAAGCCTCAAGGCCAAAATCAAGAAAGCCATGACTTATCCGCTGGCCGTGGTGATCGTCGCGATCATCGTCACCGGGATTCTGCTGATCAAGGTGGTGCCGCAGTTCAAGTCGGTGTTTGAAGGTTTTGGTGCCCAACTGCCTGCGTTCACGTTGATGGTCATCAGCCTGTCGCAGTTCCTGCAGGATTGGTGGTGGTTGATGCTTGGCGTGCTGATCCCTGTGATATTCGGTGTGCGCCACGCCTTCAAGAAATCTCAGGGCTTTCGGGACTGGACAGACACCTGGCTGCTGAAACTGCCGCTGGTTGGCGCGTTGATGTACAAATCCGCCGTGGCCCGTTACGCCCGTACACTGTCGACCACCTTCGCCGCCGGCGTCCCGCTTGTGGAGGCGCTGGAGTCAGTGGCGGGCGCGACCGGCAACATCGTGTTCAAGCGTGCGGTGCTGCGCATCAAGCAGGATGTGTCGACGGGGATGCAGCTGAACTTCTCCATGCGCACCTCCGGCGTCTTTCCGAACATGGCGATTCAGATGACGGCCATTGGCGAAGAGTCCGGCGCACTGGACGACATGCTCGACAAGGTCGCCAGTTTCTATGAGGCCGAGGTCGACAACATGGTCGATAACCTCACCAGCCTGATGGAACCGTTCATCATGGTGGTGCTGGGTGTTATCGTCGGCGGCCTGGTGGTTGCGATGTACCTGCCCATCTTCCAACTCGGCAATGCGATCTGACATGCCCTTGAACGAAATCCTGACCGTGTACCCGTTGGCGTTTGTCGTCATTGCACTGACGGTCGGCTTGCTGGTCGGCAGCTTCCTCAACGTGGTGATCTGGCGCCTGCCGAAAATGCTCGCGCGCGAGTGGCGACTGCAGGCCTACGACATTCTGGGCCTGCCGGGCGATACGCCGCAGCCGACCTATAACCTGATGCTGCCCCACTCCCAGTGCCCGCACTGTGGGCACAGGATCCGCGCTTGGGAAAACATTCCGGTGCTCAGTTATGTGTTTTTACGTGGGCGATGCTCGAGTTGCGCAACGCCCATCAGCAAACGCTATCCATTGACCGAACTGGCCTGCGGCCTGCTGTCAGCGTTCATCGCCTGGCATTTCGGTTTCGGTTGGCAGGCCGTGATGGTGCTGATGTTGAGTTGGGGTTTGTTGGCCATGAGCCTGATCGACGCCGAGCATCAACTGTTGCCGGATGTACTGGTGCTGCCGCTGCTGTGGCTGGGATTGATCGTCAACAGCTTCGAGTTGTTCGTGCCATTGACTGAGGCACTGTGGGGCGCAATTGCGGGCTACATGGCGCTGTGGTCGGTGTTCTGGCTGTTCAAGCTGATCACCGGCAAGGATGGCATCGGCCACGGCGATTTCAAGCTGTTGGCCATGCTGGGCGCCTGGGGTGGCTGGCAGATTTTGCCGCTGACCCTTTTGTTGTCATCTCTGGTCGGAGCCGTTATCGGCGTTATTTTGCTGAGCCTGCGCAACGCGAAAACCTCGACGCCGATCCCCTTCGGTCCCTATCTGGCGATTGCCGGCTGGATTGCCTTGCTCTGGGGTGGTCAAATAACCGGCTTCTATTGGCAGTTTGTCGGTTTGAAATGAATACCCCTGTGGAAAAACCCTGGATTCTCGGCCTGACCGGCGGCATCGGCAGCGGCAAAAGCGCGGCCGCCCAGCACTTCATCGACCTGGGCGTGCACGTGGTCGATGCCGATCATGCGGCGCGCTGGGTCGTAGAACCCGGTCGCCCGGCACTGACCCGGATCGCCGAACATTTCGGCCCCGGCGTGTTGCAGGCCGACGGTCAACTGGATCGTGCGGCGTTGCGCAAACTGATCTTCGAAGTGCCTGAGCAACGCCTCTGGCTCGAGGCGCTTTTGCATCCGCTGATCGCCAGGGAAATCGCCGATCACTTGGGCAAGGCACAATCGTCTTACGCGATTCTGGTTTCGCCGTTGCTGATCGAGTCCGGGCAGTACGCCATGACTCAGCGTGTGCTGGTGATCGATGCACCCGAACAGTTACAGATCGAACGCACCCTGCAGCGCGACAACACCAGCGAACAGCAGGTCCAGGCGATCCTCAAGGCGCAATCCAGCCGCGAGGATCGTGTGAGCCATGCCGACGATGTGGTGGTCAACGACCGCGACCTCGCCTGGCTGCACAGCGAGGTCGAACGCCTGCATCACTTTTACCTAACATTGCGTGGAGGCCAGTCATGAGCCAGACCCCAACCGTTGAATGCCCGACCTGCGGCGCCCCTGTCGAATGGAGTTCCGAGAGTAAATTCCGGCCGTTCTGCTCCGACCGTTGCAAACTGATCGACCTGGGCGCGTGGGCATCGGAAGAACACAAGATTCCAGTGGCACCCGATGCCGAGGACGAGTTGTTCAGCGGCGACTTCGACCCGCGTCACTGATCCCGATCGCCGGGGGCTGACTTGTGCCAGAAATCGACGAAATGAGTCAGGCTGTGACGCCGCTTTTAGTATCAAGACAATTGCTATTGCCATTTTCTCTTCATCCTATTCCTGTTGCTCATTGCTTATGCGCAAGCATCGCCACGGACGTCCAGGCAGGGCAGACAAGTACCACCCGTGGTGGCAAGTCAGTAAAAAGTATAGTGCCATCGGGTTGGGCCGTGAGGTCGGCGAGCGAGACCCGGTTGCCAGCTATACTCAATCTCAGATTCGCATGGCAGAGGTTGGCCAGAAGCGGCCCAAAAAAACGAACCCTGCCCATGCGTAATGATCAGATAAGTGATGGCATTGAGAAGAGACAAGAGCTACAGAATCCAGCAGCCCACGACGGAGGTTTCGTTATGAGTGCCCTGACGATCGAAGGCTGGTGCAAAACCAGCCCCGACCAAAAATCCACCCCAATAGGTGAAATCCATTTTTACGTCGATGTCCCACTTCGTCAGCGCCTGGAGCAGGCTGAAGAACACCTGAAGAGTTCCCATGAGCCTGAAGCCATGGTTGATGTCGACATGAGCACCCTGGATTTGAAATTGCCAGAGGGATACGACCCCTTGTCCGACTGCAAAATGCGCGTCTATTTGCACCTCGATCGTGGTCAATACCATTTGGTCGGGCACCGAGCAAGCGATGGTAGCTTGATCTATAGCAACGCGGTTTTGATTGATCAGCAGATTTAGGGAACCGCTGGAAAAACGGAGTATGGGATCGCCATCATTTGGCGGATTTCAAAGGGGTCAAGACTTGGGATCGTCGTCCTTCCAGGGCGCCGACAGATAGCGCGTGCGGTTGAAGGTCTCCAGCCATTCGGGGCAGAACACCACCAGCGCACTGACCACCATGCCGTTGATGAACGCCTCTGGAAAAATGATCAACCACAAGTAACCCACAAAATCCTCCAGCCAATAGGGCATGGCAAAACGCTCGTCGAACCACAACACCCACAGTGCCAGCAACAGGCACAGCAACGCCGACAGCGCCGCCGCAAAGAAACCGGAAACGAAGATGTAGACAAAGGGATTTCGTGGCTGCGCTCGCTCAACCAGGATCGCGCAGCACTCGGTGATCAGCACCGGCAACAGGATCAACAGCGCGCCATTCACCCCCATTGCGACCAGGTCCTGTCGGCCGAGTAGCATCAGACCGGTTTGCGCCACCAGACCACCGATGATCGCCAGCGGCCAGTCCAGAAGCAGGGTCACTGCGGTCATGCCGAGGAAGTGATAGGACACGCCGGTGTCGAAATCCCGGCGTACCAGCCAGAGCATGAATAGCGCGAAGACTGTGCCGAATAACAGGTGCTGGCGGCGGCTGTCGCTGAACAGTTCGACCCACGGGGCTCGTGCGATGGCCCAGATCAGTGCCGGGACGTAGATCAGCCAGCCGACGGTGAGGGTTTCGGGGGACAGTAGCTCGGCGCCGATCATGGCTGGGGTTGCTCCTTTTTCTTTGCCGGAGGAGGACTGGTTCTCAGTCTACACCGGGCTTTGAATGTGCTTCGTCTTTGCTTCGCGGGGACGATTGGGGGCATATCCATTCCTGCGGTAACGGCGGCTATTGGTTCCGCTCTTACGGCGGGTTACTTGGAAGAGCGCCAAGTAACCAAGCGCCTGCGCCCCTGACGTACGGTGGCTCGCCTAGGCTCGCCATACCCTCGCTCCGGTCCTGCGCTCGGCCTTCCGACGGGGCAGATCAAGATCAAGATCAACAGCCAAAGCGAGGCGGCCTGATAGCCGACCTGAAGTGCGTCAAGGTCATCGGCGGTGAGCCCCCGGCCATGGATGGCCGATGGCGGCGGGCCCACGGAGCAGGACCGGAACGAGGGCATGGCGAGCCTTAGCGAGGCACCGAACGAAAGGGGCAAAAGCGCTTGGTTACTTGGCGCTTTTCCAAGTAACCCGCTGTAAGAGCGGAACCGCCAGCCGCCGTTACCGCAGAAACGGATATACACCCAATCAACCAGAGCGATTGTTACGTTTCCTGCAACGCTGAATCAGCCCCCGCCCCCTTTATCGATCCCAACCAAGGACTAAACTTCATAGCATCAGAACCAACCCCGGAACCGACAAAAATGAAAACCCTGACCACCCTGCTTCTGACCCTACTCGCCACGTCAGCCATGGCCGCCACCAACGAGCCAGTCGCCACCCCGTACAACCCGGCGCAACCACTGGACATCGCCAAGGTGGTTTCAGTGACCGACACCGCAACCGCGTGCGACGTCGTGCCGGCAACCATGGTCTACATCGATCATCAAGGCCAGACCCACAGCGTGACCTACCCAGTCATGGGCAACTGCACCAGCAGCCTGTAACGCCGGGCAACCCACGACTCACACGATCAGCCGTTTCGCCTGCAACGCCAAATCATGCAGGCCGGCCAAACGCGCCATGATCCGTTCGACCACCTCGACCCTGGCCACCGCACCGCTTTGCAATTCACCCATCGAGTGCAACGCCACTCCAGCTTTTTCCAGACCCAGACGGGTTGACCCGGATAACTGCTGAAGCCCTTGGCGCGCCTGCTCCGCGGACTGTTCCAGCCCCGTGGCGATTTGCCGGATCTGCGCACTGGAGTCCGCCGCCTGACGCGAGAGATTGCGCACCTCATCGGCGACCACCGCAAACCCTCGGCCATGGCTGCCCGCCCTCGCCGCCTCAATCGCTGCGTTCAGCGCCAACAGGTTGGTCTGACGGGCAATGTCCTGGATGCTGCCGACAATCGCGCCGATGCGCATCGACTGACTGCCGAGCTCATCGAACACCTGATCCAGACGTTGCATGTAGAGGTTCAGATCCTCCAGCACACCGGCCGAAGACTGCATGCTCTGCGCACTCGCCTTGACCCGTTCCCCGGCCGTGCGCGCCAGTTGATTGGCAAAACGCATGTCCTCCTCGGTTTGCAGCACCGACTCGGTCAATTGCTCCAGCTTGACCTGCAAGCCGATTTTGTAAGTGGGTTGTTCTTTTTCAGGGGTCATAGCAGCGTCCACGTGTAGCTAAGGATCAGGCGGTTTTCGTCGATATCACTGCGGTAGTTCGAACGCGCCATCACGTTGCGCACCCGAATCCCGAGGCCCTTGAGGCTACCGCTCTGCAGCACATAACCAAGATCAAGATCACGCTCGCGATCCTTGCCCTCGAAGCCCTGCCCGGTGTCGACGTTGTTGCCGGAGATGTAACGCACGGTGCTGGTCAGCCCCGGTACACCCAACGCGGCAAAGTCGTAGTCGTAACGCGCCTGCCAGGAGCGCTCATCGGTGTAGGCAAATTCGTAGGTCGGCACCTCGTTGCCCAGCGGCGTGATGTTGGCAAAGACCCGCGGGAAAGCACTGTCACCGAACATTCCCTGATAACCGACATAAAACGTGTGGCCACCGCGCTTGGCCGACAACAGCGAGAAGAACGCCTGGTTATCGATGTTGCCCAGCAGCTTCTTGCCGTCTTCGCGCGAATCGTAGTAACCAAGGTTGGCACCCAGAATCCAGTCACCCATCGGCTGGCTGTGCTTGAGACCGAGAAAGCGCTGGTTGTAGATATCTTCCAGTTGTCCGAACCAGGCGCTGACCGAACTGCGTTTATCGTTGAAGGCGTAATCGGCACCGGCGAAATTGAAGCCATCACTGCTGACCTGACGCTGCGGAACATGACCGAGCATGGCCTGCATCTTTTCGTCGCCGGCCTCGTTGCGCAGGCTGGTGGTACTCAAGTGGCCACCCTGCAAGGTCAGGCCATTGATCTCATTGGAACTGATGCTAGCGCCCTGATAGCTGGGCGGCAGCAGGCGGATATCGCTGAACGCCAGCACCGGCAGATTGGGTTGCAACTCACCCACTTTCAGCTCGGTTCTGGAGTAGCGCACCTTCAACGCCGCTTCGAGACGGCTGTAATCATTCGCCGCGCGCCCGTCATCTTTGACGGGCAGCAAACCGGTATTGACCCGATCCGGGCTGCTGTCGAGCTTGAGGCCGAGCAGGCCGATCACATCCACCCCGAATCCAACAGGCCCTTGGGTGTAACCGGATTTGACGTTAAGGATGAAGCCCTGCGCCCACTCTTCGGCCTTCGACTGTTTGTTCGCCCCGACGATGTCGGAAAAGTCCCGGCTGAAGTAGTAATTGCGTGCTTGCAAGGTGGCCGTGGTGTCTTCGATAAAGCCGCTCTCGGCTGCCGTTGCCCCCGCAGAGAAACCCGAGGCGAGCGCCATGGACAACACTGAACCGGTTGTTGGAAGAATCTGTTTCATCATATTTTCTCTTATTTTTTTCGATCGACAGTTGGAAGTGCTTCAGCCGCCGCGCTTTCGCGACGGGCGTTTAACAACACGTGGGTGACCATGCCGAAAATCAGTCCCCAAAAAGCCGCGGACAAACCCAACAGCGACATCCCCGACGCGGTGGTGAGAAAGGTCACCAACGCGGCTTCGCGATCACTCGGCACCGCCATTGCGCCAGCCAACGCCCCGGCAATCGCGGCGAACAGCGCCAGCCCGGCGAGCGCCGCGATCAGTTCTTTGGGGAACGCCGAAAACAGCGAAACCAGGGTGGCGCCGAAGATCCCCAGCACCAGGTAACAGAGTCCGCCGACAACCCCGGCGACGTAGCGTTTGCCAGGGTTTTCATGGGTCTCGCGCCCGGTACAAATGGCTGCGGTGATCGCTGCCAGATTCAGTCCGTGACACCCGAACGGGGCCAACAACGCCGTGCCCAAGGCGCTGCTGGCGATGATCGGACCGGCCGGTGTTGCATAGCCGCTGGCGCGCAGCACCGCCATCCCGGGCACGAACTGGCCGGTCAGGGCGACCATCACCAGTGGCAATGCAATATTCAGGGTGGCGCTCAGGCTGAACTCGGGCGTGATCCACACCGGCGTGGCCAAGCCGATCACCAACGCTTCGCTGTGCAAATCGCCGGCGAGAAAAGCGATCGAGCAGCCCACCAGCAGCACCATCAACACCGCATAACGCGGCATCAATCGTTTGCAGATCAGGTACGTGGCAAACATCGCCAGCACCAGCAACGGCTTGGCCTGCAACGACACGAACAACCCGGTGCCGAAACTGAACAGAATCCCCGCCAGCATCGCCGCCGCAATCGCCGCCGGCAGTTTGCCGATGATCCGGTCAAACGCCCCCGACACGCCGACCAGGAAAATGATCAGGCTGCTGACCAGATACGCCCCCACCGCCTCCGACATGGAAATGCCCGGCAACAGCGCCACCAGCAACGCCGAACCCGGCGCCGACCACGCGATGATCACCGGCACGCGGTAACGCAGGCTCAAACCGATGCCGAGCACCGCGCTGCCGATGGAAATCGCCCAGACCCACGATGACAGCACTTCCCGCGACAGCTGCGCGGTCTCGGCGGCCTGGAAAACAATCACCAACGGGCCGGCGTAGGAAATCACCGTGGCAATGAATCCGGCGACCGCCGCCGACAGGGAAAAGTCCCGGACTAACGCCCTCATGAAGCTTCGCCGACAGACTCGCCCGCCGTACCGTGGCGCAAGTCCGCCAACGCCTGTCGGGTGCTGCGCTGGCTGCTGATGGCGAACACGGTCATGGCGATCGCGGCCACCGCACCGGGCAAGGCGAACGCCATGAAATTCAGTTGCAGCGGCAGGCTGATCCCGAGCAACGCACCGCCCAGCAGCGGGCCGACAATCGCGCCGTTGCGCCCGATGCCCGAGGCCCAGCCCAGACCGGTGGAGCGAATGGTCATGGAGTAGAACTGCGCGGCACAGGCGTACAGCAGAATCTGCGAGCCGATGGTGGTAGCGCCGGCCATGGCGATCAGCAGGTACAACACCGGCATCGGGCTGTTAAAGCCCAGCAAAGTGATCGACACCGCCGCCAGGGCAAAGAACACCGCCAACACCCGCGGCAGGTTCAATTTGTCGCCCAGAACGCCGCCGCCCACCGCGCCGAAAATGGCGCCGAAATTGAGCACCAACAGGAACGACAGGCTCGAGCCCAGGCTGTAACCGGCGTTGGCCATCAGCTTCGGCAGCCACGAACTCAAGGCGTAGACCATCAGCAGGCAGCAGAAAAACGCCAGCCACAGCATCAGAGTGCGCAGTGCCCGTCCCTCGCGAAACAGTTGCAGCACGGGGGTGCCGGTGCCCTTCACTTCGCTCATGTTCAGCTGATCGCTGGTCTGCGCGATGTACGCCGGATCGACCCGCTGAAGAATCGTGCGCGCCTCTTCATTGCGCCCCTGACGCAGCATGAAACCCACCGACTCGGGCAGGAAGTACATGATCAGCGGCAACAACACCAACGGCAGCACCGCGACGTAAAACACCGACTGCCAGCCGAAGCTCGGGATCAGCACGATGCCCAGTCCCGCCGAGAGCATGCCGCCCACGGAGTAACCGCTGAACATGATCGCCACCAGCGTGCTGCGGATTTTTTTCGGCGCGTACTCGTTCATCAGCGCCACGACATTGGGCATCACCCCGCCGATGCCCAGCCCGGCGATGAACCGGCAGATTCCAAACTCGGTGGGATTACGGGCAAAACCGTTGAGGACGGTAAAACCGCTGAAGAGCATCACGCAGATCGTGATGGCTTTCTTGCGGCCGATCCTGTCCGAGAGCGGGCCGAAAAACAGCGCGCCGAACATCATTCCAAACAATGCGTAACTGCCCAGCGCGCCAGCCTGCAAGGGACTGAGCCCCCACTCTTTCATCAGCATCGGCAGCACGACCCCGTAGATCACCAGGTCGTACCCGTCGAAGATGATGATCAGGGCACACCAGAACAGCACCATCCAGTGGAAGCGGTTGAATCGTGCGTTGTCGATAACCTCATGTACGTCAATCTTGCGCATGGCATTTATCTCTTGTTGTTTTTATAAAAGGCTCGGTAAAGCGGCTAACGTCCCGTAAAGCCGAGGGTAAAGTTGCCAGGCGCGGGGCAATATCCGCTTTGCGCAGACCGCTATCCGTTTTGTGCAATGCCCTGAACCGGGCGTGGGATGTAGAAATGTCGTGGCAGGCTTTTGCTCTTCTCCGACAAACTGTCTTCTTTGCGATCGCATTTGAACGCTAAGCTTGGGCCTATGGATGACTCAGATTATTTACGCCTGCTGACCATTGCGGCCGAGCAGGCCAACGCGTTCCTCTCCAATGCCCGCAAATGGGAGCGTGAGCGTTGGGTGTGCCAGCGCCTGCTGCAGGGCCTGAACATTCCTTACCGCGTCGACGAATTCGCCCCCGCCGGGGAGCCGCCGGACGTTTTGTTTCGCGATGCGAATTTCGAAGTGTTTTTCGTGCTCGACGAGGGCCGGCGTCTCAATGATGAGTGGCGCGATGAGCTGCAGCGGCGGCGCAGTGCGTTTTCCCTGAGTTCGCTGGTGCGCCGTGAGGCCAAGCCCAGACGCATTCCGGCCAATGAATTCCTGCTGAGACTGGCGCCGACCTTGCGCAAGAAAGCGCACAACTACAAAGAACGCGGCATGGACCTGGGCGAGCTGGACATCATCGCCTTCGCCAGCCTCAAGCGCGAAGTGCTCGACCTCAACAGCCATTTCCCGCCGCCCACCGAATACTTGCGCCAGGGCTGGCGCTCGTTGTCGCTGGTGGGCCCGACATTCGCTCGCGTGCTGTTCGCCCATCCGGATGCACCGGACTTTCTGCGCAGCAACCTGGGGCGCAGCATCCTCTTCGATGTCGGGATCAGCTTGTGAGCCCATTGCAGGAATTGCTTGCCGAGGTGCCGCAACAGGGTCGTGTCCGCTGGATCGGCGTGCGCCCGGAACCTCACGTGCCGATGATCGAACTGGAGGCCGTAGAGGCGCGGCTTGAAGCCGGGTTGACCGGTGATCGCGCTCGCCCTGGCGTACGCAACGCGCGGCAGGTCACGTTGATTCAGTGGGAGCATCTGCCGGTGATCAGTTCGCTGATGGGCCGGCCGGACGACCCAGTGTTGCCTAATGATTTGCGGCGCAACCTCGTTATCAGCGGTATCAACCTGTTCAGCCTCAAGGGCCGTCGCTTCAAAATCGGCCAGGCGATATTCGAAACCACCGGTTGGTGCCAGCCTTGCGCACGCCTGCAAAACAACCTTGGCCCTGGGACCTTTCAGGCCGTTCGCGGACATGGCGGAATCACCGCTCGAGTGTTACAAAGTGGAATCATTCGCCTGGACGATACAGTCAGCGTCGAGCCGATTCCGGCCAGCGGCTATGCTCCGTTCAACGTGGGGTAAAAACCCCTGTAGCTTCTACACATTCAGCAACGTCTACCCCTGACGAGGCCCGATATGACCAGCCGCCTGAACCCCGACGACCAGAAGCATGTCGAAGAGTACCTGCAACTGTCCCAGCACCGAGTCGAGCGCCGGCCTTTCCGGCCGTGGATGCTCCTGGTGGTGGTGTTGGCAGTGACCATTGGCCTGGGCCTGTTGAGCCGACTTATCAGTTACCTGACGCTATGAGCTGCTTCGCGCTCGCTCGGGTAATTGCACCGATTTCTTTTAGCCTTGCGAGATATCCCCATGACTCATCGTATTGTCATCGTTGGCGGCGGCGCCGGCGGTCTGGAGTTGGCTACCCGTCTGGGTAAGACTCTGGGCAAGCGCGGCACGGCCAGTGTGATGCTGGTCGACGCGAACCTGACCCATATCTGGAAACCGCTGTTGCACGAAGTGGCGGCCGGGTCGCTGAACTCTTCCGAAGACGAACTCAACTATGTTGCCCAGGCGAAATGGAACCACTTCGAGTTTCAGCTGGGTCGCATGAGCGGGCTTGATCGCGCGCAGAAGAAAATCCAGTTGGCGGCCACTTACGATGAAGCCGGCCTGGAATTGGTGCCGGCGCGTGAAGTGGCTTACGACTCGCTGGTGATCGCCGTCGGCAGCACCACCAACGATTTCGGCACCCAGGGCGCGGCGCAGCATTGCCTGTTCCTCGACACCCGTAAACAGGCCGAGCGTTTCCACCAGCAACTGCTGAACCATTATTTGCGCGCTCACGCCGGGCAAACGGATGTGGTGCAGCAGATCAGCGTAGCGATCGTCGGCGCCGGCGCCACGGGCGTCGAACTGGCCGCCGAGCTACACAACGCCGCGCATGAATTGGCGGCTTATGGTCTGGACCGGATCAAACCGGAGAACATGCACATCACCCTGATCGAAGCCGGTCCACGGGTGCTGCCAGCGTTGCCGGAACGCATCGGCGGGCCTGTGCATAAAACCCTGGAGAAACTCGGGGTCAACGTCATGACCAATGCGGCCGTCAGTGAAGTCACCGCCGACAGCCTGATCACCGCCGACGGCAAAGTGATCAACGCCAGCCTCAAGGTCTGGGCCGCCGGCATTCGTGCGCCGGGTTTCCTCAAGGACATCGACGGTCTGGAAACCAATCGCATCAACCAGCTGCAAGTGCTGCCGACCCTGCAAACCACCCGCGACGAAAACATCTTCGCCTTCGGTGACTGCGCGGCCTGCCCGCAGCCGGGCACCGATCGCAATGTGCCGCCGCGCGCCCAGGCTGCGCATCAACAGGCGTCATTGCTGGCCAAGTCATTGAAGCTGCGGATCGAAGGCAAGCCGTTGCCTGTGTACAAGTACACCGACTACGGCTCGCTGATTTCGCTGTCACGTTTTTCGGCTGTGGGTAACTTGATGGGCAACCTGACCGGCAGCGTGATGCTCGAGGGCTGGCTGGCGCGGATGTTTTATGTGTCGCTGTACCGCATGCACCAGATGGCGCTGTATGGCGCGTTTCGTACGGCGATGTTGATGTTGGGCAGCAAGATCGGGCGCGGGACTGAGCCGCGGCTGAAGTTGCACTAAAATCTTCGGCGTCTATTCGGGCCTCTTCGCGGGCAAGCCTCGCTCCTACAGGTCAGTGGTGATCTTGTAGGAGCGAGGCTTGCCCGCGAATGAGGGCACCTCGGTCCAGCCTGCAAACACATGTGTGTCTCACTGTATCTCCCCCCGCGATTTCGCCCCTTCGCTTACAAACTCCCCCTTGCGCGACACAGTAGCGATACACCCCGACCGTTAAATGGCCACATCCGGGCAAGGCACCTCGCCAGCTACGGTTATCGCCGCACTTACGTGGCGTCCTTTTTCGAACGGTTGTGTTGTGCAACCCAGGAGATTTGAAATGTCCCGTACCACCAAAAACACTATCGGTTTGCTCGGTGCTGTCCTTGCAGGCGGCATGATGTTGACCGGCGCCGCTTTCGCTTCGCAGCCTTTGACCCAGGGCTACCTGCTGGCCTCGGCCGAACAAGTGGTGAAGACCCCTGAAGGCAAATGCGGCGAAGGCAAGTGTGGCGATGCATCGATGGCAAAAACCGACACCGATGGTGACGGCAAGGTCTCTCGCGCTGAATTCCAGAAAGTTGCGCCGAAGTCCAACTTCGACAAGATCGACACCAACCACGACGGCTTCATCGACGAGCAAGAGGCTTACGACAACGTGAAAGCCAACTTCGAAGCCAATGGCAAGAAAATGCCAAAAGGCCTGTTCGAGCACCTGAAAGACCAAGACGGCGCCTAAGCCTACAAGAAAAAAGCCGCGCTTCTCGATCGAGAAACGCGGCTTTTTTTCGTCTGGCGGATTTACACCCAGCCTCCGTATCCGTCAAACGTCGTCGGAACAACCCGACTTCTGACGGCGCTCATGAATCAGGTCGACAATGTGGCATTCGGGTTCGTAGCCGTTGACCGTATCGCGCAACAGCGTGCGAACTTGCACATAGTCATCCTCCGCAACGGCTTCCAACAGCGCTGAAATCGCCTGTTTGAAGTCTTCCCACGGCAGATGCTCTTCGTCGGCGCGCATGATCATCGCGTGTTCGGTCGGGGACACGTTGTCACCGATCAGCAACTCTTCATAGAGCTTTTCGCCTCGGCGCAGGCCAGTAAACTCGATCGCAATGTCCCCATTCGGTCGCTCTTCGCTACGCAGGGAAAGGCCGGACAGGTGGACCATCTTTTCCGCCAGGTCGGCGATCTTCACCGGTTGCCCCATGTCGAGCACGAACACGTCGCCACCCTGCCCCATTGAGCCCGCCTGGATCACCAGTTGCGCGGCCTCGGGAATGGTCATGAAATAGCGGGTCATGTTCGGATGGGTCACCGTAATCGGCCCACCATTCTTGATTTGCTCGCGAAACAGCGGGATCACCGAACCGGACGAACCCAGCACATTGCCGAAACGCACCATGGTGAACCGGGTCGCGTTGGTGCAAGGCGCCGTGAAGTGCTCACCCAGCAGCAGCGGATTGGACTCGCGGCTCAGGGCCTGCAGTGTCATCTCGGCCAGCCGCTTGGTGCACCCCATGACATTGGTCGGTCGCACCGCCTTGTCGGTGGAGATCAGCACGAAGTGCTCGACCCCCGCCTGCACGGCCGCCTGCGCAGTCTGCAAGGTCCCGAGGACGTTGTTCAACACGCCTTCGGCAACGTTATGCTCGACGATCGGCACATGTTTATAGGCCGCGGCGTGATAGACCGTCTTCACGCTCCAGGTGCGCATCACATCCAGCAGACGCTCGCTGTTGCGAATCGAACCGAGGATCGGCACCAACTCCAGGTTCAGCCCCTCGCTTTGGATCAATCTCTCCAACTCGCTATGAATGCTGTAGAGATTGAACTCACTGTGTTCAAACAGAATCAGTGCCGTCGGTTTGCTGGTGAGGATTTGCCGGCACAGCTCGGAACCAATGGAACCGCCCGCTCCGGTCACCATGACCACCTGGCCACGAATGCAGCGCTCGAAAAGAGTCTGCTGCGCCGCAACCGAGTCTCGCCCGAGCAGATCGATAATATCGACTTCCTGCAGATCGCTGACACTGACCCGGCCATTGGCCAGATCCATAAACCCCGGAATCGTGCGCACGTGCAATGGATAAGACTCAAGCGCACTCAGAATCTCTCGACGCCTTGCACGTGATGCCGATGGAATGGCCAGCAACACTTCTGTTGCACCGGTTTCCTCGATCAGCTGTTCAATATCCTTGGACGGATAAACCTTGAGACCGGCGATCACCCGACCTGCAATGCTCGGGTCATCATCGATCAAGGCGACCGGACGCATCGCCTTCTCCATGCGCAGTGCTGCCACCAGCTGATTGCCTGCCGCCCCGCCACCATAGATGGCGACCCTGGTGGCGTCATCGTCCTGGCGCAGGAAAGGAACATGCTGTCCGGCGAGAAACCAGTCACCGAGAAAATACTGGCGCATGAACAAACGCAGGCCGCCGACCATCAACAAACTCAGCCACCAGTAATTGACGATCAGCGAGCGTGGTACCAGTACGCCAGGGCGGTACAAATAGACGTAGACCGTCAACAGCAGCGCCGACAAGGTCACGGCCTTGAAGATACTGAGCAGGGCATCGTTGCCGAAATAACGCATCACCGCGCGATACAGGCCGAGGTTGATAAAGATGGGGATTGCAATGACCGGCGCAGCCGCGAACAGCCACGCATAATCCCCGAAAGGATTCACGGGTCGCTCAATACCCAGACGCACGACAAACGCCAACCAGAGCGCCACCCAGACCAGCACTATGTCAATCAGCAACTGCAAGACGCGCTTATAGCTACGCGGCAGATTCAATAAACGCTCACGCATTACACGATTTCCCTTCGCTCGACTTACTGCCTGCAATCCACCCTCTCCCTGTCACACTCGCGGCTCCAGAAAGTCTTTCGCGGTCTTTGCCAACGCCCCATCCACACTGATCGCCGGGGTCCATTCGAGCAACGCTTTGGTTTTCTCGATATCAACCTGAAGCGACCCGCAGAGACGCTGCGACAAGGCCTTTTTTCCCAGCAGTTGCGCAGTGCCGCTCAACAGCCACATCGGCAATGGCAGCAAGCGCGCCGGCCGGCCCAAAGCCCGGGCCATACGTCGCAGCAGATCGCTGGTGGACAGATCCTCGTCGTCGCTCACCAGGAAAACCTGATTGGCAGCGGCGGGATGATGGATGCAGCTCACGATCAGGTCGACCAGATTGTCCAGGGCCACCAGGCTGCGCTTGTTGGTAATGGCTCCCAGCGGCAATGGCACGCCTTTATTGAGCCAACCCATCATGCTGCGAAAGTTGGCCTTCACCCCAGGGCCATAGACCAGCACCGGACGAATGATCACCACTTCCATACCGGTTTTCGCCGCCAGGGCTTGCAATGCCTGCTCAGCCTCCAGTTTGGAGACACCATAAGGATCCAGCGGAGCGGGCTGGTCATCGGCCGTATAAGGGTGGCCGGGCAGTGTGCCCTCACCGTTGACCTTGATCGAACTCAGATAGATGAAACGCCGGACACCGGTCTGGGCTGCTTCCTCCGCAAGACGTAACGTCCCCTGCACATTGGCCCGACGAAAGGCGGCCAGCGGATCGGCTTCGCGCTCGTTCATGACATGCACGCGGGCAGCACAGTGAATCACGGCTTCGACGCCCTCGAGCGGCACCTGCCAGTCGGTGTCCGGCTCAAGTCCGGACACCTGACAGACTTCCAGGCGGGGCGAGGACTGCGGCGGTAGCTGTCGATAGACAGCACGCACTGCAAATTGAGGATCAGTCAGCAGACGAGCCTGGACCGCAGACCCGACAAAGCCGCTGGCCCCCGTCAAAAGGACTCGCATCATAGTGGGCTCAAGCCTTGCTCCACACCGTGCGATTGATGTAGTCGGTGTAACTCAGGACAACGCGAACCACCTGCAGCGAAACCGGTCCGCCTTGATAATCCGGCACCAGTGGCACCTTGCGCTGTTCGCGAGAATGCTGGCTGGTCACCACCCGCACCGCATCCATCACGGAACCGCGCTTCAGGCCGCTCATGATCAGCGTACCTTCATCCATCCCTTCGGGACGCTCATGGGCGTTGCGCAGGGTGACGGCAGGCAGGTTAAGCAAGGACGCTTCTTCGGTAATGGTGCCGCTGTCAGAAAGCACACAGAACGCCGACATCTGCAGCTTGATGTAGTCCAGCAGACCGAAAGGTTTGACGAAGCGGATCAACGGGTGATCAAGGGATTCACCCAAGGCTTCCAGACGCTTGCGCGTACGTGGATGAGTCGAAACGATCAACGGGAAACCATATTGATCGGCCAGGGCCCGCAGGGTATCCAGCAAATCGCGCAGGTTGTCCGGCGTGTCGACGTTTTCCTCGCGGTGGATACTGACGATGAAGAACTTGTCCTGCTCGAGGCCACTGCGCGTCAGCACATCGGACAGCTCGATCTTGGGCATGTAGTGCTCGAGGACTTCCTGCATGTGCGAGCCGGTCTTGATGATCGTTTCAGGGCGAATACCCTCGGCGATCAGGTAACGGCGAGCATGCTCGGTCAGCACCATGTTGATGTCGCTGAGGTGATCGAGCACCTTGCGGTTCAATTCTTCAGGCACGCGCTGGTCGAAGCAGCGGTTGCCCGCCTCCATATGGAACACCGGAATCTTGCGACGCTTGGCAGAAATCACCGCGAGGCAGGTATTGGTGTCGCCGTACAGCAGCAAGGCGTCAGGCTTTTCCAGTTCGAAGATTTCATCGGACTTGGCAATGACTTCGGCGATGGTCTTGGCAGCCGTATCGCCGGCAGCGCCGAGGAAATGATCCGGCTTGCGGATTTCCAGGTCGTCGAAGAACACCTGATTGAGTTCGTAATCGTAATTCTGCCCGGAGTGCACCAGGACATGATTGACCTGGCGATCCAGCTCGGCGATGACCCGGCTCATCTTGATCAGCTCGGGACGTGTACCGACCAGCGTCATGACCTTAAGCATCGAGTTGCTCCTTGATGTAATCGAGTTTCAGCAACAGCTCCTTGATACCCGGTACATCCAGACGCTCGGTATTATGCGAGGTGTAGTCGTCGAACTCGGATATACGTTCCTCGCCCTCGACAAAGTACTTGTTGTAGTTCAGGTCACGGTTGTCGGCCGGAATCCGGTAATAACGCCCCATGTCCTCGGCCTTGGCCATTTCCTCGCGAGAAACCAGCGACTCGTACAGTTTCTCGCCGTGGCGAGTACCGATCACCTTGACATCGTTTTTCTTGCCGAACAGTTGCTTGAGCGCTTCGGCCAGGTCGCCGACTGTCGAGGCCGGGGCTTTCTGGACGAACAGATCGCCTTGCTGGCCGTGCTCGAAAGCATGCAGAACCAGATCAACAGAATCTTCAAGCGACATGAGGAAGCGAGTCATTTCCGGGTCGGTCACCGTCAGTGCGCCACCCGTGCGAAGCTGGTCGACGAACAACGGAATTACCGAGCCGCGCGAGGCCATGACGTTGCCATAACGGGTCGCGCAAATGACCGGGCCATTGGCCGGGATCATGCGCGACTTGGCGACCATCAACTTCTCGGACATTGCCTTGGAGATGCCCATGGCGTTGATCGGATAGACCGCCTTGTCAGTGCTCAACACCACAACCCGCTGCACGCCGCTGGCGATGGCCGCGTTCAGCACGTTCTCGGTGCCCAGCACGTTGGTGCGCACCGCTTCCATCGGATAGAACTCGCAGGACGGAACCTGCTTCAGCGCCGCAGCATGGAAGATGTAATCCACACCGACCATCGCCTGACGCAAGCTGTCGTAATCGCGAACATCGCCGATGTAGAACTTGACCTTGTCATTGGCCAGGGCGATACGCATGTCTTCCTGCTTCTTCTCATCGCGACTGAAGATGCGAATCTCGCGCACAGCGGTATTGAGAAAACGCTTGAGGACCGTATGGCCGAAAGAACCGGTGCCACCGGTGATCATCAATACCTTGTCGTCGAACATGTAAACCTTCTGAATCATGGGGCTTCGCAACGAAGCGCAATTTAAGATAAAGCCATCTAGCTCGTCGGCTACAAATTACCCAAAACGTCTAGCAGCACCAACAACAGTCAAAATCACCAATATTCAACGATCCGTATTCATCCTGCGAATCAGCTCTGGCCAACCCGGCGCCACGTAGCCAGTTGCCTCACGAAAACGTGAACCGTCCAGCGAGCGATCAATGACCAGTGCATCATCGGGCCGAATATCAATCTGCTTGCCGTACTCAGAGGCGACCAAAGCCAGTAAATCGAACTTGGCGATAGGCTCGGCAGCGACATGATACAGGCCATTGAGACTCAAGTGAGGAACGACGAAGTCTTTCATGACCCGCGCCAGTTCAACCGTCGGCAGCCCGGAGAAGATCGCCTTGGTAAATCCCTTTGCGCTCCCCTGCTGGGACAGGAACCAATCGACCAATGCATGGCTCGAACCCAGCTCATGCCCGATGATCGAGGTACGCAGCGTGATCGCATGGGGCAAATCATGCAGCTCACCGATGTACTTGGACTTGCCATACAAATCTTCTGCATCCGACGTATCGGACTCCAGGTAGCCACCCTTACGCCCGGAAAACACGCAGTCGGTGCTGACATGGATTAGCCGCGCACCGCTCAGCTCGCACAACCGGGCCAGCCGATGCGGCAGCATTGCATTAATCGGCAGAGCGGTGAGCGGATCCTTTGCATCGGCCAAATGCTTGATCAGCCCGACACAGTTAATCACCACATCTGGCCTGACCCGGGAGAATGCCGCCGCCAGCGCATCCTGGTCGAGCGCATCTACGCCAACCAGCAAACGCTCATGCGCTTGCAACGGAAAATTCCGGAGCGCCGACGCACTGCGCAGCGTACCCCATGTTTCATGGTGTGCATCAGCAGAGAACACACGAAAAACAGCATTGCCGAGCATGCCGGTAACACCAAGAACCAGAACCCGTGCCATGAATCGTAAACCTTCTTAAAATTTCAAGTCTTGTAGGAATAGCGCAGAAATCTATCAACGGAAAATAGAATCAGAACATTCAACAATATGGAGCCGAACAGCATGTAGCTTTGCAATGGTACGTAACCAAAGCTGGTATAGCGAAAAGCTATAACCTGCGCTATCAACGCACAGAACACCAGGTTCTTTCCACCCAGCCGGTAAACCATGTACTCAACAAACGCTGCAACTACTGAGAACGCAAATACTGCGCAGAACAAAAAGAGATAGGACCCAGGATAAAACAGAAATGCGATATATCCTGGCAAGGAAACGAAGTGCGTGCCATCACCGCGGGAGTTATCGTAGGAAGACTCCACAAAATGCTTGTCATAAAACGAGTTAACCGTTTTATCGAATTTCTCGGAAAGTGCCTCTTTGAACATCGGCCAACCTTTGTCTGTTGAACCCACCACAGACATGACACCTTCCACACCCACCCAGCGATCAAGAAAAAGAGTGGACGTTTGTTCTACAACCGCTCCTTCACGCTGAGCCGGGGTGTAATCAGTATAATAAGTTTTAGCCCGCAAGTAGTTGACAGACAACACCGATGCGACAAATAAGGTACCGAAAACCACTACAACAAATCCCGCCAACCCTAAACGCAAGCGAGGCTCTTGCCGCCGAAACTGCGCCACGGCACCATACATCAAGGCAGACCCGTTGAGGATCATACCTCGACTCCACAAGGAGACATTGGACAATGCCACCTCCAGGAGAGCGATGACGATTGCGACCCAATAACGATCTCGGTTCAATTCGAACTCAAAACGCAAGATGATTGCAGAAACGGACGCCATCCCAAACATCAACAACCAGGCATAAACACCATTAAGCCCGAAAGGCAACTTCACCCGTTCAACCAGGCCTCTCTGGTAAATACCGAACCATGCATTGGAAATGCAGACGGCCAACACAGCCAAAATAAAGGCGGTCAGCAGTGCGATTCGATATTTTCGATAAAAAGCATACAACCCGGTATAGGAGATATCCGGCATCGTATCGGGATAACTAAAAAAGAAGCGCTGACGAATAAACCGCACGAGTAAAATTGCCGCCAGAGCACAGCAAACTACCAGTAACACCTGATCCAGCGAAGCGGGGCTTGCGTCGAAAGCACCTACCGAAATGTTGAAACGGCCATGGGAAAAAGCTGTGTGCACACTGAACTTCAGCCAGAAGCCGATCCACAGCAAGACACCAATGAAGGAATCGAAAAAAATCGCACCGCGACCGAAGCCAAAGAACAGAACCGCCGTCGAGAGCACAGTGAACAGTATATAAACCCATGCACTTCCCTGATATTCGGCCAATGCACAGGCACCGATAAGCGCAATTCCCGCTAATACGAGTAGCCAAGTACCTTTAATCAGAATATCCCAGCGCATAATCCCTCAGACAACATTTCCACTAACCGTTGAAAGGCGCGCTCTTGGCAGAGAAATCACCGCCAGCAACAAACCCCATAAAAAGAACATGATTACACCAGAGTACGGTTGGCGCAGACCGACTTTGAAGGCACTGTCGACTACCAGCATGAAAATGACCACCAGCGCCAGGCCCATGTATGGGCTGTGCGCCCAAAAATCCCGCCACCGCCGGCATACGAGCACAAGACTATACAGAGCCAGCGCGATTAGCGGCAACAATCCCAGTAGACCGAAGTTGTAAGCGAAATCGAGATAGTAGTTGAGCGCACTGGGGTACAACCCCCTCTCTGGCGACGTAGCATGACCGAAAAGGGCATTGGTCCAACTCGCGGAAATGCCATCGATATAGAACATCCAACTCTCCAGATAACCGACCCGTCCCTCGAGCGCCTGCATGGAAAGATCGGTCGCCTCTGATAGCGGTGTTGGCACTTCTGCCTGCGACACGTAGTGCATGTACAGGAACGACAGCAGCGCCCCGCACACCGCCAACAGCGGTACGACCAGCAAAGATGCCAGGCGTCGCTCTCGCGCCCCTTGCTGCGCAACAAAGCAGAATACCGCCAGCACGAAGAGTAGCATCGCAAGCAGAGACCAGGACAAAATCACATAGCCGCCCATCAGCAAGGTCAAGGCGCGCAGCCATCCATCAAAACCCGCACGCCCCCAGAGCGTGAACAGCGCCAGCACGAAGGCCGCAACAAACAACAAGGAAGCATACTGCAGGTGTTGATAGATACTAAAGATATAGACAGAGGGCGAAAGCAGTACATCACCTGAAGTTAGAGTCGCCAGTAACTGCAAGGGTACTACCGTCAGCAGAATGAATAGCGCGGCCTTGGCAACCAACGTCAGCGCTCCTTCACGCATGCCAAACTGCTGCCCAAGCACGAGAGCGAACATCGGCAGGATGTACTGGATCAGCAATATCATCTTCTGACTCCCCCCTCCGCTCGTGTCCAGACCCAGCAGCAGACTGGTCAATAGCATGCCAATGAAAACGAAAAACAGACTCAGCAATGCCAGGCGCGCGTGCGAGTAGCGACCGAGCAACACCATACCCAAGTAACAGGCCAGTACCGACAGGGGAATCGGTAACAAAGCCAGAACCCCTCCGTGGCTGAAACTATGGGACGGATCATGGAAAATCCCGCCATTGAGCTGGAAAAACACGGGCAGAAATATCACCAGCGCGATCAGCAACAGCAAGTTTTTCTGCGTGAACCAGCCCGAATCACGCCAGGAAAGCAGGCCGTGACGTTCGCTGGCATAGAACACCCAGGACAGGAGTGCACCCAGCAAGTACAGCAGCGCCAGAGCGTTGACACCGATCCCGTAATACAAGAAGGGGATACTCGCTATCAGCAGAATGTTCGACAACATGTCCGAACCGAACACATCACCTCCGGCCTCATCCTGGAGAATGCGCAGACGGATGCGCTGTGCCAGCACCATCACGACCCCCCCCATCAAGGAGCAACCCACAGCCAGCCAGAAGAGCTGGTCCTTCTCCGTCCAGTCCAGCAAATGCGGAATGCTCCACACCCCGGCCACCAGCACTAAACCGGCCAGCAGCATGACGACCAGCATCAGATTGAACATCTTGACCAGACGCCCTGGACCTGCCGAGCGCCGCTCGTGCCGCACCATGGTCGGACCCAATGCCTGGGAGAAAACCGCACCGAGAATGCCGCCCAAGGCAAAGGCCGAAAACAGATCGCCGGCCACCTGCTTGTCCGCCACCAACAAGATGAACAGTCGGAACACGTAAACCGACACACCGATAACCGCGGTCGAACCGAAGTGCGGCAACATAAGCCGAATGCTGGAAAACAGCGGTACGCCACTGCTCAGGGCACGCTTTGGAAGCCCAAGGCTCATGCATCCAAGCAACGGCGACAGAGCCCAGAGCAACGTCATGGGTGTAGACAGAGGGCCATCGTTTAGCAGCGCCAGCAGCAGCGCCAGGCTGAGACAGCCCTGGGTAAGCAGGAAGCGGATTGCTGCGCGTTCCTGGTGACGCAACTCCTGTTCACTGAGAAAGATTTCAGCCAGCCATTCCGCAGCGCGACGCACCACCAGCAGCAGAACAAACAACCAGCTGCTATCCACAACCCCGGCACACAGCATCCACGCCAGCATGCCCAACGGCAGCAGCAAAATCAGGCGTAGTCGAAGGATCCCGGGAGCATCGATAGCGCCGGACTCAGAGAGAATCAGACTGCGCGCATTGCCGGAAAACGAGTAGAACAGCGCAACCGTGGCACCGTGGATAAGTCCGAAATCCGCCGCCAGAGCGGACTTTCCGAACAGACTCAGTCCGATCATGACCACCATCATGGCGAAGGTGTTCGCCATGAAGGCGACGGGGAAGACCATCACACGCATTATCTATTCCTTAAGCGGGCAGGTTCGCCCTGCGCCGTCAGCGCTGCAACAACTCGACCAAACGGGTCACTTGACTGTCCATCTCAAAATGCGCATCGAAGTAGGCCCTGCCCGCCTCCCCCATGACCGCTCGCTCAGCCGGCCCCAGCGCTTTCATGCGTCGGATATTGGTAACCAGCGGCAACACCTGTTCGGCAGGCGAGGTCAGCCCCGCTCCAGCTTCATAGACCACCCTAGCACCCTCGCCGTTCATACAAGCGATAATCGGCCGTCCAGCGGCGAGGTACGCCTGAATCTTGCTGGGGATAGTCTGGGCGAAGGCTTCTTCATCATTAAGCGATACCAGCAGGGCTGATGAGCGTTCGAAAATCGCAGACATTGCCTCCATCGGAAAGCGCCCTGGCAACACCAGATTGTCCAACGCCAGCGCCTGCTGCTGCGATTTGAGCCAGTCCAGGCGGCTTCCGCTGCCGACCAGCACAATGCGGATATCCGGTTCATCGCGCAGCTGTTCCGCCGCCTGTACCAGCGTATCCAGGGCCTGGGCAGTGCCCAGATTGCCGGCAAACACCACACAGAAGTGTTGTTTGAGCAACGCGTCCAGCTCCAGGGGAACCTCCACCACCGACCGCTCACTACGCACATCCATAGAGTTGGGGTAGTACTGAATCTTCTCGCGTGCGGCATAGCGAGCCACCGGCTCGACGAAAGCGCGCGACTGCACCAGCAGCGTGTCGCAATGGCGATAAATCGCCCTGACCATCCAGCCCACCAATTTGAGCAAATGCCGATTGCGCACAAAACCGGTGGCAGACAGACTTTCCGGCCACAGATCCTGCACCCAGAGCGCCAGATGCGCCTTCTTCAGCCACTTGAGGGGAATGGCCGGAATCGCCTGGGTGACTGGCGAGGGTGCGAAGACCAGGATCGCATCGAATTCGCGCTTGCGCAGCATCCAGGGCAGGTAAAGCAACCCGGCGAACACGAACGAAAGGTAGTTGAGAATCAGGTTCTTCGCCCCCCCTTTACCGCGCGGCCACAGTGGCACACGCAGCACCTCGATGTGCCCCTCATAGCGTTCTCGCTGAGTACCCGCCGCGCGATAGCCTTCAAATACGTTGCCATCCGGATAGTTGGGCTTGCCGGTAGTAACCACAACGTCGTGCCCCTGCTCGGCAAGGGTCCGCACGATATCGTTGATGATGAAACTTTCCGGCCAGAAATACTGGGACAGCATCAGAATTCGCATGACTCAACGACTTGCCTGTGATGAAAGAATATGCCGATAAAGATCGAGCATACGCACGGCATTGGCTTCGATCGAGAATGTATGTTCCGCCCAGCTCCTGGCTTGCGTACCCAGCTGCCGGCGCCAGAGCGGAGCCTCGGCCATCCGCTGCAGGGCATCGGCGATCAGCGTCGGATCTGGCGTCGGCACCGCCAACCCCGTGACTTCATGTACCAGGGCGTCGGGCACCGGATCGGTCACCGCCACGACGCTCGGAACGGAATAGAAAGCCGCTTCAAACACCGGCCGGCCAGCCGCATCCAGGTGCGAAGGGAAGCAGAGGATATCCAGTTGCGGGTAGAGCGTGCGGACATCGCTCACGAATCCGAGCAGCTTGACCTGTTCCTCCAGGCACTCACGCCGGATCAGCGCTTCGAGCTCGGCACGCATATCCCGCGCGAAGCCGAATTTCCCGAGCACCCAAGCCTTGAAACCAGAGAGCTGGCGCGCGTTCTCGCCAGCGACCAGGCACTCGATACGTACGCCTCGCCCCTTGAGAATACGCATCGCCTCGACCAGCTCGAAGATGCCTTTGAGCGGAATCAGCACCCCCAGAAAACCGACCCTGACCACCTCGTCATCACCCCTGGGCTCCGAGGCCGGGATTTGCCCGGCGACCTTGAGCCCGTTATGGATGATGCTGAGCGGCAAATTCGGCTCGAGCGTTGCGGCCACCGTATGGTCGATCGCCACTACGGCGTTGGCATAACGGCGTAAAAGGGCGTTCACCCAGCGAGTACGCAAGCCGGCCCCCGGCTTGCGCTGCAATGAGCGGACATGTACCACCAGCGGCACGCGCAGCATCCACTTGGCAACCACCGCAAGAGGCAACAGGGTGACTTCGTTGACGTGGATCAGATCGAAAGGCTCACGGCGCAGGCGCCACAATCCGAGCAGCGAGAACGGCAGCAGGAATAGCTCGCGCAGCAGGATGAGCCAGCGCACCTTGCGGTAGTAACCGTAGCGGGTGTTATCGAACTGACTCAGCCCCCTGACCGCTTCTACCTGCAGTCCTGCCTCGGCAAAGGATTGGCAGACCGGCCCAGCGGGCGTCAGCACAGTGCCGCGCACTCCTGCGCCACGCAACATGGCATACAACTCGATCAGGCTTTTCGAGGCACCGCCAAACGCTGCCGCAGGGTGCAAAAACAAGACTTTCAAAAGAAAAACCCTTAACAGATCAGAGCCGACAGGCCTTATCGAACAGACTCAGGAAGAACGCTTCATCTGATACAGCTTGCGGATAAAGTCCCAGGCAAAGCGCTCGCTGGGATAGGCGTCGTGCGGCTTGGCCGACCTTTGCAGGTAGGCCTCCAGCTGGCTCTCGGTCCATCCCATCTTTTTCAGGAAGTACTTGCGGTCACGATCAAGCTCTTCAGACGAGGCATAAGGCGATTGCTGCAGGTGCGACAGTGCCTGCTCGCGGGTCATCTGCCCACTCATCACCAGGGTCGACAGATGCAACTTGCGCTTATCCACATCGAACTTCTGCGGCAGGATGTAACCCTGATAGAAGCGTGTGAATACCGACTCATAGTGCTTGTACGGATAGCGCTTGTAGGCGTATTTGTCTTCAAGCAAGTCCAGCGCCGCGTCCTTCTGGTAATCATAGAAATCGAGAAACGACACCCATTTGATACCGCGCAATACACGGTTGTAGATGTAGCCCAAGGTTCCCATGATCGGGAAGGTCTTGATGCGCACTGCATTGCGACGAGCGATCGCCTTGATGTTGCGTTTATCCCACTTGCGCCAGTTCCAGTCTTCAGGCATCGGCATGCCCTCGGTTGCCGAATTGCTTCCCGAGAGGATGTACTTGATGCCGTAGCGCCTGGCTTGTTCGTAGTTCACCGCCAGCATGGCGTTGTCGTAGAGAAGCTCAACGTCAATCACGTCCGCGTCGAAAAACGACTGCATCAGCCCCTTGTACTCAGGCCAGTCGATAACATGCGTGTACAGGTCGACACCCAGGCTGGTCACCAGGTTCTTGATGTTGTTGACCGCCAACTCGGAGTTCCAGTTGTTGTCCATGTGCACGGCCAGTGGTCGAAGACCCTCGGCCAATGCCAGATGGATTACATAGGAGCTGTCGACGCCACCGGAAAGCCCGATGATGCAGTCGTACGGCTTGCCCTCACCGGCTTTTTTCACCTGCTCGATGAAAGCCTTGCGCCGCTGCGCACGTTCGGTTTCCTGAGCGAAAACCACGCCGTTGACGCGCTCCTGGAAATATGTACAGAAATTGCAGATGCCCTGTTCATCAAAAGATATACCGGATGCACTGTCATCCATTACGCAGCGGGTACAGACCCTGTGTTCTTTAGGATACATCTTTACCCCTGAAAAGCGACTCGAGCTCTGAATATTTTGGATAGCTGATGAGCACCGCACGGTGCGGGCCCTGAAGCACAAAGAGGCTTCCGGCAGCAACGGCAGAGGCGCCAGCCTTGGTCGCCTCTACAAAGTCCTGCAGTCCGGCCGCACCACCGAGAGCAATCAGTGGCACATCCACTGCCTGTGCAGCGCTTTGAATCAAGCGCAGATCATACCCTTGCTGCATGCCATCACGGTCAACCGAATTCAACAGCACTTCGCCGGCACCCGCCGCGACCAGCTCCTTTAGAGCCGACAGCCAGTCATCTCCGATTGAGCGACGCGCCGAAGACGACCACAGGCGATAGCGCCCGAGCCAGTCCCGCTTGACGTCAACGGACACCACGACGCTCTGGCTGCCAAAGCGCTCGGCGATCTCGGTGACCAGCCTCGGATTGCCCAGCACGGAGGTCTGCAGGATAACTTTCTCCACCCCGGAAGAAAAAATTCGACGTGCTTGCTCGATCGTGGAAATACCACCGCCGTAACCCAATGGCATGAAGCACTCTGCGGCGATGCTCTCGATCAGCGCGTAGTCGGGCTCACGGCCCTGACGGCTGGCATCGATGTCGAGCACCACCAGTTCGTCCACTTCCTTCTCATTGAAGATACGGATGGCATTGACCGGGTCACCGACGTACTTGTGCTTGCCGAACTTCTGGGTCTTGACCAGACCACCCTCGCGCAGCAGCAACGCGGGTATCACACGATGCTTGAGCACGTCACACCTCGAGAAAATGTCGGAAAAGTTCCATGCCGAACCTGTGGCTCTTTTCCGGATGGAACTGGAAGCCCCAGATATTCGCCCGCCGGAACGCGGCGACGAACGTTTCACCGTGTTCGCACTGCAGCAGGACATCATCGGGATCAGCGCATTCAACCCGGTAAGAGTGCACGAAGTAAAAACGTCGCGGGCTTTCCGATGGCGGCAACAGAACATCTGCGCGCATCTGATGCACTTCGTTCCAGCCCATGTGCGGCACCTTCAGCGTTACATCTTCCGGCCGGAAACGTTTCGCATGGGCATCGATCCATCCGAGTCCGGGCAATTGCCCCTCCTCGCTGCCACGGGTCAGCAATTGCATGCCCAGGCAGATGCCCATGATGGGCACCTGGCGTTCGAAGACCGCTTGCTCCAGCGGCGCGACCCAACCGGCATCGCGCAGGTTGCCCATGCAATGATCGAAGGCCCCTACACCGGGCAGGATGAGCTTGCCAGCATCGGCCAATTGCTCGGGCGAGTGGATGATCTGCGCCGCTGCGCCGACATGCTGAATCATGTTGACGACCGAGGCCAGATTGCCGCAGCCATAATCGATCACAGAAATTTTTTGCACGGCCAGTATTCACTATCGAATTAGGTTGCTTCGCTTTCAGGCCAGTACCACCCTGCATCAGGCCCGCTCAAAGCGAGGCAGGATACCCTGTTCTGATCCATTTTGCCGACCAGCGAGGCCGGGAACCCAGGCCCGTTCTTCTGGGAAATATTCAGCCAGCCTTGTCAAGCACGTGGCCAAGATAGTTTTTGTAGTTGCTCACCCAGTCGCTCGCCCAGATATCCTCATCGATAACAGGCAACCCGGAACCCTCAGGCTTGAGCAACTCTTCGACAAAACCTTTGGCATCCACGAATCCGGAGAACGGATGGCTGGGATAACTGAATTGAGCTTTGGGGGTTTCCCACAACAAGACCTTACCGGCTATTCCGATTGCTTCGAACAACCCGGTTGAAACCTCGCCTGCTACAGCATGTGCGCTGATGAAAGAGCTATAGATGTCCCGATTGGTATCAATGAAGACGTCCCCGATCTTGCCGTCAGGGTAACGCCGATAGACCTCGACACGCTCCAGCGGATGCGGACGCAGCACGATACGGTACTGCCCGCGCAACAGTTCAGCCAGCTCAGTGGCCAACGCCACGTAGAGTGGAAACTCGATACCATCGCCCAACAGAAGGATATCGTTCTGCACGCCCTTGGCCAGTGACATACCGCGTCGCTGCTCACTGTAATGGGGATGCCCGATCACCCATTTCTCCACCGGCACATTGATCTGCTTGTTCCACCACGAGCCATAACCGAGAAAATCGTGCGGTAGACACGCTTTGTATTCGGCACTGTCGCGCAGCAATGGCGCATAGCAATAGGCATCGTGACCACCGGACACCATGCCGTGCTGCGGCTCGGCGACACGGATGCCCATTTCACGGGCAATCTGGTTGATCGGCGAAAAATCGCCATAACAAGCCTGCTCCAACAGTATCAAGCGCGGCCGAACCTTTTCCAGCAGACGCCGATAGGCATGATGGACAACCGGCAGGCGAGCCAGCTTGCGGGCCAGCATTCCGACCAGCATATCCATCTGTGTCTCGGCGATGCTTAAATCGAGAAGGTCATGCGCCCGCTGTCTGGCGTATGCCAGCACCTCACGAGCGGTTTCAACATGCGAATCTCGCTGCAACAACCGTCCGGCTACCGTAATAGCCCCCTGCCACGGCAACCAGTAGGAAATCCGCTGATTCCAGCGCGGCCGGGGTACGTTCCAGTCCACCACACCTTCAACGGTCACAGTGTCCGGCGGCGATGCCTGCGCCAGATAGTCGGTAATGCGATTGAACCAGCGCCCCTCGCGCAGGAAACTGCCCGCTCCCGTCCCGATCACCAGAACATCACCACTCAAGCGCCTCTGCCCCAGATTGTGTCGAGCGACACGGGCAAGCGATGCCAGCGCCTGCCCACGCGGCACGGCGGGCACGGCAGCGATCAACGGTGCCTCCTGGTAGTAGAGGTCGGAAATCAACTGGCGATAAAACTGGTTACGGACCAGAGGCCAAAGCAACGCTCCGCTGCGGGGGCAGCGAAACGTCAGAAACGCGGGGTCGTTCTCAATTTCGAGTAATTGCGCAAAGCTTGGCTGCCGCACTAGATAATATTCCAGCCGATCGGCGTGCCACGCTTGATGGCTTGTTTCGCACGCTTGCCTATCACCTGCTCGAAGTACTTCGGCGGCAACCCCAGACCTGGCCGGATGATGCGTACGTTGGCCGGCGACAGCAGCTCGCCCTCTGCGATGTCCTCGCTGGCATAGATGGAGCGGCGGAAAACCCGGCTCTTCTCTTCGGCAGCGGTGGCGCCATAGCTGACACGTCCCAGGGATTGCCAGGCGCGCTCGGTTTCGATGACCAGCTGCGCCATTTCGGCAGGCTCCATCGAAAACGCACTGTCGACCCCGCCGTCGGCACGGCTTAGCGTGAAGTGCTTTTCGACCACGGTCGCGCCCAGCGCAACACTGGCTACGGACACACCGATACCCATGGTGTGGTCGGACAATCCGACTTCGCAGCCGAACAACTCACGCAGATGCGGGATAGTCAGAATATTGGTGTTCTGTGGCGTCGCCGGGTAGGTACTGGTGCACTTGAGCAAGACAAGATCCTTGCAACCGGCCTGCCGCGCAGCACGCACGCTTTCGTCCAGTTCCGCCACCGTGGCCATGCCGGTGGAAATGATCAACGGCTTGCCCGTAGCTGCCACACGGCGAATCAGCGGCAGGTCCGTATTCTCGAAGGAAGCGATCTTGTAGCAGGGAACGTCCAGCGCCTCGAGAAAATCGACTGCCTTGTCATCGAAAGGGGTGCTGAACGCGATCATCCCCAACTCGCGCGCCCGGTCGAAGATCGGCTTGTGCCATTCCCACGGAGTGAACGCCTCGCCATAGAGTTTGTACAGCGAAGTACCGGCCCACAGGCTGTTGGGGTCGCTGATATGGAACTCGCCCTCATCCAGGTCCAGCGTCATCGAATCCGCGGTGTAGGTCTGAATCTTCAGGGCATGGGCGCCGGTGCTTGCCGCCGCCTCGACGATTTCGAGAGCACGCTCGAGGGACTGGTTATGGTTGCCTGACATTTCAGCAATGACGAAAGGCGCATGACCAGGGCCGATGTGACGATTTGCGATTTTGAATGATTCAGTCATAGCTCATGCAACTTCTTTGAAAATCGAGTGATGTCGATGTCATAGCCTGCGGCCATGAACAGCCCATTGGAGCGTTTGTTGGAGCCCTTGACCTGCGCGTGCAGCCAACGCACATCGGCGCAATGCCGGACAATCCAGTCCTCGGCGCTCTGAAGCAGATCACCACCGCGGCTGCGCGAGGCCGCGTCGGGCACCAGGTAAATGGAAACCTCGGCCTGGCCACCTTCTTCCAGGTCAAAACGCACAACCCCCGCCGGCTCGCCGCCCTGTTCGCCTATCAACAGCTTGCGTTGCGGATCTGCGAGTACTGACGCGAACCAGCGGCAGTGATCCTCCCAGGCAATTTCCTCGGTATTTCGAGAAACAGCGCGGATCGAGGGGTGGTTGCGCCAGCGATATAGAGCGGACGAGTCCTCTGGCTGTGCGGCACGCATGTCTACGCCGGTGCACCCCATGTGCGCAGCCAGGCGTTGCACGCCCAGGCCATCCACGGCAGCCATGCCCTGGTTCGAAATCAGCGTGCGCAGCGCAGGATTTTGCTGCAGGGCTTTCAGGTGTAGCGCGAGATCCGCCTGAAAATCTTCCCCAGCCTGAAGGGTATAGACCAGGCCCCGGCTTGCCGCATCGGCCAGCTGTCGAGTCTGATTGTCCGCAGTGCTCAGTGCCAATGTCGGCAGTCCAAGACTGCATCGCTCCCAAGTCGCCGTCCCACCTGCGCCAATCGCCAGATCAGCGCTGGCCATCAGCTCGGCCATTCGCGTGGTCTGCACATGACAACGGTAACCTTGGTGCTGGCACAGGGTCTCGATGGCAGCACGCTGCGGATGCAACGCACCGAGCACCACATCGACCTCAACGCCTGCCTGAGCAATACCTGGCACAGCGGCCAGCGCCTGGCCGGTGAAATTGTGTTCATCGACGCCGCCGAAGAACACCAGCACCCGTTTGATCTCCTCCCCACGCGGAGGCAGATTCACGCGAAGGCGACGGAATTCGTCGCGCAACAACGCGAAGCGCGGCCCCAGCAGCAGCTGGCATACCTCGGGCACCTTGCCGTCATAACGCGACTGCATGTCTTGATACAGATTCTGATCCAGAAGCAGGTCACACTCATGTTGACGATCCGCCAGGTCATCGATCACCAGGATCCTGCGCACGGCTTGTCGCAGGCGCATCTCCCAATGCCGGTCGAGGGCATAGTGATCGACAATCAACCAGTCCCATGCCTGCCCCAGCAATGCTTCCAGACTATCTGCGGCATCCGTGACCTGGGTGGTACCCAACCAATCGGCATGCGCCAATCCGGTGTCAGGCGTGTCGTTCTCGCGGGCAGGCAGGCTGCGCAGCGCATGCCCGTGACGCGCCAGCAACTGCGCAAGATGCGACGGCAACTCGCGGCACAGGAAAACGCACTGTGCGCCACGTTGCGCGAGGGTGTCGGCCAGGGTAAGGCAACGCATGAAGTGCCCGGTCCCCATTCTCTGGCCGGCATCGACACGTAGAACTATGTTCAAGAACTCGCCTCACCCAGGAAATTGCGCCTCACCGGAATGCCGGCAGCCTGCATTGCAGCCTTGGCGCCGGCAGGTGTCAGCTCGGTGAAGTGGAAGATACTGGCGGCAGCAACGGCCGAAGCCCCCGCCTGCTGCACCACATCAATCATGTGTTGATAACTGCCGGCCCCCCCGGAAGCAATCACGGGGATATCCACGGCCCGGGCAATCTTTTCCACCAGTGCCAGGTCATATCCACCCATGGTGCCGTCCCGTTCGATGGAGGTCAGCAGAATCTCGCCTGCTCCACGCGCAGCCAGCTCTCTGGCCCACTGCTCCACCTCACGACCGGTATCCTGGGTGCCAGCATGACTGAAGCAGCGATAGCTCCCATCATCCATGCGCCGGACATCAACGCTCGCCACCACGCATTGCGCACCAAAACGCGAGGCTGCCGCCTCAATCAATAGAGGATTGGCATAGGCAGCGCTATTGATGGCAATTTTGTCGGCACCACTGTGCAACAGCGCCAACACCTGCTCCACGCTGGTGATGCCGCCACCTACTGTCAGCGGCACAGTACATTCTTCGGAATAGTCATTGACCGAATCATGGTCCGGTAATTCGCCTTCCTGAGTCGCAGTGATATCTACCAGAATCAATTCGTCCACATCGCGCGCGTTGTAGACCTTGATCGCAGGCAGCACCGGCCCAACCCGCCGCCAACTATCGAAGCCGGCACCTTTCACCAGTCCCAGCCCCTTCCAGAGCAAAGTGGGGATGACACGAACCTTCAACATGGCGAATAGCTCAGAAAGTTACGAAGTAGACGTCGTCCCGCCTTGGAGCTTTTCTCCGGGTGAAACTGACAACCAAAGACATGATCCCGGCGCACGGCCGCAGTCAGGTCGACGCCGTAAGGAACGGTCGCCAGCCTATGCTCAAGCGCCTCAGGAACGAAGGCGTAGCTGTGCACGAAATAGAAGTCCGACCTGTCCGGGATACCTTCGAAAAGAACGTCGCTACCATCGTGACACGCTTCGTTCCAGCCTACATGCGGAATACGCAACGTGCAGCCCAGTTCGTCCAGGCGTCGCACCTGACCGGGGATCAATCCAAGTCCAGGCGTAACGCCGTTCTCATGTCCCTCGCTGGCCAACAGCTGCATGCCCAGGCAAATACCCAGCAACGGTTTGCCTTGCTCGCCCACTACCTCACGCAGTGCCTCGCTCCAGCCACCGTGATCGAGATGGGCCATGCCTTCCTTAAACGCCCCGACACCCGGCAGCACAATACGGTTCGCGTCGTACAGTGCTGACGGGTGATTGGCGATTACCGGTTCGGCACCCAGCTCCTCGAAGGCTCGGCGTACCGAGCTCAGGTTGCCCACCCCATAATTGACGATGGCGACTTTCATACGTTGTCGTGGTTCAGCTTCATGAGGTTGCCGTGTCGATCCTTGATCAACACGCCGGATGCATCACGCTTGAAAATCTTCTTGTTGGTGAACCGGTCACAGATCTTGATGAACTCGTCCGTGGTCATTTCCAGCGGCTCGAGAATTTCCGCGAGCGGTTTACCCAGGTAGGTCCAGGGGAATTTGCCGTCACGCGCCTTGACGATTTCAATGGCATCCTGTCGCGTGATACGTTTACGCCGTACATGCAGGCACGCGATATCAGTGGCGCGAGAGAAGCCAAATTTCAGGTATTTGAAATAGTCGTGAATTCCGTGCTGATGGTTATCCAGATTCTCATAGTTAACCATCGACCCTTCAACTGGCTTATCGTAGGTAACAAAGCCATGGGCCTGGGCAATCAAAGTGTTGGAAAGCCCATCCCAAGGCAGATAGTGCCCGAGAAAAAGTCCGGTTACCCCGACCCGCTGGAGATCTTCATCCGAAGGATACTGATAAGGGAGCAGGCTGCGCGGCTCTATGCCGTAAGTCTCAGAAAGATCGGACACGCGTAGCCCCAGAAGCCCGCCAAACTCTTCCAGCCAGCGCCGGGTTAGGGTGTTGTTTTCGGTAGCTGCCGCCGGCCCGCCGTATTCATTCTGCGAGTTTTCACCCCAGACAATGAGAGGTACGTTGTACTGCACAGCCGCACGTACAGGGATTGTGAAGATACCCACATGCTCAGGCCATGCAATATCACCGACCTCAGTCAGTCCGATGCGATTGAGCTTGGCACGCACGAGTGGATTGGGTGAAAACTGAACATGATCCACGCCTAGACGCTGAAGGTTCTGGATATTCCGTCGACCGTTCTCACTTTGGTCACAGGTAGTCGAGGTGACACACAGCGGGTTCAAACCCAGTTGCAACATCCGAATTACCTGGTAAGTGCTGTCCTTGCCGCCACTCACCGGAACGATGCAATCCCAATTACTGCCATGGCGTCGATGCTTTTCGAGCAGCGCCAGGAGTTCATTCTTACGCTGATCCCAATCGACCTCCTTGCGTTTTTCGAAGGAGCGGCAAGCGTTGCAGACGCCCTCCTCGTCAATATGCAGATCCGGCTTGGTGTGCGGCATCACGCAGCGAACGCAGTACTTCAACATCTCAAACTCCCTTCGCCAACGGCAACCAGATGATGTCGTCCTGGGGTGTCACAAAATCCGATGCACTCATTGTCTCTGGTCACTCATCAATTGTTTGAAAATCATTTCAGCGCGAATCCAATCGTCCATGTCGTCGATATCCTGAACCCTCCAACGCGGAATGCAAACCGGCGTTGAGTGGCGATCGAAGACTTTCAGCCCTTGGGTCCAGGCATCAGCGAGCCCCCAGTAAAACTGACCGGCATCGTGCAAGGCGACTGGCAAATCCTGGGAGCGCGTTGTGAAAAACTCGGGAAACAGCATAGACACGCCGCCTTCCGCAGACGCCTGAAAGGCGCGATAAACCGAAGGAGAAAACTCGGCAACCGAGAACGCATAGGCCCAGTCTCCGGATTCAAAAAGCTCCAGACCACGTGCCAGGTCTTCAGGTCGAATCAGCGGCGCAGTCGCATAAATGCAGCATACTGCCGTAACGGAAACGCCCTGATCTTGCAACCAGCGCGTTGCATGGGCGATCACCTCGGTGGTCCCGGCGTAGTCGTCGGACAGCTCCGGCGGCCGCACGAAGGGTGTTTCTGCCCCCCAGGCACGCGCGACCTCGGCGATCTCCTCATCGTCAGTGGTGACGATTATACGCTCGAACAGGCCACTCTGCTGGGCAGCCAGAATCGACCAAGCGATCATCGGCCGGCCGCAGAACATCTTGATGTTCTTGCGCGGAATGCGCTTGCTGCCGCCGCGCGCCGGGATCACCGCCACCTTCAAGATAGAGCCTCGCGGAGCAGGTCAACCACGCTTTGCTGCTCTTCGTCGGTCAGGTCATAGAACAAAGGCAGGCTGAACGCCTCGGCGAAATAATGCTCCGCCTCGGGGAAATCGCCCGCCTTGAAACCCAGATTGCGGTAATACGGCTGGGTATGCACCGGAATGTAATGCACCTGAACCCAAACATCCGCGGCACGCAATTTGGAGAACACATCCAGGCGACGTTCCGCCGCAACCCTGATCGGGTACAAATGCCAGGCCGACTCTTCGCTGGCCTGCGGCAGGACGATGGGCAGATCAGCCAGCAGCGCATGGTACTGCCGCACCAACTGGCGACGACGCGCAATGAACGGCGAGAGGCGCGCCAGTTGACTGAGGCCCAATGCGGCTTGCAGGTTGGTCATGCGGTAGTTGAAGCCCAGTTCAATCTGCTGGTACTCCCATGGCCCCTGCGGAGCACTGACCATCTCGTCGCTGCCCTGCGCAATACCATGGGTACGCAACCGAACCAGACGCTTCGCCAATGCCGTGTCATTGGTCGTCAACATACCGCCTTCACCGGTGGTAATGATTTTCACCGGGTGGAAGCTGAAGACCGTGATATCGCTGTACTGGCAAGCACCGACTGGCATGCCTTGATGCTCAGCGCCCACTGCGTGCGAGGCATCCTCGATGATCCGGAAACCATACTCCTTGCCCAGCGCCGCGATGGCCTGCATGTCGCAACTGCGACCGGAGAAATGCACCGGAATAACCACTTTTGGCAGACGGCCAGCCTGGCGTGCGGCATCCAGCTTTTCGGCCAGCCGCTCCACACTGAGGTTGAGCGTTTGCGAATCGATATCGACGAAGTCAATATCGGCGCCGCAGTAAAGCGCGCAATTGGCACTGGCAACGAAGGTGTTGGGGCTGGTCCAGACCAGATCTCCCGGCCCTACATCCAGCGACAGGCAAGCGATGTGCAGCGCGGCCGTGGCATTGCTGACAGCCACTGCATGCCGGGCCTGGCAGACCTCGGCCACGGCTCGCTCGAAGCTGGCTATACCGGGTCCCTGAGTCAGCCACTCCGAACGCAGCACCTCAACCACCGCTGCAATATCGTCATCACTAATATTTTGTCGACCGTATGGAATCATAAACCCTACATCACAAGTTTTTACTGTGGTTAAGAAGCCGCACTGGCAGCTTGCTGCCGCTTCTTCCTAATGAGCTTTGCCGGCACGCCGCCCCAAATCTCATCCGGCGGAATATCTCGTGTTACTACACTATTGGCACCAACTACACTATTTGCGCCAATTGAAACACCCGGATTGATCAGAACATTTGCGCCAATCCAACACGCTTCGGCAATTATCACATTGCCTGCTTTTGAAGGCACCGGCTTCACGCGAAAATCGCTGTCCGGCAGAACGGATTCAGTGAATATCCGCACGTTCGATGAAATATGGCAACCGATGCCAATCTGCACGCTGAACCCGGAAGAAGCATGCACGGTGGAGTTATCACCTATATAGCTATTCTCTCTCAGGCAGATCCTTCCGTCTCCGTACAGCAAAATATTCTTGCCATTGAAACGAAAGAGTGGCGACACGCCATAGCGTGCGCGGAACTCAGAATAAATCACTCGCCAATAAAGAGCACTGAGGGCAAGCAGCACCCGGACTAAAAACCTGCGCGCCATGCTTAGCATCCTGGATTACTCTGCGCTCTGAAAAGTGAGCGCCACGGCAGAGGGAACACCTTCTGGGCCAGGCGCCATGCCCCCATAAAGAACATAAACTGAACAAGCACATAGGCCCACGCGGCGCCAATGACACCCACCCAATTCACCAGCGAATAGGTCAGTGCGACGCTCAGCAAACCGACCGCCAAAGTGAGTTTCGCCAGAAGCACGGTTCGCTCGAAAAAGAACAAAAATCCTGCCACCACGTAATACATTCCCATGAAAGCATTACCGAAACCGATCAATTGCGCGATCGGTAGCGAGGCACTGTATTGCTCGCCGACGATGAAGGGATAAAGGTACGGCAAAAATGCCACATAGCCGAGTGCCAGCACCAGGAAACCTGCGAAGACTACGGCACATTGGCGGACCATACGAAGGCCGGATGTCGAGTCCCGGGTTTTCAGTTCGGAAAAGAGATGAGGGCCGAAAGCCTTGACGAAAGCATCTGCCAGCAGCCCGACCACCATCCCCATCTGCACGCCCACTGCGTAAGCGCCCGTCACACCGATACCCAGCAGATGAGTAATGATAAAGCGATCACTCATGGCGATCATCATTGCACCCACTGCATGGGGAATCAGTGGCACGCCAAAGCGCAAGACTGACCGGACATATTCACGATCCAGGCTCCAGCGCACCAGCCGCCGACGCTGTAGACCGTAGAGCGCCAGGCCGGCAAACAGAAAGCCCACCACCGTGATACCCAGCACCCTCCCTTCCCAACCCAGACCGAGAAGAAAAATCAAACCCAGGGAAAGCGAAAGGTTCAAGGTAGTCTGCAGGATCTGGAACAAACCGTATCGCATCACCTCGTTCCGGACCTGCCAGATCACCAGACGGACCTGAACGATGGCCTGCGTTGCCGAAACCAGCACCGCGACCAGCAGCCAGCTTTCGGGAATCTCCGTCGAGCGGGCAAGCGGCCCGGCCATCAGCCAAACCACCAGCAACACCAGACTGGTACTCACCGCCAGGACACCAAGGCATGCACCGACAAAGCGCGGGTGATCAGTGCTATTGTCGAAATGACGCACGCTGACCGCACCATGAATACTCAGCCCGGTGAATGCCGAAAGCACACCCACCACAGTGGTGAACATGGTCACCACGCCATACTCCGCCGGCGCCAGAACCCTTGTGAGAACGGGCAGGAGGAAAAACGGGATGGCACTGTTGATGACATTCGCCAACGCGTATGTGGCAGTGGAGTTCAGCAGCCGCTTCAACGCCGTCATACGGTTTTTCGCAATGCTACTTGTAACGCGTCAACCACCTGCGTTTGTTGTTCTTCGGTCACATCCGGCCCCATGGGCAAACTCAACACTCGCTGGCTGCATGACTCGGCAATCGGGAAGGCGCCCCGGCCCTGACCCAGATACGCAAACGCCGGCTGGAGATGCAGCGGCACCGGGTAGTGCACGGCTGTCGGTACACCGAGCGCATTGAGCGCTTTGGTCAGTTCATCACGAGCATCGACCTGCAAGGTGTACTGCGCGTATACACTGCTACGATCAGGTAGAACGCAAGGCTTGACGATCCCCGGACATGCTGATGCGATCAGCCGATCGTAACGCTCCGCCACCTGGGTCCGGCGCTCGACTTCCCAGTCGAAACGCTCCAGTTTTGCCAGCAGAACGGCAGCCTGCAGGGTATCCAGCCGACCATTGAGACCGATACGCGGATGGTGGTAGCGTCGGTCCTGCCCGTGAATGCGAATCTCGCGCATGGCTTTGGCCAGCTGATCATCATCGGTGAACAATGCACCACCGTCGCCATATGCACCCAGCGGTTTGGATGGAAAGAAACTGGTCGAACCAATGGTGCTCAAGGCACAGGAGCGACGTCCTTTGTAGGTGGCGCCAAATGACTGCGCCGCATCCTCAATGACCGGTAAACCGTACTTGTCGGCCACTGCATTGATCGCATCAAGGTCGGCGCACTGTCCATACAGGCTGACCGGCATGATCGCCCGGGTACGCGGCGTGATGGCGGCTTCTATCTTTGCGGGATCGATGTTACCGGTAAGCGGTTCGACATCGACAAAAACCGGTATCGCGCCCAGCAAGGCGATCATCTCGCCCGTTGCAATGAACGTGAAAGGCGTAGTGATGACCTCATCACCCCTTTCTATTCCCAAAGCCATCATGGCGATCAAAAGCGTGCAGGTGCCGCTACTTGCGCTGATGCAGTGTTTAACCCCCACATACTCGGCAAGCCGGGTCTCGAGCTCGACCACTTCAGGGCCCATGATGTACTGGCCATGCTCGAGTACACGGTCAATGCGATCTCGGATCGAATCCTTGAGCTCACGGTACTGGGTCTTGAGATCGATAAATTCCATAAATCACTTCGTTATTGGCGGCTTGCCACCGTGAAAACATGTCATGACGCGGACGATACTGCGAACCTGACAGACAGGCTGCTAGATCGTCGACGCGCCTGCTTCCCTACACAATCCATTAAAACTGAGCACGTAACGGTCGCCACTGTGCTCGCACACCACCGAGCCCTCGCCCTTGACAGGCAATTCCAGCTGCTCGCCAAACTCACTCATCCAGCCAATCTGCCGAGCAGGCACGCCGACCATCAAGGCATATGCCGGAACATCCTTGTTGACCACAGCACCCGCGCCAACGAAGGCAAACTCACTGATGGTAACGCCACAGACGATGGTGCAATTGGCACCCAGCGTTGCGCCTTTTTTCACCAGTGTGTCGCGGTACTCGTTTTTACGTTCGATCAGAGAGCGCGGGTTGTAGACGTTGGTAAATACCATGCTCGGACCACAGAACACGCCCTCTTCGAGCGTGACATTGTCGTATACCGACACGTTGTTCTGGATCTTGCAGTTGTCACCAATCACCACCTTGTTACCGATGAAGACGTTCTGCCCAAGGGAAACGCCTTTGCCGATACGTGCACCACCGCAGACGTGGACGAAATGCCATACCCGAGAGCCCTCACCGATCTGCGCGCCCTCATCGACGATTGCCGAAGGATGAACCTGATAGCTCATACCGACCTCAACGACTCAGAGTTGCAAGGAAAGGGTGGCCTTCATTGTTTTGTGGCGTAACGATCCTGGACGAACGAATGGTATTCACGGTCTCCACACAATGACGCGCATCTTCGATGCCGTAGCCACGACCGGCGAGGATTTCCCGATAACTGGTGGTGTGCAGGTCGGTAAAGCCTTCGGAGAATTCCATCTCGTCTCCGTCAACGGTGATTGAGCGGTAGGTCGGCTTTTTACCCTTGACTGAATCCGGCAGGTCCTGCGCATCAATAGACAGGAACCAACGCACCCGGGCCTTTTCGTACTCCAGGTAGCCAGCCGCTTTGTAATCATTGGCAAAGTGCACAACGTTGCGCTGCAACTTGCCGAAGATGAAATGCAGCATGTCGTAGAAGTGCACGCCTATATTGGTCGCGACGCCATAAGATTTGCGCGGATCGCCTTTCCAGCTCTCCATGTACCACTTGCCACGGGAAGTGATGTAGGTGAGTTCTACATCGTATTTACCGTCGCGAGACTCCCGGGCAACTTTCTCTTTGAGATCGAGAATGGCCTGGTGATGACGCAGTTGCAGGATGTTGTAGACACGCTTGCCCGTCTCGCGCTCGACCAGCGCAAGCTCGTCCAGGATTTCCGGAGTGGGTACCAGCGGCTTCTCGCAAATCACATCACAGCCAAGGCGCAGACCCGCCGCAATATGCGAATGGTGCAGGTAGTTGGGCGAGCAGACAGCGACGTAGTCCAGGGCTGTCGCCGGATCGCGCTTGAGCTGCCAGGCGTGTTCATTGAAACGCTCGAACTGGGTGAAAAACTCGCTCTGCGGAGACAGGCTGTCAATGATCCCTACGGAATCATTGATGTCATAAGCCGATACCAACTCGTTACCGGTGTCTTTGATTGCGCGCATATGCCGTGGGGCGATGTAACCGGCAGCGCCGATAAGGGCGAAACGTTTCAAAGGGAACACTCCAGCAATCAGGCTTTGATGATATGAGCTTCAGGGGTGCGGTATTTGCCGCGACTGTCCACCACCAACCGTGCGTGTTGGCGAATCAGCTCATAGTCGAATTTATCGTGATCAGTGGCCAGGACTACGGCATCGAAGCTCGCGAGATTTTCAGCGGTCAGCGCTTCGCTCGACAGATTGAAGTGATGCTCACGCATCTTCGGGAAAACCGGGACATGCGGGTCGCTGTAAGCCACCACGCAGCCTTTGGCTTCGAGCAACTCCATGATCTCGACGGAAGGCGACTCACGCATGTCGTCGACGTTTTTCTTGTAGGCGATACCGAGCACCAACACCTTGCTGCCCTTCAGGGACTTGCTGTTGTTGTTGAGGCCATCCATCAGCTTGCTGACCACATACTCGGGCATGGCCTTGTTGACCTCGCCGGAGAGTTCGATGAAACGCGTATGCAAACCGTACTCGCGAGCCTTCCAAGTCAGGTAAAACGGGTCGATCGGGATGCAATGCCCGCCGAGCCCCGGCCCCGGGTAGAACGCAGTGAAGCCGAAAGGCTTGGTCGCAGCCGCATCGACCACTTCAAAGATATCGATCCCCATACGATCGGCGACCACTTTCATCTCGTTGACCAGGCCGATATTTACCGCGCGGTGGATATTTTCCAGCAGCTTGGTCAACTCGGCGGCCTTGGTGGAACTGACTGGCACGACCTGGTCAATCGCCTGTTCGTACAGTGCGATCCCCACTTCCAGGCAAGCCGGGGTGTGCCCGCCGATCACCTTGGGAATAGTGCGAGTTTCAAAGTCTGGATTGCCCGGATCTTCACGCTCAGGCGAATAGATGAGGAAGATGTCTTCGCCCACCGTCAATCCGCCTTCCTGAACCCGCGGAAGCAACTCTTCTTCGGTAGTCCCCGGATAGGTGGTGCTCTCCAGGGAGACAATCTGCCCTTCGCGCAAATAGGGTTTTATCGCTTCAGTGGTGTTGATCACGAAGCTCATGTCCGGTTCACGGTACTTGTTCAGCGGGGTTGGCACACACAGGATCAAGGCGTCGCATTCGCTCGCCCGCTGGAAGTCCGTGGTCGCCTCGAAGCCGCTTTGACGAGCGTTCTGAATTTTCTCGGCAGGGATATGCTCGATATAGCTTTGTCCGTCGTTCAACCGGGAGACTTTAGCCTCATCGATATCGATGCCCAGCACACGAAAGCCAATAGCGTTGTAACGCAACATCAGAGGCAGACCGACATAACCCAGCCCTACGATACCAATTAGAGCCTCTCTGCTTTTGAACTTGCCAACACTCGCCCGTTTGATGCCCGACATCAGGTAAAACTCCCATTAACTAATTCTTAAGCGGTTCACACTTCAACTAACCGGGAATCACCACCCGCTGTTGATGTTTATCTTCGCATGCATGTCTTGCCAGTTCCGGGCAGCGCTCGCTTCTTGGTTGGCGTGATTCAAATAGCCTCCTCTGCTGGCGATACCCTCCTTTTATGGAGTGTTACTTGCGCTCCAGTGCAGCATAACCACCTGCGGGGCTATGAACCTGATTGACCAGGCAGGCACTCCTTCAGCAGCGCAACCAAAAAAAGCGCATTATGCCACTTATCTCCAAGCATGACTTTAAAGCAATCGGCGATATGCAAGCGTTTCAGACCAACCGACGAACACTCCTGCGCTCGTCGAACCCGCCCAGCGATTATCCCCCTCGCTTAAAATGGCGCCATTGCGCAAGGCAGTAGCGAACGATCAAGACGCGCCCCCACCACAAAAAAAAGCCGCGCCTCTCCATCGAGAAGCGCGGCCTTTTTTACGTCGGGCGGATTTACACCCGAAAGCGCTGCACCATGCCCTGCAGTGCATTGGCCAGCTTCGACAGCTCATGACTGGAGGCACTGGTCTGATCGGCACCGGAGGCTGATCGCACCGAAAGATCACGGATATTCACCAAATTGCGATCCACTTCCCGAGCCACTTGAGCCTGTTCTTCCGCAGCACTGGCGATCACCAGGTTACGCTCGTGAATCTCGTGAACCGAAGCAGTGATGGTCTGCAGCGCTTCCCCGGCTCGTTCAGCCAACACCAATGTGCTGGCGGCACGGGAAGCACTGGCATTCATGGAGTCCAGCGCCAGACTCGAACCGTTGCGCATGCCCTGGACCATCTGTTCGATTTCCTGGGTCGATTGCTGGGTACGATGGGCCAACGCACGCACCTCATCAGCCACTACAGCGAAACCGCGACCGCTTTCCCCTGCACGGGCCGCTTCAATCGCTGCGTTGAGCGCCAACAGGTTGGTTTGCTCAGCGATGGCCCGAATCACATCCAGCACCTTCCCAATGTCCTGAGACTGATTAGCCAGTGACTGCACCAATTCACCGGTGTGCTGCACATCCTTGGCCAAGGCACTGATAGCGCTGGCGGTTTCGCTGACCCGCTCCTGCCCCAGATGCGCGGACTCGCTGGATTGGCGGGTAGCATCGGAAGTCGACACTGCGTTGCGCGCCACTTCTTCCACGGCACTGGTCATTTCGTTGACCGCCGTGGCAGCCTGCTCAATTTCGTTATTCTGTTGTTGCAGCCCCTGAGTGCTGTCGAGGGTGACGGCGTTCAACTCATCCGCCGCCGTGGCCAGCTGAGTGGCTGAACCGCTGATGGCTTGCAAGGTTTCTCGCAGATTCTGCTGCATAGTCGCCAGCGCCTTGAGCAAACGAGTCACTTCGTCGTTGCCATGGGTTGCGATCGGCTGGGTCAGATCGCCCTGCGCCACACTTTCCGCGACAATCAGCGCTTCACTCAAAGGACGGACGATGCTGCGGGTCAGCAACATGGCCAGGCCTACCGTAGCCAACGCCGCCAGCGCAATAAACAAACTGACAATCGTTCGCGACGTTTCGTAGTGCGCTGCGGATTTCTCGCTTTCAGCGGCGACCTGCTTGGCGAACAGATCCGCCAGATCATTGAGCTGCTTGCCTGAACCATCGACCACCGTCTTCATGTCGATCAGCAGCAGCTTGGTCAGTTCGTCACGACGTCCTTGTTCCGCCAGGGTGAACGACTGGGCAATGCCGGTGCGATAGGCGGCAAAGGTGGTTTTGAACTGGTCATATAAGGCCTGGCCCTCGGCAGTATCGACCAACCGATCATAAGCCGCGATCTTCTCACTCAGCTCCTTGTCGCGAGTGTCCATCTGACCGCGGTAGGTCGGAATATTCTTTGGGTCCTGATCCAGAGCCATGCGCAAGGAAATGGTGCGGATGCGCAACATCAGTTCGCGAATCTCGTCACCCCCGCGGATGCTCGGCAACCACTGCTTCTCCACGGCCACCTCGCTCTCGCGAATACTCGACATTTGCCCCAGCGCAAACATCCCGAGCAACGCCACCAACACGGCGATCAAGGCAAAACCCAGCGCGGCACGGGGGGCAATATTCAGCTGACGAAGAAACATAACGAGCGCCTTTCTTGTTGTTGGCTTGAATGGGAGGCCGCGTCTGCGCCCCGACAGCTCGTTATCGGCAAGTTGTACGATGACTTGAAAGGATTCGGCTTTTTCGAAGACAAAAAAAATCCCCGTATCTTTCGATACGAGGATTTTTAATATGGTCGGGGTAAGGGGATTCGAACTCCTGACATCCTGCTCCCAAAGCAGGCGCGCTACCGGACTGCGCTATACCCCGGAAAAAAAAGGCGACCTTTACAAGTCGCCTTCTTCGATCAGGGCTTTTGGCCGCTGATCTTAAGATCTGATCCCAGCGCTAACTGGTTTCAAAAATGGTGGGTCGTGTGGGATTCGAACCTACGACCAATTGGTTAAAAGCCAACTGCTCTACCAACTGAGCTAACGACCCAAAAATGGTCGGGGTAAGGGGATTCGAACTCCTGACATCCTGCTCCCAAAGCAGGCGCGCTACCGGACTGCGCTATACCCCGGTTTGAAATTGGCTCCGTGACCAGGACTCGAACCTGGGACCCAATGATTAACAGTCATTTGCTCTACCGACTGAGCTATCACGGAACTACATATTTCAATTTACAACTGTGAAGCTTGCTTCACCTCTTCGACCCGTTCGCATCGCTGCGTTCGTGTGTCTGAGGCGCGCTATTCTACAATCTTAAGCACCTCTGTCAACCCCTTAAATTGCTTTCAAGTTAATGATTTGCAACTTATTTCAGATTCCTGCTTGGGGAGCGGAAACCCTTCGGGGTGACTTACTGCGGGGCGCACTTTACAAGCCTTTTCCTTTCAGTTCAACAACCTGACGAAAAAAAGGCCTCGCAATGCGAGGCCTCTTCAATTTTGCTGTGATCGTGGATCAGGCGAAGACGATTTCGTCGTTTTCCACTACACCCTTGGCGGTATCGCCGGGCATGAAACGCCCCGACAGAATCAGCTGCGCCAGCGGGTTTTCGATCCAGCGCTGGATCGCTCGTTTGAGCGGCCGTGCGCCGTACACCGGGTCGTAACCGACAGCGATCAGCTTATCCATGGCCTCAGGACTGAGTTCCAGCTTAAGTTCCCGTTCGGTCAGGCGACTGCGCAGACGACCCAACTGGATCTCGGTAATACCCGCGATCTGATCCCGAGCCAATGGCTCGAAGATCACCACTTCGTCGACCCGGTTGATGAACTCCGGCCGGAAGTGCGTGGAAATTGCATCCATCACCGCCGCGCGCTGAGCCTCACGATCACCGACCAGTTCCTGGATCTGTACCGAGCCCAGGTTGGACGTCATGACGATCACGGTATTCTTGAAGTCCACCGTACGGCCATGGCTGTCAGTCAGGCGGCCATCTTCCAGCACTTGCAGCAGGATGTTGAACACATCCGGGTGGGCCTTCTCGACCTCATCCAGCAGGATCACCGAATAAGGCTTGCGACGCACCGCCTCGGTCAGGTAACCGCCCTCTTCATAACCTACATAGCCTGGTGGTGCACCGATCAGTCGAGCCACGGAATGTTTCTCCATGAACTCGGACATGTCGATCCGCACCATGGCCTCTTCGGTATCAAAGAGGAACTCGGCCAACGCCTTGCACAGCTCGGTTTTACCGACACCGGTCGGGCCGAGGAACATGAACGAACCGCTCGGACGATTCGGGTCGGACAACCCGGCGCGTGAACGCCGCACCGCATTGGAAACCGCGATCACCGCTTCGTCCTGACCGATCACACGTTGGTGCAACAGGCTTTCCATCTTCATCAGCTTGTCGCGCTCGCCTTCGAGCATTTTCGACACCGGAATGCCGGTCCACTTCGACACGACTTCAGCGATCTCTTCTTCGGTCACCTTGCTGCGCAGCAACTGGTTTTCGCTTTTGCCGTGCTGGTCGACCATTTGCAGGCTGCGCTCCAGGTCCGGGATCACCCCGTATTGCAGCTCGGCCATGCGGTTCAAGTCGCCTTTACGGCGCGCAGCTTCCAGTTCCTGACGGGACTGTTCGATCTTCTGCTGGATCTGCGCAGAACCTTGAACCTCGGCTTTTTCCGAGTTCCAGATTTCTTCGAGGTCCGAATATTCACGCTCGAGGCGAACGATTTCTTCCTGGAGTTTTTCCAGACGCTTGATCGCCGCTTCGTCGCTTTCTTTCTTCAGCGCCTGGGACTCCACCTTCAACTGAATCAGACGACGCTCCAGACGGTCCAGCACTTCCGGCTTGGAATCGATCTCCATGCGGATGCGGCTGGCGGCTTCGTCGATCAGGTCGATGGCCTTGTCCGGCAACTGACGATCCGTAATGTAGCGATGGCTCAGTTTGGCAGCGGCAATGATCGCGCCGTCGGTGATCGCCACTTTATGGTGAACTTCATAACGCTCTTTCAGGCCACGCAGAATGGCGATGGTGTCTTCTTCGCTCGGTTCGTCCACCAGCACTTTCTGGAAGCGCCGCTCGAGGGCCGCATCCTTCTCTATATATTGGCGGTACTCGTTGAGCGTGGTCGCGCCAACGCAATGCAATTCACCACGGGCCAATGCAGGCTTGAGCATGTTGCCCGCGTCCATCGAGCCTTCGCCCTTACCGGCGCCGACCATGGTGTGCAGTTCGTCGATGAACAGAATGATCTGCCCTTCCTGCTTCGACAGTTCGTTGAGCAGGGATTTCAGGCGCTCCTCGAACTCGCCGCGGTACTTGGCACCGGCAATCAGCGCGCCCATGTCCAGGGATAACAGACGTTTGCCTTTAAGGCCGTCCGGCACTTCGCCGTTGATGATGCGCTGGGCCAGGCCTTCGGCGATGGCGGTTTTACCCACGCCAGGCTCACCGATCAGTACCGGGTTGTTTTTGGTGCGACGTTGCAGCACCTGAATGGTCCGGCGAATTTCGTCGTCACGGCCGATCACCGGATCGAGCTTGCCGTCTTCGGCGCGCTTGGTCAGGTCGACGGTGTATTTATCCAGCGCCTGGCGCGACTCTTCGTGGTTGGCGTCATTGACCGCCTCACCACCGCGCAGGTTGTTGATCGCGTTCTCCAGGGCTTTCTTGCTCACCCCTTGGCCGAGCAACAATTTACCGAGCTTACTGTTCTCGTCCATGGCGGCGAGTAACACCAACTCACTGGAAATAAACTGATCGCCCTTTTGCTGGGCCAGACGATCGGCCTGGTTGAGCAGCCGCGCAAGATCCTGCGACATGTTGACGTCGCCGGTCGGATTCTGGATTTTTGGCAGCTGGTCGAGCTCTTTGGTCAGCTCTTTACGCAGGCTGTTGACGTCGAAACCGACCTGCATCAGCAGGGGTTTGATCGAACCACCCTGCTGCTCAAGCATGGCTTGCATCAAATGCGCCGGTTCAATACCGGGATGGTCAAGACCGACGGCCAGCGATTGGGCGTCGGATAGAGCTAACTGCAATTTGCTGGTTAAACGATCTATACGCATGGGTCACCTTCCTTTTGAGCAGGCCGGACCTATAAAACATCCTGAATGAAGAAACCTGCCAGATACCGTTATAGATGCGGTCGATTCTGGGAGTTTCAAGCGTCGTACAGTTGATGTAGATCAGAGAAGTCTAGCGTGTGCCCTGCCTCACGAAGACGTTCCTCTTTTGACGAGTGGCTGTTGTCGTCAGGCAAGGCGCCGCGACGAGTCATAGCTCGCTATGGCGAGGAGCGGCAACGCAGCATGACGACAACAGACGCCGTCAAAAAGGAACAGTCTTCGTGAGACAGGGCACTATAGCCAGATCAGGGAGGCGAACCGACCGGTGCGCGGGCTGCGGCGGTAAGAAAAAAAGCGTGGATCGGTCACGGTGCAGAAACCGCCACCATAGACAGCGGTGACACCGCGAGCAGCCAGACGCAAACGCGCCAGCTCATAGATGTCGGCCATGAACTTGCCGGCATTTGCACTTGGCACAAAGGCTGTGGCGGCTTCAGGCAATTGCTCGACGAAGGTTTCGCGCACTTCCGGGCCGACTTCAAAGGCCTGCGGGCCAATGGCCGGACCGAGCCAGACCAGAACGTCTTCCGGTGGTACGGCCAGCGCGTCCAGAGTTGCTTCCAGCACACCCGCCGCCAGCCCGCGCCAACCGGCATGGGCGGCTGCGACGCGAGTACCGGCACGGTCGCAAAACAGCGCGGGCAGGCAATCGGCGGTCATCGCCGCGCAGGCAATGCCGGGCGTCGCCGTCCAGCTGGCGTCGGCGGCGACCACAAGGCTTGGGTCCGCGTGAGCCACGGCGATGCCGTGAACCTGCTTTAACCAGGCCGGCTGAATAGAGAAATGATCGGTAAGGCGACGGCGGTTTTCGGCAACAGCTTCGGGGCTGTCGTCGACGTGATCGCCGAGGTTGAGGCTGTCGAACGGCGCCAGACTGACGCCGCCCGCACGGGTGGTCACACAGGCTTTCACCCCGGCAGGCGCAGGCCAGTCGGGAATCAGCCAGTCACTCATCCGATGAACGCCTCGCGGTCTTGCTTGAGCAGGGTCAGTAACCAGACGAAATCGTCAGGCAGTGGCGATTCCCAGCTCATGCGTTTACCGGTGGTCGGGTGATCCAGCTCCAGAAACCGCGCATGCAAGGCCTGACGCGGGAACGTCTTCAAGGAATCGACCATGGTCTGGCTGGCGGCTGGCGGAATTCGGAAACGGCCGCCGTAGGCAGGATCTCCGACCAACGGGTAGTTGATGTGGGCCATGTGTACGCGAATCTGGTGCGTACGACCGGTTTCCAGCTTCACCCGCACGTGAGTGTGGGAGCGGAAACGCTCGAGCACGCGGTAATGGCTGACGGCTTGCTTGCCACCTTCCATCACGGCCATGCGCTGGCGTTGCTGACCGTGACGACCGATCGGCGCGTTGATCTTGCCACCCGCCGTCACCACACCGATCACGATGCATTCGTAGATGCGGCTGACGCTGCGGCTCTGCAACTGTGTAACCAGCTGCGTCTGCGCCTGAATGGTCTTGGCCACCACCATCAGACCGGTGGTGTCCTTGTCCAGGCGATGCACGATACCGGCGCGGGGCACATTGATGATGTCCGGCACGTGGTGCAGCAAGGCGTTAAGCAAGGTGCCATCAGCGTGGCCGGCGGCAGGATGCACCACCAGGCCCGCAGGCTTGTTGATCACGAGGATGTCGTCATCTTCATAGACGATGTCCAGCTCGATGTCCTGAGCGATCCATTCGCCCTGAGCTTCCTGCTCGGCAGTGAGCTCAAGAATGGCGCCACCGTGAACGATGTCTCGCGGGCGGATTACCGCCCCATCCACAGTCAGGCGGCCGTCTTTGATCCAGGCGGAAAGGCGCGAGCGCGAGTGCTCAGCGAATAATTGTGCGGCGACTTGATCGAGGCGTTGGCCGCCCAATTCGGACGGCACCTCTGCGCGAAGTTCAATTTTATCGGACATGCTCGGACTAGGCGTCGGCACAGCCTTTGGTTTCGGCTGCGCGCTTGTGGTTAAATACGGCGTCTTTTGCCCCGAGGCTATTCAACGGGGCGCTCATCATAACAGGACGGCCCCGCCCAAGACAGCGGCCGTCATAGGGACGCAAGCCGCCATGCAAGTGAAACACCTGCTGCTGATCGCCATCCTCGCATTGACCGCTGCTTGCTCATCGAAGGAAGTCGTAGACGAAAACCTTAGCGAAGTCGAGCTGTACCAGCAGGCTCAGACCGACCTGGACAACAATAGCTACACCGCCGCCACAGCCAAGCTGAAGGCGCTGGAGTCGCGCTATCCGTTTGGCCGCTACGCCGATCAGGCTCAACTCGAGCTCATCTACGCCAACTACAAGAACACCGAGCCTGAGGCTGCGAAGTCTGCCGCCGAGCGTTTCATTCGTTTGCACCCACAGCATCCGAACGTGGATTACGCGTACTACCTCAAGGGTCTGACGTCTTTCGACCAGGACGTCGGCCTGCTGTCGCGTTTCCTGCCGCTGGACATGACCAAGCGTGACCCGGGCGCTGCCCGCGACTCCTACAACGAGTTCGCCCAGCTCACCAGCCGCTTCCCGAACAGCCGCTACTCGCCGGACGCCAAGCAGCGCATGATTTACCTGCGCAACCTGCTGGCGGCCTACGAGATTCACGTCGCCGACTATTACCTGACCCGTCAGGCCTACGTCGCTGCCGCGAACCGTGGTCGTTACGTCGTGGAAAACTTCCAGGAAACCCCATCGGTCGGTGATGGCCTGGCGATCATGACCGAAGCCTATCAGCGTCTGCACCTGGACGACCTGGCGGCCACCAGCCTCGAAACCCTGAAGCTCAACTACCCGAACCACCCAACCCTGGTGGACGGTCAGTTCGTGCCGTCGGTGGATGAAGCCGACAACCGTTCGTGGCTGAGCAAGGCCACCCTGGGCCTGATCGAATCCCGTCCACCGCTGCCGCCGGGCGAAACCCGCGCCAACCAGGACGTGCAGAGACAATTCCGAGACGCCAAAGACGCGATTCCAAACGATCTCAAGCCTAAAGATGAAAACGGTGACGTGATCGAGGAAGAGGAACACGAGTCCGAAGCCAACAACAGCGACCGCTCGTGGTTCAGCTACATGACCTTCGGCGTGTTCGACTGACACACCGGGTTATGCAAAAAGGGAGACTCTTGAGTCTCCCTTTTTATTTCAGCGATTTATTACGCTGTGCGCCCGTCATGTCCTTGGCTAAACTGCAGAATCACTCGTCATAAAGCAGCTCACCATGCTTCGTCTATTGTTCTGGATCGCCCTTATTGCCGCTGCGGTATGGTTCTGGCGCAAGTTCAAGGCTCAGCCTTCTGTGCCCAAGTCCTCTGCCGAACTGGAAGCCGCGCCCATGGTTCGTTGCGCCCATTGTGGTGTCCACCTGCCCCGCGACCGCGCGCTGAGTCTTCAACAACAGTGGTATTGCAGCCAGGCTCACCTCGAGCAAGGCCCAGGCACCAGTGATCGCTGAGACGTCCAGTCCCGGCAGCAAACAGGCTCAGCGACTGCTGCGCCTTTATCATCTCTACCGCTTAAGTGTCGGCATCACCCTGGTGCTGCTGATCTCCAGCAACCTCGACAACCAGTTGCTGACATTCTCCAATGACGACCTGCTGCGCAGTGGCAGCTGGTTGTACCTGGTGCTGAACATTCTGCTGGTGGTCTTTTTTGAGAACACCCACCGCCCTGCGCAGTTATTCGGCCTGGCACTGATCGATGTCCTGCTGCTGTGCGGCCTGTTCTATGCCGCCGGTGGTGTCGCCAGCGCCATTGGCAACCTGCTGATCGTCTCGGTGGCTATCAGCAATGCCTTGTTGCGAAGTCGTATCGGCCTGCTGATTGCCGCCGTCGGCGCACTCGGTATCGTCGGGCTAAGCCTTCTCCTGAGCTTCAGCCATCCCGCCACCCCTAACGATTATCTGCAAGTCGGTACGCTCGGTGCGCTGTGTTTTGCCGCGGCATTGCTGGTGCAAGGGCTGATCCAGCGGGTGGAAGTCAGCGAAACCCTCGCCGAGCAACGGGCCAGTGAAGTCGTGGGCCTGGAAGCCCTTAATGCGTTGATCCTGCAGCGCATGCGCACCGGCATCCTGGTGCTCGACGACCAGCGGCGAGTGCAACTGGCCAATCACAGCGCCCAGGTCCTGTTGGGCCGGGACAACCTCGAAGGCCAACGGATCGATGACTACTCACCCGCTCTCGTCGAGCGCCTGCAACTGTGGCTGAACAACCCGACGCTGCGCCCTCAAAGCCTGAAAGTCACCGGCAGCGGCCTGGAACTGCAACCGAGTTTCATTGCCCTGGACCAAAGCCCACACCATCAAACCCTGGTTTTTCTCGAAGACCTCGCGCAAATCGCCCAGCAGGCCCAACAACTGAAACTCGCCGCACTTGGCCGCCTGACCGCCGGGATCGCCCACGAAATACGCAATCCACTGGGCGCCATTAGTCACGCCGCTCAGCTATTGCAGGAATCCGAGGAACTGAACGGCGCGGACCGGCGTCTGACCCAGATTATTCAAGATCACTCTCAGCGTATGAATCGGGTTATCGAAAACGTCCTGCAACTGTCCCGCCGCCAGCAAACCGTGCCGCAACGGCTTGATCTGAAGCCGTGGCTGGAGCAGTTCGTTGCAGAAAGTCGCGAAGGTGCGCTCGACCGCCAGCAGATTCATCTGCATATCGGCTCGGGAGACTTCAAAACCCTGATGGACCCGAACCAGCTGACCCAGATTATCGATAACCTGCTGCGCAATGCCTGGCGCCACAGCGCTCAAACCCACGATCAGGCGCAGGTCTGGCTTGATCTGTTTATCGACCCCGACACGCAGTTGCCCATCATCGAAGTTCTGGACGATGGCCCCGGCGTGGCGCCGGATCAGCAGGTGCATCTGTTCGAACCGTTCTTCACCACCAGCGCCCAAGGCACAGGCCTGGGGCTTTATCTGTCCCGTGAACTGTGCGAAAGCAACCAGGCCCGCCTAGACTTCAAACCACGCCAAGGCGGCGGCTGCTTTCGCATCACCTTTGCTCACGGACGGAAACAAAGTTGAACATGAGCCCACTGCAAAAAGTCCTGATTGTCGACGACGAACCGGATATCCGCGAACTCCTGGAAATTACCCTGGGACGAATGAAACTCGACACCTTCAGCGCCCGCAACCTTGGCGAAGCCCAGGCCCTGTTGAAACGCGAAACGTTCGACCTGTGCCTGACCGACATGCGCCTGCCGGACGGCACCGGCCTTGAGCTGGTGCAACACATTCAGCAACGCTATCCCCAACTGCCGGTGGCCATGATCACCGCTTACGGCAACCTCGAAACGGCGATCAACGCTCTCAAGGCCGGTGCTTTCGACTTCCTGACCAAACCGGTGGACCTCACCCGCCTGCGCGCACTGGTCACCAGCGCACTGCGTATGCCCGCGCCGGGCGTCACCGTCGATCGTCGTTTGCTGGGCGACTCGTTGCCCATGCGCAATTTGCGTAAACAAATCGACAAGCTGGCCCGCAGTCAGGCGCCGGTGTATATCAGCGGCGAGTCCGGCAGTGGCAAGGAACTGGTCGCCCGGCTGATCCATGAACAAGGGTCGCGCGCCAACCAGCCGTTTATCCCGGTGAACTGCGGGGCGATCCCTTCGGAACTGATGGAGAGCGAATTTTTCGGGCATCGCAAAGGCAGCTTCAGCGGCGCCATCGAAGACAAGCCCGGGCTGTTCCAGGCAGCCCATGGCGGCACGCTGTTCCTCGACGAAGTGGCTGATTTACCTCTGGCGATGCAAGTCAAACTGTTGCGGGCGATTCAGGAAAAGGCCGTTCGCAGCGTGGGCGGGCAACAGGAAACCGTGGTGGATGTGCGCATCCTCTGTGCCACCCACAAAGACCTCGCCGCCGAAGTCGCCGCCGAACGCTTTCGCCAGGATCTGTACTACCGACTCAACGTTATCGAACTACGGGTTCCGCCCTTGCGCGAACGCCGCGACGACATCGAATCGTTGGCCACTCATGTCCTCAAGCGTCTGGCAGCCGGCAGCGGCCAGCCCGCCACGAAACTCCACCCGCAAGCGCTTGAAGCGCTGAAAAGCTATCGCTTTCCGGGCAACGTGCGAGAGCTGGAGAACATGCTCGAACGGGCTCACACCTTGTGCGAAAACAAGCAGATCGAAGCCAGCGACCTGCGACTGGCCGAAGGCAACTGCACCGCAGACAGTGGGGTGCAGGACCTGACGCAGATCGACAATCTGGAAGACTATCTGGACAACGTCGAACGCAAACTCATCCTCCAGGCCCTGGAGGAAACCCGCTGGAACCGCACGGCGGCAGCTCAGCGGTTAAATTTGTCGTTTCGGTCGATGCGTTACAGGCTGAAGAAGTTCGGGTTGGATTGAGGGCCTCTTCGCGAGCAAGCCTCGCTCCTACAAGATGTCAATTGTTGCTGATCTTGTAGGAGCGAGGCTTGCCCGCGAAGGCGATCTGGCAAACGCCAGATATTCCGCGATCAGATCCGCCCGGTCGGCGCATACGGTACTGGATCAATAATCGGCTCTCGCCCCAACATCACATCCACAAACAACTGGCACGACGCCGGTGCCAGCACCAAGCCGTTGCGGTAATGCCCGCAGTTGAGCCATAACCCTTCGAACCCCGGCACCCGGCCAATGTAGGGAATCCCCTCCGGCGAACCCGGTCGCAGCCCGGCCCAGTGCCCGACCACCTCGGCCTCAGCCAGCGCTGGAATCAGCTCCACCGCAGAGGCCTTCAGACTCTCCAGCGCAGACCCGGTCGGTGTCTTGTCGAAGCCTTCATGCTCCAGCGTACTGCCAATCAGAATGTGTCCATCACGGCGAGGAATTGCATAACGCCCCTTGGCTAGCACCATGCTCGGCAGGAAGTCGGCCGCGCACTTGTAGAGAATCATCTGCCCTTTCACAGGCTCAACCGGCAGTTCCAGCCCCAGGCTTTTGAGCAAATCACCGCTCCAGGCGCCAGCGGTCAGGACGACTTGATCACCGTGGATAGCACCCGTCGAAGTCTGCACGCCGACAACGTTATCACCTTCACGAATAAACCCGCTGACCTCGCACTGCTCGTGAATCGTCACGTTCGGCAGCGCCAGCAAAGCAGCCTTGAGGGACTTCACTAGCCGCGGATTGCGCACATTGGCCACGTCGGCCATGTAGATCGCCCGGGAAAAGCCAGGGCCAAGTACCGGCACGGCATCGTGCGCCGCCGAGATATCCACAGCCCGCAGCGGCCGGTTTTCCCGCTTGGCCCAGGCCAGCGCCTCGGCCTCATCGTCCAGATCCAGCCAATACAGACCGGTGGTGTGCACCTCGGGATCAACTCCGGTCGCGGCAAACAGCCGCTCGCCCAGCTGTGGATAAAAATCCTGCGACCAGTGGGCCAGTGCGGTGACAGCCGGACTGTAGCGCCATGGGTAGAGTGGGGAGACGATGCCGCCACCGGCCCAGGACGATTCCTGACCGACATTCGAACGGTCCAGCAGCACAACGCTTTGTACTTCGGACGCGAGATTGAACGCCGTCAGCAGGCCAATCACACCGCCGCCGACGATCACCACTTGTTGTTGCATGGTCATGTTCCGATCCAACCGTTAAATAGACAGAGGGCGCAAAAGGCGCCCGAAAAAGCAACTCAGCGCCCCCAGCAATCCTTGGTAGTCAGGCCGGACGCAGCACTGACCATGCTTCTGACACCGGTGTTGGTGATGGTGAAATCGCCACACTTGTCAGTTTCCATGCTGCCGGCTTTGCGTGCAGCGGTCAGCAGGAAGGTCTGGTCGGTCAGGGTCGGGGTGATGGTGTAGAAGTCATTGCCGGTGCTCAGGCCGGTGGCACCGGTGTAAACATTATTCTTCGAGTAAAACCGTTCGAGAATTTGCGCCTGCTCGGAAAGCAGGCCGGCCACTTCAGTCCGACGCCCCTTTTTCACATATTCGGTGAGGCTCGGGTAGCCAATGGTGATGACGATCCCGATGATCGCAATCACGATCATGATTTCGATCAGGGTAAAACCTCGATTGGATCTGCGCATTCATCAACTCTCACTTACTGAATTTGTCGCCACATGATGCGACGGCTACCGCCGCCGGCTTTTTCCACCAGCGAAGTGGGCGTTCCGCTGGAATCGTTCACAATCTTGCGGGCCCCGCCGTTGACGATGGCGTTCAAGAACGGCATCCCGCCAGTAAATATTACTCCACTGGATATCGTGTCCGCGCTGTCGACCACCCCGTCGCCGTTGGTGTCGAGCACCGCGTAATTGAGCATCTTACCGCTGAACGCATCCAGTTCGACCAGTTTGCCGGTGCCGAAACTCGCACAAGGGTCCGTAGTGTCGACTACGGCGGTAGTAAATACGATTCGCCCCAGCACCAGGGATGCCTGGTTGATCACTCGTTCACCGGTTAATACGCTGTTGTAGACCAGTGGCAAGTACCAGCCCTTCTCCGCCGGATAAGTCGTTTCGTTCTGGCTGGTAGTAATGAATTGCCCCGAGCTTCCCGAGAACACGCCCGTCACCGACTGAATCTGCAAACTGGACGTGGTGATCTGTCCGGAACCGCCGTCCGCGTCCCACACTGCATAGAACGCCTGCAGATCCTTGCTGGTCTTGTCGACGGTCTCGTTGAACTTGCCGGTGCCGAAAAACACCACTTTACCGCCCAGTGAATTGTCCGCCAGTAACGGCTGCGCAGTGATCGGCTGGGTGGCACCGCCCGCTGTCGTGAACAACGGCTTGCCGGAAAACGCCACACCCCAGGTGTCGGTGGTGGCGCCACTCAAATCAAACTTCCATAACCGTCCTTTCAGGTCTCCGCCATAGGCAGCCTGCACCACATTCTGTGAGTTGACCTTGAGCTCTACCGAAGACAGGCCGTTGGTGGTCTCCGTGCTGTCGATGACGATTTTCTTGATCAGTGACCCATCGCGAATATCGATCACATACAACGCCGCCACCCCCGAATTGCTGCCATAGCCGTTGGAGATGAACGCCGCCCAACGGCCATCGGCCAAGCGTGCCACTTCCGGACGGGCATAGGCATAGCCCAGATCATTGAAAACGTTCGCCGTATTGGCCGTGGCGGGTGCACTGAACTCCCACAACGCCTTGGTCACGTTACCGGCCGAAGCGTCAAACAGCTGCAGCGCGTAAAACGTCTTGCCACCCGCCCCTGTCCCGCCGATCGCCAGGGTTTTCCAGGCACTGTTGAGTTGTGCATCGAATACGCCGACCTGCCCGTCGACCAGAAACTTGTGGCTGACGCCGTTGATGTAGGCGGTATCGGCAATGAAACGCAACGATGGCAGTACGCTGGAAGGCATGTAGGCATAGCGCCTCGCGCCGTTACCCGAGTTGATGACGCTGACAAAACCGTCGTTGGCGTTGACCACCAGGCTGGAGTTCATATTGATGGCTTTGGTCGCCAGATAGGTGCTGTAGCTGGTGTCACTCACCAGATCGGATGCGGTTTTGTCCGTCGGCGAGGCCAGCACCAAAGGCGAGTTGATAATATCGCCGAGCAACACCCTGCGCACTTTCAACCCCGTCTTGTTGGTGCCCTTGCTCCACTCCACCAGATCGCTGCCGGTGATTCCCGTGGGCAGACCCTGACTCAGCACCGTCTGCTGCGCCGGGGCGAAATTGGTGTAAGCCAGGGTGACGGGAGCATTGCTCACGGTGTTCCACGACTGGTAAACCGGCGCCGTTGCACCGGGTACGATGGCCGTGTCAGTGGTCCAGAGCACCGAGGCGGTATTGACCGCGCCAGTGGCAGTGAACCCATAGGATTTGATGGTGCCGCGCCAGTCCTTGGGGTCGTAGCTGGTCTGGTAGTAAGCGGAACCGACCCCGACGATTGAGCTGCTGGTGGTGCCGCTGCCCCCTGAGCCGGCTTTCGACGTGATGTCGCTCAGGGCGGATGCCAGCGCGGTGTTGAGGCCGACGCTGTCTGTTGCCTGATAATACTTGCCCTGCCCGTATCTGGCGGCATCCGACAACATCTGATTCGCGGCAGTGAAGCCTACGGTGTAGGTGTTCATGTTCTGCGTGGGGAAATCTGTGGCGTTCCAGTTCTTGCCGGCGGCGTCGGTACCGGTGGTGCGCATGTCGATGTCGAAGGCGAATTTGGCAATATCGTCCAGGTACAACGTATCACCCTCGCCATCACCGGAGAGGTTGTCGCCATCGTTCGCGCTGATGCCGTCCCAGTTCGGCAAACGGCTGCCACCGAGCGGGTCGTTGGTCGGGAAGGTCCGGTCGAACGTAGGCAGGCCATCGGTGATCACCACGCCGTAGTTTTTCTGGCAGCGATACTGGATCGGGCTGGTGTAAGTGGTGGGCGTCGAGTTGTAGTACGGCGCCATGCCGCGCATGTACCGCGTGATCTCGTAATAGGTTTCCGCCAACGGGGTATTGGCGATTGCACTCAAACCCGTGATCGATGAAATCAGGTCATCGAAGTTATCGTCCGCTTTATCCTGGGTAACGCTGCCAACGGGAGACAGATCACTGACTGCGCGGGCAATAAAACCACCGGGGCCGGAGTTAGAGCCCGTAGGCGGATTAAACGTCGACAGGCCGATACGCAGCGCGCGATTGCTGGTAACGAGTTTTTTGGACACATCCTTCGCTACGTTCATTCGGTAATCGTTGGGGATGGCAGCAGTGCCAGTGGTGAAGTCCCTGCTCGAGCCCGTCACCAGACTCACCAGATAAGACAGATAGTCAGCCGTATAACGCGTGTTTTCATTGCCCGCCGGGTCGGGCAGCTTCAGGCAAACCGATGAAAGCCCCAAAAATCCCCGATAGAAACCGTACCAATTGCCGCTGGTTGAACAACCGCCACGATTAAGGCTCGACAAGGCAATATTGGTGTCGCTCATGTCAAGAAACTGACCGCTCTGACAAGAGCCGTTCGCAGTGCAATTCGCAATTTGTGCACGGTTGGCTGTCGGATCGAAATCCGGCGCCCAAATGATGTTGTTCATGCTTCCCGAATCATCGATCAGCAGCATCACGTTTGGCGGAACCGCCGCAGCGCTCAGCAAGGGCGAGTCCGAGGGCGTGAATGCGTACGCAGGGGCTGACAGGTACAGGCCCAATACAACGCCAGAAAGCAACCGCCAGATCCCGGAACACCTGTCAGTACTTGGCATAGATGCTCTCCACCACACTGCGAACGTTATTGCCGACGATGGCCACTGCCGTGACCCGATAAAGCGTCGCAGAGGTGTTGCTTGGCACATTCACGGCGTTCAACGTGGTGCCGATGTTCTGCACCCCGTAGAAACCGTTGGCGGCGGCAATCCAGGTGACACCCGAAGTGGAATTGAGACCGGCAGCCGTGATGGTCGATGACTCGGCGGGCGGCAAACATTGATTGCCGCTGCAAACCGGCAATGCATAAGTACCCAGCTGCACCGCACTTTCGCCGATGCGCAACGCGGCTTCGGCAATCTGGAACGACTGATTGCGCAGGGTCACGCTGCTGGCCATTTTTTCCTGCAAAGTGGCGTTCTGCATCGATGAAATGCCTATCAGCGTCAGCAACAGGAGGAACACCAGGCTGACCAGCAGCGCCATGCCGCGCTGGGCGTGAGAGGTCGCGGTAGAAAAACTCATCAGCCCTCCCCTCATGGCAAGCGGTTGCGCAAAGCGGCAACCACGTTGAAGGTTTGATCGCGAACGCGACTGTTCGGATCCCTTAGCGTCAGCGTCAGGCGCACGCTACGGATTCGCGCAGGGTCGGACGGGTTGGGGCTGTAACTGGAAGCGGCCGTATCGGTGGCCGACGCAGCGAGGCCGAAGCTCACGTCAAATTTGCTGACGTTGTCGACAAGCACTGCCTGAGTCGGCGTCCCGATGCCACTGCCCATTGTCAGTTGGCCGTTCTTGAGACTGTAGATCAGTCGTCGAATCGGAAACGCCAATTGTCCTGTGGCGGGAGCCTGCACATTGGAGTAAGCCATCGCAGTGTTTCGGCAATCCGAAACCACCGTCCAGGTCGGCGTACCACCACCCGCTCCGACATCGGCAGTCACCAGCGTCAGCTTGAGGTTGGCATTGTCCCAGCTGATCGGCGTTATTTGGCTGGCAGTGAAACTCGCCCCGGCGCTTGCATCGATAATCGTCCCCAGACAACCAAACATCCCCACCATGCGGATTTCCTGAATCATCTTGCTCAGCACGAAACGCGCATCTTCCTGCATGTTCGCCGCCGCGTTCTGACTGACGTAGGTGTTCTTGGCCGCGATAAAAACCTGCGCCACGCCGAGTACCACGACCAGGCTCAACGCCAGGGCGATCAACATTTCGATCAGGCCGAAACCGCGATTGAGCCGGTTCATGGCGTCGCCACCGGATCGACGGCGGCGCGACTGGTCAGCACAAAGCTGCGACGAGAGTTGGCGATGTTGGCGGCCCGCGAGTCGTCCCAGGTGATAGTGATGGTGTACACCCGCTGATTGAGGGTGACGCTGCCCGTGGCGGTGCTGCCGAGGAAATTGATGATATTGGAGGTGAAGTCGTACAGGTCCTGGTCCCGCGCGACATTCAGGTTGCCCGACGTCGGCGGCGTGACGGTGTAATCGGCGCCGGAGTTGGCGCGGATGCGGTCCATCATGTCGTAGGCGATAAAACTCGCCTGGCTGGTCATGCGCGAGCTGTCGGTGTACTTCAGCGCATTGAGCTGAAACGCCGCCGCCCCCAACAGACCCACGCTCAGAATCAACAACGCTACCAGAACTTCGATCAGCGTCATGCCTTCCTGTGCACGCTTGCTCCATCCCCTCATCCGCAACTTCCACCCAATAGAATTCGTCCGTTCAAACACACCGTCAGCGTCCTGCTTTGCGCCCCCAGTACATAGCTGATCACCACCGCCGTGGACGGTGCCGACAGACCGCCCAGATTGTTGAAATCGATGGCGGTCACTCCTGAGGTTAGCGTCAGAGTTGCGCCGCTGCTCATCGCTGGAACAACCCGCAATACATTGGCCGGAGTGCCAGTACCGTCGTAGACCGCCAATTCGCCGGTCCAGACGCTGCCGCCCACCGTTGGACGCACCCGGGTGGTAATGCCCCGGTCGATGGCTTCAAGCCTGGCGAAATTCAAAGCGCGCTGCAGGTCGCCGAGTTCAGTGTCGGCCTTGGTGCCTTGCACCGAACGGGTAAACGCCGGCACCGCCAGGGTGATCAGAATCAGAAAGACCGCGAGCGCGACCAGCAACTCGATCAGCGTGAAACCTTTTGTACGATGATCCATCGATGCCCTCCGTTGCCGTCGGCTATACCTGCTGTTACACGCTAGAACATTCGACCGACAGATGTTCGGTTGTTTTGCTATTACTCGCGCAAGGATTGCGCGGGCTACCGCATTCCAGGGAGGGAGATTTCATGCGCCAACAAGGTTTCAGTCTGGTTGAACTGCTTATGGGACTGATGATTGTCGGGATTGTTCTGCATTTGGTCAGTCCGGCGTTCGCAGCGCTCACAGAATCGAACCATCGCGAGGAGGCGGCGAAGTCGCTTGTCAGTGGCATACGCAGCGCCAGAAGCGAGGCAATCACGCGAAACCAGACCGTCGTCATTCACGGGATAAACGACGATTGGGGTCAAGGTTGGCGGATGATTCTGGATTTAAATGGCAAGGGGCATGAGGACAGCAGCAATCCGCTGCTGGTCGAGCGCCGAAGTGGCACTCGGGTGCCGATTTTCGGCAATCACTACATCAGCACTTCTGTTCGATTCAGCCATCTCGGCGAACCGCTGCACGGTGGCTTCCAAGCGGGGACAATACACGTTTGCGCAAAACGCGAGCCGGTGAGTCAGCACCAGGTGGTGCTGGCCCCCAGCGGTCGCGTCAGCCTGCGCAGCGATAAGACTGCACAGGCATTGTGCGAGAAAGGAAAAAAATCAAAGCAGCGAACGGACGCGTAACTCTTTAGGCATGGAGAAGGTGATGTTCTCCTCGCGACCAGCCAGCTCATCGGCACCGGTAGCGCCCCAGGCCTGCAGTTGCTGAATCACGCCACGCACCAGCACTTCTGGCGCGGAGGCGCCTGCGGTGATGCCGATACGCTCGACACCGTCGAACCAGCTTTTTTGCAGGTCTTCGGCGCCGTCGATCAAGTAGGCTGGGGTGGCCATGCGCTCGGCCAGCTCACGCAGGCGATTGGAGTTGGAGCTGTTCGGGCTGCCGACCACCAACACCACGTCGCATTCGTCAGCCAGTTGCTTGACTGCATCCTGACGGTTTTGCGTCGCGTAGCAGATGTCGTCCTTGCGCGGACCACCGATTGCCGGGAAGCGTGTACGCAGGGCGTCGATGACGCGGCTGGTATCGTCCATGGACAGGGTAGTCTGGGTGACGAACGCCAGTTTTTCAGGATTATGTACCTGCAACGCGGCAACGTCTTTTTCGTCCTCGACCAGATAGATCGCGCCACCATTGCTGCCATCGTACTGGCCCATGGTGCCTTCGACTTCCGGGTGACCGGCGTGGCCGATCAGGATGCATTCACGACCGTCGCGGCTGTAACGCGCGACTTCGATGTGCACCTTGGTCACCAGCGGACACGTTGCGTCGAACACCTTGAGGCCACGGCCGGCGGCTTCGGTGCGCACAGCCTGGGAAACGCCGTGGGCACTGAAGATCACGATCACGTCGTCGGGCACCTGATCCAGCTCCTCAACGAAGATCGCGCCGCGAGCGCGCAGGTCTTCGACGACGAATTTGTTGTGCACCACTTCGTGGCGAACATAGATCGGCGGCCCGAAGACTTCCAGGGCGCGGTTGACGATTTCGATCGCCCGGTCCACACCGGCGCAGAAGCCACGGGGGTTGGCGAGTTTGATTTGCATGCTGTGCCTCGTGTCTTGCGCGCAAGAAGTTAGAACATTACATCCTGTAGGAGCAGAGCTTGCTCGCGAAAGCGGTGTGTCAGTCGACATTGGTGTTGAATGTGATGACGCCTTCGCGAGCAAGCTCTGCTCCTACATTTGACCGCATCCGGTCAGTTACAGCGATTTGACGCTGATGATCTCGACGTCAAAGGTCAATGTCTTGCCGGCCAGCGGATGATTGAAGTCGATAGTCACTTGCTCGTCATCGAACTCTTTCACCACGCCAGGCAGCTCAGTATTGGCCGCATCGTTGAAGATCACCAGCAAACCCGGTGACAGTTCCATGTCCTTGAACTGCGAGCGCGGGATGATCTGCACGTTTTGCGGGTTTGGCTGGCCGAAAGCGTTTTCCGGCTGAATCGTCAGCGTACGCTTGTCGCCTGCCTTGAAGCCGAACAGGGCCGCTTCGAAACCTGGCAACAGGTTGCCGTCGCCGACCTGGAAGGTCGCCGGGGCTTTGTCGAAGGTGCTGTCGACGGTGTCGCCGTTCTCCAGGCGCAGTGCAAAGTGCAAGGTGACTTCCGTGTTCTGGCGGATGCGTTGCTCAGCCAATACCTGTTCAGTCATGAACGGCTTCTCCGGTCTTTTTACTTTTGAACATGTCCAGTGCCAGCATCACGGCACCGACAGTAATTGCACTGTCGGCAAAGTTGAACGCCGGGAAATACCAGCGGTTCTGCCAATGCACCAGAATGAAATCGATCACATGGCCCAGGGCAATGCGGTCATACAGATTGCCCAGCGCGCCACCGAGCACCAGGGCCAGCGCAATGGCCAGCCAGGTTTCGTTGCGCCCCAGACGCTTGAGCCATACCACCAGCACCGCACTGACCACCACCGCGATCAAGGCAAACAGCCAGCGCTGCCAGCCCGAGCTGTCGGCCAGGAAGCTGAACGCCGCGCCGGTGTTGTAGGCCAGGGTCCAGCTGAAGTAATCGGGGATCACCACGATCTGCTGGTACATCTTCAGCGAGCCTTCAAAGTAGAACTTGCTGGCCTGGTCGATGACCAGGACCAGCAAACTCAACCAGAGCCAGCCCAGCCGTCCGAAACGGCCAATGGCATTAGGCATAGTGACGAACCTCGCCAGTGCCGCTGATGTTGTCGACGCAACGGCCGCAGATTTCCGGATGCTCCGGGTTCACGCCGACGTCTTCACGGCAGTGCCAGCAACGGGCGCACTTGGCGAAGGCCGACTTGACGATTTTCAGCTTCAGGCCGCTGACTTCGGTGACTACCGCGTCCGCTGGCGCCTGAACAAAAGGCGCAACGCTGGCGGTCGAGGTGATCAGTACGAAACGCAGTTCGTTGCTCAGCTGGGCCAGGTCGGCGCTCAGCGCGTCTTCGGCGAACAGCGTCACTTCGGCTTGCAGGTTGCCACCGACGGCCTTTGCCGCGCGCTGGATTTCCATTTCCTTGTTGACCGCGACCTTCACCGCCATGATCCGCTCCCAGTAGGCGCGGCCCAGTTCGACGTTGTCCGGCAGTTCGGTCAGGCCTTCGTACCAGGTGTTGAGCATCACCGATTCGTTACGCTCGCCCGGCAGGTATTCCCACAGTTCGTCGGCGGTGAACGCGAGGATCGGCGCGATCCAGCGCACCAGCGCTTCGGAGATGTGGTACAGCGCGGTTTGCGCCGAACGACGGGCCTTGCTGTTGGCGCCAGTGGTGTACTGACGGTCCTTGATGATGTCGAGGTAGAAACCACCCAGCTCCTGCACGCAGAAGTTGTGGATCTTGGAGTAGACGTTCCAGAAGCGGTATTCGCCGTAGTGCTCTTGCAGCTCGCGTTGCAGCAGCAACGTGCGGTCCACGGCCCAACGGTCCAGCGCGAGCATTTCTTCGGCCGGCAGGATGTCGGTGGCCGGGTTGAAACCGGTCAGGTTGGAGAGCAGGAAGCGCGCGGTGTTACGGATCCGCCGGTAGGCGTCCGCACTGCGTTGCAGGATCTGGTCGGACACCGCAATCTCGCCCGAGTAATCGGTAGAAGCGACCCACAAGCGCATGATGTCGGCGCCCAGAGTGTCGTTTACCGACTTCGGCTCGACCACATTCTTCAGCGACTTGGACATCTTGCGACCGGACTCGTCGACGGTGAAGCCGTGGGTCAGCAGTTCGCGGTATGGCGCGTGGTTGTCGATGGCGCAACCGGTCAGCAGCGACGAATGGAACCAGCCTCGGTGTTGGTCCGAGCCTTCCAGGTACAGGTCGGCGCGAGGACCGGTTTCGTGGCCCATCGGGTGCGAACCGCGCAGGACGTGCCAGTGCGTGGTGCCCGAATCGAACCAGACGTCCAGGGTGTCGCTGATCTTGTCGTACTGCGGAGCTTCGTCACCGAGCAACTCGGCAGCGTCCATCTTGAACCAGGCTTCGATGCCTTCGACTTCGACGCGCTTGGCGACTTCTTCCATCAGCTCGGCAGTGCGTGGGTGCAGTTCGCCGCTTTCCTTGTTCAGGAAGAACGGAATCGGTACGCCCCAGTTGCGCTGACGCGAGATGCACCAGTCCGGACGGTTGGCAATCATCGAGTGCAGGCGCGCCTGGCCCCAGGCCGGAACGAACTGAGTCTCTTCGATGGCTTTCAGAGCGCGCTTGCGCAGGGTGTCGCCGCTGACAGGCTCTTTGTCCATGCCGATGAACCACTGCGCGGTGGCGCGGTAGATCAGCGGGGTCTTGTGACGCCAGCAGTGCATGTAGCTGTGTTCGATGATAGTGGTGTGCAGCAGCGCACCGACTTCGGTCAGCTTGTCGACGATCGCCGGGTTGGCCTTCCAGATGAACTGGCCGCCGAAGAACTCCAGCGAAGTCGCGTAAACGCCGTTGCTTTGCACTGGATTGAGGATGTCGTCGTTGACCATGCCGTATTTCTTGCAGGTCACGAAGTCGTCCACGCCGTAGGCCGGTGCGGAGTGAACCACGCCGGTGCCAGCGCCCAGTTCCACGTACTCGGCCAGGTAAACCGGCGACAGACGATCGTAGAACGGGTGACGGAAGTTGATCAGTTCCAGTTCTTTACCGGTGGTGGTCGCGATGACCGAACCTTCCAGGCTGTAACGCGCCAGGCACGACTCGACCAGCTCTTCAGCCAGGACCAGCAGTTTGTCGCCGACGTCGACCAGGGCGTAGTTGAATTCCGGGTGAACGTTCAGCGCCTGGTTGGCCGGGATGGTCCACGGGGTGGTGGTCCAGATCACGATCGAAGCCGGTTTGCCCAGCGACGGCAGACCGAAAGCGGCAGCCAGTCTGGCTTCGTCGGCAATCGGGAAGGCCACGTCGATGGTCGAGGATTTTTTGTTCTCGTACTCGACTTCCGCTTCAGCCAGGGCCGAACCGCAGTCAAAGCACCAGTTCACGGGCTTGAGGCCCTTGAACACGAAACCGCCTTTGACGATTTCAGCGAGGGCGCGGATTTCGCCGGCCTCGTTCTTGAAGTCCATGGTCTTGTACGGGTTGGCGAAGTCGCCCAACACGCCCAAGCGAATGAATTCGGATTTCTGACCTTCGATCTGCTCGGTGGCGTAGGCCCGGCACAGTTCGCGGGTCTTGTCCGCGCCCAGGTTCTTGCCGTGGGTCACTTCGACTTTGTGCTCGATCGGCAGACCGTGGCAGTCCCAGCCCGGAACATAAGGCGCGTCGAAACCCGACAGGGTCTTCGAGCGGATGATCATGTCCTTGAGGATCTTGTTCAGCGCATGACCGATGTGAATCGTGCCGTTGGCGTACGGAGGACCGTCATGAAGTACGAACTTCGGACGATCCTTGCCAATTTCGCGCAACTTACCGTACAGGCCAATGCTGTCCCAGCGCTGCAGAATCTGCGGTTCGCGCTGAGGCAGGCCGGCCTTCATTGGGAAGGCGGTGTCCGGAAGGTTTAGCGTGGCTTTATAGTCGGTCATTTATGGCTCTTCATTAGCGATTGGCGCTAGGTGCGACAGGGCACGGGCGGCGGCGACATCCGCATTGATCGCCGTCTTAAGCGCCTCCAGAGAGGCGAAACGCTGCTCTTCACGCAGCTTGTGGTGGAAAACCACCGTCAAACGCCGGTCATACAGATCGCCGGCAAAATCTAAAAGATGTACTTCGAGGTGGGCCTTGCCATCCCCTTGGACCGTTGGCCGTACGCCGATATTGGCGACGCCTGGCCAGGTCTTGCCGTCGATGTCGACGTTGACCAGGTAAACCCCGGACAACGGCACGCGACGACGCTTGAGCTGGATGTTGGCGGTCGGCGTCCCGAGTTGGCGCGCCAGCTTCTGGCCATGCAGCACCCGCCCGCTAATCTGGAACGGCCGCCCAAGCAGGCGTTCGGCCAAGACAAAGTCGGCAGCGGCCAATGCATTACGCACTTGGGTGCTGCTGACGCGGATACCGTCCAGCTCGACGGTTTGCGCCGCTTCGACGGTAAAGCCCTGGAGGACGCCGGCCTGTTGCAGAAAATCGAAATCCCCTACCCGGTCGCAACCGAAGCGGAAATCGTCACCGACCTCCAGATGCTGCACGCCCAGTCCGTCCACCAGAATCGTATCGACGAATTCCGCGGCGCTGAGTTTGCTCAGACGCTGGTTGAACGCCAGGCACAGGACCCGGTCCACGCCTTCGTCGGCCAGCAGCTGCAGTTTGTCCCGCAGCCGGGCCAGACGGGCCGGCGCCGTGTCGGGGGCAAAGAATTCCCGCGGCTGTGGCTCGAAAATCACCACGCAGCTGGGCACGCCCAACTCGAGCGCACGCTCACGCAGCCTCGCCAGGATAGCCTGGTGACCACGGTGAACACCGTCAAAGTTGCCAATAGTGGCGACACAGCCCCGATGCTGGGGGCGCAGGTTGTGGAGGCCTCGAACCAGCTGCATAACGCGCTTCTTGCTCATAAAGTGGTCGATTATAACCACACCCGGCGGCCGACGACAGGCAACACCGTAACCCAAAGTGATCGAGCCGACAAAACCGCCGGCTCGCCCGTGTTTATCGAGGCAAAAGCCTCAGCTCAGCGCGTTGCGATTGAAGTCGCGCAAACGGAAGCCCATCAGCAGCAACATACCGAAATACGTGACCACACCAGCAGCCACCAGCGCGCCCAGACGCAGGAAACGCTCCAGCATATGCCCCTGATCCCAGACTGGCATAAAGCGCATCCCGACCAGCAACACCGCTGACATCACCAGCACCGCGATCACCAGCTTGGCGCCGAACTTCGCCCAGCCCGGCTGCGGCTGATACATCTGCTGCTTGCGCAGCTGATAGAACAGCAGCCCGGCGTTGAGGCAGGCACCCGCGCTGATCGCCAGCGCCAGCCCGGCATGAGCCAGCGGACCGATCAGCACCAGGTTGAACAATTGCGTGACGATCAACGTGAAAATCGCGATTTTTACCGGTGTGCGGATGTTTTGTTGCGCATAAAAGCCCGGCGCCAGCACTTTGATCACGATAATCCCGAGCAACCCGACCGAATAGGCGATCAGCGCCCGTTGAGTCATGGCCGCGTCGAAGGCGCTGAACTGACCGTACTGGAACAACGAAACCGTCAGCGGCTCGGCCAGAATCCCCAGCGCCAGCGAGCACGGCAACACCAGCACGAAACACAGTCGCAGGCCCCAATCGAGAATCCGTGAATACTCGGCGCGATCCTTGCTGGCGTAGGTCTTGGCCAGGGTCGGCAGCAGAATCGTGCCCAACGCCACGCCCAGCACCCCGGACGGCAATTCCATCAAACGATCGGCGTAATACATCCACGACACGGAACCGGCAACCAGGAACGACGCAAAAATGGTGTTGATGATCAGCGAAATCTGGCTCACCGAAACGCCGAGAATCGCCGGCAGCATTTGTTTCATGACCCGCCACACCCCACTGTCGCGCAGGTTCAGGCGTGGCAGCACCAGCATGCCGATTTTTTTCAGGTGCGGCAGCTGATAAAGCAATTGCGCCAGACCGCCAGCCAGCACTGCCCAGCCCAGGGCCATGACCGGCGGATCGAAGTACGGCGTCAGGAACACCGCAAAGATGATCATGCTGACGTTGAGCAAGGTCGGCACGAAGGCCGGCACCGAGAAGCGGTTATAGGTGTTGAGGATCGCCCCGGCCAGTGAAGACAGGGAGATGAGCAATATATAAGGAAAGGTCACCCGCAACAGGCTGGACGTCAGCTCGAATTTTTCCGGGGTGTTGGTGAAGCCTGGCGCCGTCGCCCAGATCACCCAAGGCGCCGCGAGCATGCCCAATGCGGTGACCAGCGCCAGCACCAGTGTCAGCAGGCCGGAGACGTAGGCAATAAAAGTGCGTGTCGCCTCCTCGCCCTTCTGGCTTTTATACTCGGCAAGAATCGGCACGAAGGCCTGGGAAAAAGCCCCTTCTGCGAAGATCCGGCGCAGCAGATTGGGCAGTTTGAAGGCGATGAAGAAGGCGTCGGTCGCCATCCCCGCGCCAAATGTGCGCGCAATGAGGGTGTCACGGACGAACCCCAGAATCCGGGAAAGCATCGTGATAGAGCTGACGGCGGCCAACGATTTGAGCAGATTCATTGAAAGAGTTTGTGCCTGTCGATAAACAGCAGGCGAACAACGCGCCCACTTATGCGATACTCCGCGCCGCAGCAGCACAGAGCCAAAGCTCGCGAGTTTACAGGTCAAGCGCCGGAAATAAATATCCCGCCTCTTTATACCTACCACTTAGCGGAACGTCTCAACCGCCCTTGACAAGACATCAACTCATCGGCATGATTCGCGGCCTATTTTGTTTGCTATTTCCTAAAAAGTCTTTCGAGGAGCTCGACGGTGGCCAACACACCTTCCGCCAAAAAACGTGCAAAACAGGCTGAGAAGCGTCGCAGCCACAACGCCAGCCTGCGTTCCATGGTTCGTACCTACATCAAGAATGTAGTTAAAGCCATCGACGCAAAAGACGCTGAAAAAGCTCAAGCTGCTTACGTTCTGGCCGTGCCAGTTATCGACCGTATGGCCGATAAAGGCATCATCCACAAGAACAAGGCTGCTCGTCATAAGAGCCGCCTGAACGGTCACGTCAAGGCTCTGAACCTTGCTGTTGCCGCATAAGCGATAAGCTTGTTGAAAAACCGACCCCAGGGTCGGTTTTTTATTGCCTGCGATTTAGTGAAAACACCGCAAAAAAAAATATGGGAAGAGCCGGGCGACGTTCGTCTGCTCGCGATGAGTGACTAACATTCAACATCTCTGTTGGCTGACAGTCCGCTATTCGCGAGCAGGCTCGCTCCCACATTGGGATCGTCGTTAGGTTATTGAGCGTGCGTCCACGGCAAAATCGGAATCGCCGTCACCGCATTCTGCGGACTGCCTTCAATCAAACGATCGCTATAGACCAGATACACCAGCGTATTGCGCCTCTTGTCGAGGAAGCGCACCACCTGCATGGTCTTGAACACCAGCGATGTACGCTCCTTGAACACTTCCTCGCCATCCTTCAACTCGCCTTTGAAGTTGATCGGCCCCACCTGACGACAAGCGATGGACGCTTCAGCGCGATCCTCAGCCAAACCCAGGCCACCCTTCACACCCCCGGTCTTGGCCCGGGACAGGTAACAGGTCACGCCCTCGACCTTCGGATCATCAAATGCTTCGACCACGATACGGTCATTCGGGCCGACGAACTTGAACACCGTCGATACCTGGCCAATTTCCTCGGCCGAGGCCAGCAGCGGCATTGCCAACAGCAGACCCAACAATCCTTTTGCCACACGCATTCAGGTATTCCTTCAGACCAGGATCAGGTTATCGCGGTGAACCAGTTCCGGCTCCGCCATGTAACCCAACAGACCGACAATCGCTTCAGACGACTGACCGATGATTTTTTGCGCCTCAAGTGCGCTGTAGTTGGCCAGGCCGCGGGCAATTTCTCGACCGTCCGGCGCCACGCACACCACCATTTCACCGCGACGGAAGCTGCCCTGAACCAGCTTGACGCCAACAGGCAGCAAACTTTTATTGTCTTGGGACAACGCCGTCACTGCCCCCGCATCCAGCACCAGCGTGCCACGGGTTTGCAGATGCCCGGCCAGCCACTGCTTGCGCGCCGCCAGCATGCCGCGCTCAGGCGATAGCAAGGTGCCAATGCGCTCGCCCGCCTTCAGGCGATCCAGCACCCGCTCAATGCGTCCACCCACGATGATGGTGTGCGCACCGGAACGCGCCGCCAGCCGCGCAGCGCGCAACTTGGTCTGCATGCCACCACGCCCCAAAGCTCCGCCCGTACCGCCCGCCACCGCATCCAGCGCCGGATCATCGGCGCGCGCTTCGTAAATCAGCTGGGCGCCAGGGTTATTGCGCGGATCGGCGTCGAACATGCCATCACGATCCGTGAGGATCACCAGCAAGTCAGCCTCGACCAGGTTGGCCACCAGCGCCGCCAGCGTATCGTTGTCGCCGAAACGGATTTCATCCGTCACCACAGTGTCGTTTTCGTTGATCACCGGGATCACTTTCAACTCGACCAAGGCACGCAAGGTGCTGCGGGCGTTCAGGTAGCGCTTGCGGTCGGACAGGTCGTCGTGCGTCAGGAGAATCTGCGCGGTGTGCCGACCATACTCGGCAAAGCTTGATTCCCAGGCTTGCACCAGGCCCATCTGGCCGATGGCGGCAGCCGCCTGCAGCTCGTGCATCGCACTGGGTCGTACGGTCCAGCCCAGACGGCTCATGCCCGCTGCCACTGCCCCGGAGGACACCAGCACCAGTTCGACGCCCGCTTCATGCAAGGCCACCATCTGTTCGACCCAGACACCCATTGCCGCGCGATCCAGGCCCTTGCCGTCCGCCGTCAGCAAAGCGCTGCCGATTTTCACGACCCAACGCTGCGCACCTGTCACCTTGCTCCGCATCATCTTCAACCTTAGCTTGAGGACAGCGCGACCTGGCACTGCCCGTGACGTTAATCGTGGCTATTACTGACCAACGATCGATTTCCAGATACCAAAACGCCGCTCGATTGAGCGGCGCTTAAGTTTACTGCAACGAATCAGTCGCGCACGTAAATGATTTCCGGACCATCCTCATCATCCACGTCTTCTTCGTCCCAATCATCGTCGCCGATGTCATGGACCGACTTCACGCCGCTGCGACGCAGGGCACGCTGGTCGTCCAGAGCCTGCAGCTGAGCACGGGCTTCGTCTTCGATGCGCTGATCGAGCTCGGCCAGCTCTTCCTTGTAAACAGGGTCGTTCGCCAGGCGATCGGCACGATCTTCCATGTAACGCATGATGTCGTGGCACAGACGTTCGGTGCCCAGTTTGGAGATCGCGGAGATCACGTAAACCGGACCGGTCCACTCCAGGCGATCAACGATTTCCTTGACGCGAGCGTCGTGCTCTTCTTCGAGGATCTGGTCGCACTTGTTCAGCACCAGCCAACGATCACGCTCAGCCAGGGACGGACTGAACTTGGTCAGTTCGCTGACGATCACTTCAGCAGCATCCGGGGCACTGGTGTCGTCGAGCGGCGCCATGTCCACGAGGTGCAACAGCAAACGGGTACGCGACAAGTGCTTGAGGAAGCGAATCCCCAGGCCTGCGCCATCGGAAGCGCCTTCGATCAGACCCGGGATGTCCGCGACCACGAAGCTCTTCCAGCGATCGACGCTGACCACGCCCAGGTTCGGCACCAGCGTGGTGAACGGGTAGTCGGCGACTTTCGGCTTGGCGGCCGATACCGAACGAATGAAGGTACTTTTGCCCGCATTCGGCAAGCCCAGCAGACCGACGTCCGCCAACACCTTCATTTCCAGCTTCAGATCACGCGCCTCACCCGGCTTACCCGGAGTGGTCTGACGCGGAGCGCGGTTGGTACTGGATTTGAAACGTGTGTTGCCCAGACCGTGCCAGCCGCCGTGAGCCACCAGCAGTTTCTGGCCAGCCTTGGTCAGGTCGCCGATCACTTCCTGGGTGGCAGCGTCGATGACAGTCGTGCCGACCGGAACACGCAGCACCAGCTCTTCACCTTTCTTGCCGGTGCAGTCGGTGCTGCCGCCGTTGGAACCGCGCTCGGCATCGAAGTGCCGGGTGTAACGGTAGTCCACCAGGGTGTTGAGGTTTTCGTCGGCGATCATGTAGACCGAGCCGCCATCACCACCATCACCGCCGTTCGGACCACCGTTTTCGATGAACTTCTCGCGACGGAAGCTCATGCAACCGTTGCCGCCGTCACCGGCCTTTACTCGAATCGATACTTCATCAACAAACTTCATAACAAAACGCCTCTCGCCATACGGACGAGCCGAAAAAATCCAGACATAAGACTCTTGCAAAAATGAGCGCAGCGACCTCAATCAACGACCGCAAATCCAGCGCTGGAGCCCATTACAAACAGCTTTGCAAGAGACTCACCCCACAAACGAAAAAGCCCCGTCGCGAGACAGGGCTTTTCCAGCATCTACGTAATTATGCCGCGACGACTTCAGTCTTCGGGACAATGCTCACGTAACGGCGATTGAAAGCGCCTTTTACTTCGAACTTGATCACGCCGTCGATTTTAGCGAACAGAGTGTGATCTTTACCCATGCCAACACCGTAACCGGCGTGGAATTGGGTGCCGCGCTGACGCACGATGATGTTGCCCGGAATGATAACCTGGCCGCCATACATCTTCACGCCAAGGCGTTTGGCTTCTGAGTCGCGACCGTTACGGGTACTACCACCAGCTTTTTTGTGTGCCATGAGTCAATTCTCCTAGTGAGGAATTAGGCTGAAATTAAGCCTGAATACCGGTGATTTTGATCTCGGTGTACCACTGGCGGTGGCCCATACGCTTCATGTGGTGCTTACGACGACGGAACTTGATGATGCGGACTTTATCGTGACGACCTTGGGAGATCACTTCAGCCACAACGGTAGCGCCGGCAACAACTGGAGCGCCGATGTTCACGTCATCGCCATTGGCGACCAACAGAACGCGATCAAAAGTAACGGATTCGCCAGTAGCGATTTCCAGTTTTTCGATCTTCAGGTATTCACCTGGGGCGACCTTGTATTGCTTGCCACCAGTAACAATTACTGCGTACGACATGGTATTTCTCCGATAATCCTGCTCACCCAGCTCTTTATAAGAAGAGGTATTGGCTGGCATGGCTGCATAGGGCTGGAAGGCCTGTTTGCAATTGCGTAAGGCAGGTGCTGCCCAGGAAGTTCAGGGTGCGCGATTGTACGCAAGCTGCCGGGGCGATGCAAGAGGCCGTCCATCGCGCCTTGACACCCGCCGACGTGGGTCCTAGCATGCCGCGCAACCCTTCTGGAGCAACTGTCGCTGATGCAACCCCAAGCTTTCTACCGCGCGGTGGCGGACGATTTTAGCGCCGTCGACGGCATCATCAAGAAGCAGCTGACTTCCCGAGTGCCGCTGGTATCGAAAATCGGCGACTACATCACCTCGGCTGGCGGTAAACGCCTGCGTCCTTTATTGGTGCTGCTGTGTGGCAAGGCCCTTGGCCGCGAAGGCGACGACCTGCGTCTGCTGGCCGCGACCATCGAGTTCCTGCACACCGCCACCCTGCTGCATGACGACGTGGTGGACATGTCCGGCATGCGCCGTGGCCGCTCGACCGCCAACGCCATGTGGGGCAACGCCCCTAGTGTGCTGGTGGGCGACTTCCTGTATTCGCGTTCCTTCGAAATGATGGTCGAACTGGGCTCCATGCCGGTAATGAAGATCCTTTCGCAGGCCACGCGCATTATCGCCGAAGGCGAAGTGTTGCAGCTGTCGAAGGTCCGCGACGCCAGCACCACCGAAGAAACCTACATGGAAGTCATCCGCGGCAAGACCGCGATGCTCTTCGAAGCTTCGACCCACAGTGCCGCAGCCCTCTGCGAAGCCACTCCGGAACAGGCCGAAGCCCTGCGCACCTTTGGTGACCATCTGGGGGTGGCCTTCCAACTGGTCGACGACCTGCTGGACTACAAGGGCGATGCGGAAACCCTGGGCAAGAACGTCGGTGACGACCTGGCCGAAGGCAAGCCGACCCTGCCACTGATCTACACCATGCGCGAAGGTACGCCGGAACAGGCGGCACTGGTGCGCAAGGCGATCCAGAAAGGTGGCATCGAGGACCTCGAAAGCATTCGCGAGGCCGTGGAAGCTTCCGGGTCCCTTGAGTACACCGCGCAACTGGCCCGCGACTATGTGGCCCGCGCGATCAAATGCCTCGACGCGCTGCCTGCCAGCGAATATCGCGATGCATTGGTGGAACTGAGCGAGTTTGCGGTAGCCCGCACGCACTGATCCACCCTTGTAGGAGCCGGCTTGCTGGCGATTGCATCACCTCGGTGTTCCTGACACACCGAGGTGTATACATCGCCAGCAAGCCGGCTCCTACAGGTCCGCAAACCTCTCCCGCCTAAAACCCTATACAATGTGCGCTTTTTAGCGATCCTGAATCCAAGGAGCCTTAGTGAGCACGTTGCCACCCTGCCCGAAATGCAATTCCGAATACACTTACGAAGATGGCGCTCAGCTGATCTGCCCCGAGTGCGCCCACGAATGGTCCGTCGGCGGCGAAGCTGAAGCAGCGCCCGATGACACCGTGAAAAAGGATTCGGTAGGCAACGTCCTGCAGGACGGCGACACCATCACCGTGATCAAGGACCTCAAGGTCAAAGGCACGTCGCTGGTGGTCAAGGTTGGCACCAAGGTCAAGAATATCCGCCTGTGCGATGGCGACCACGACATCGACTGCAAGATCGACGGCATCGGTCCGATGAAGCTCAAATCCGAGTTCGTCAGAAAAGTCTGAACCTGCCGTAATCCATCCCGCGCCCTGCGTGGGATGGTGCTTCCCCCTCCCCCGCTTCACCCAGCATTTCCTGGCAATAGCCAAACGCCAGCCGTTTTGACCTTACGCAATCTTTACCCGGAAAAAACCGGAAACCGCCAATAGGCCCTTGCTATTTGATGAATAAGAATTATTCTCATTGAAACCAATCAATGGAGATGAGACCCATGACTTATTTGATCGACGCCTGGCTGGACCGCCCACACCCTTACCTCAGGATCCTGCATCGGGAAACCGGGGAAGTCTGTGCGGTGCTTGAAGAAGAAGCCTTGAACGAGCTGCAGGATCAGGGTGATCTGGACGTCAACGGCCTGAGTTCCAGCGAGCCGGTGGTGCTCAAGGAACTGGTACGCAATCTGTTTCTGTTCTGCTATGCCCGGGCGTTGCGCCCAACAAGCGATCTGAACCATAAGATCGAAGTATGAGAAACACCACAAAACCCTGTAGGAGCGTAGCTTGCTCGCGAAGCAGGAGACTCGGTTCCGACTGAAACCGAGGTGATGCATTCGCGAGCAAGCTTCGCTCCTACAGGATCAAGGCTTACAGAACGTCCAGCAACTCGACGTCGAATACCAATACGCTGTGCGGCGGAATGCTGCCAACGCCTTGAGCGCCGTAAGCCAGTTCGCTCGGCACGTACAGGCGCCATTTGCTGCCGGCGTTCATCAGTTGCAGGGCTTCGGTCCAGCCAGCGATCACGCCGCCAACCGGGAATTCTGCTGGCTGACCACGATCGTAGGAGCTGTCGAACACAGTGCCGTCGATCAGAGTGCCGTGGTAGTGAGTACGTACGGTGTCTTCACGGGATGGCTTGGCGCCTTCGCCGGCAGTCAGCACTTCGAATTGCAGACCGGAAGCCAGGGTAGTGATGCCATCGCGCTTGGCGTTTTCAGCCAGGAACGTCAGGCCTTCGCCAGCAGCCGCTTCAGCTTTGGCAGCGGCTTCGGCCTGCATGATTTCGCGGATAACCTTGAAGCTCGCGGACATTTCTTCCTGACCTACACGGCTTGGCTTGCCGGCGAACGCGTCAGTCAGGCCTGCGAGGATTGCGTCCAGGCTAACGCCCGGCGGCGGGTTGTCGCGCAGTTGGTCGCCCAGCTGACGGCCAATACCGTAGCTGACGCGGGTTTCGTCGGTGGACAGATTTACTTCGGACATGACACTGCTCCGCTGTGCGGACGGCCCTGGAACTTGCCGTGCGTGCACAGCGCGTCCCGGAGCGCCCGGAACCAAAAGGGCCAGCAGACTAGCACAGATGTCGTTGCGCTGATGAGAGGCGTCAGTGTCGCCAGGCAGTACCGATGTTGATCGGCACCTTCAGACTTTCCTCTGCATTCGCAACCAGCCCGCACATTTCATCATGAACCGAAGTGTGCACAAGGTTGAACGGCAGAGTGGGAAAGGCATGAAGTACTTGACGCGCATGCTCGACCGAACGCAGGTGAACGGCCTGGCCATGGGCATCATTCAAGGGGTACGCAGAACCATGCATGCGCGCCTCCAACAGGTAGATCCCGCCTTCCATGGAGATCAGGTTCAGCTCATCGACTTTCCCTGCGATGGCATAAGCACGTAACTCATCGAAGTTCATGGAGCGCACCTCACACAGTGGCGAGACAACATCCTTTTAGGGATAGGCCTCAGCGCATCAAAGTACAAGCCATAAACGACACCGCCCGTCTGTTTCGCAACGGACGGGCGGCGTACAACTGCAAAAAAACAGTAATCAGTGTTTCGTCAGCTTATCCAGATACCCCATGGCAAAGGCCGATACCACGAAAGTCATGTGAATGATCACGTACCACTTCAAATGCTCTGGATCGACGTTCTTGGCGTCCATGAAGATCCGCAACAGATGGATCGACGAAATCGCCACGATGGAGGCCGCGACCTTCATCTTCAACGAAGACGAATCCATGGTGCCCAGCCAGTTGAGCTTTTCCTTGTTGTCGTCGATATCCAGTTCAGAGACGAAGTTCTCGTAACCGGAAATCATCACCATCACCAGCAAACCGCCCACCAGTGCCATGTCGATCAGCGACAGCAGCACCAGGATCAAGTCCGATTCAGCCATCGAGAACACGTTGGGAATGACGTGGAAGACTTCCTGGAAGAATTTCAGCGCCAATGCCAGCAGACCGAGGGACACGCCGAAGTAGATCGGCGCCAAAAGCCAGCGGGAGGCGTACATTGCATTTTCGATAAAGCGTTCCATTGAATCTCACACGTTTGGGCTGGAAATGGCCGCGAGTATACCAGCCGCCCGTCTATCCCCAGAAGCAGCCAGAAACCATCGAAAAATCCGCAACCTGCACGGGTGTCACAAGGTTTTTCTGCTAGTGTCCAAACCATTGACAGCTCAGCGACATCGGACAGGAAGACGGGAAATGGATGTGCGATTGCCTTTAATGAGCGCCGGGGTTTGTCTGGCTTTGCTGCTGAGCGGCTGCTCACCCAGCGATGACAAACGCCAGGTCAGCCTCGAGGAAAAAACCGCGCAGTTCGAGAAGGCTCTGGATGCCATTCAGGACCCGAAACTCAAGGATGTCGTGGCCGAACTGGGTGGCTCGCTGCTGTTGCTCGAGCGTGCACAACTCAAACTCGACAGCAAACCCGTGGCCACCGAGTACGGTGAAGACGTCCTTGCGGTTCTTAAGCACTATCCAACGCCTCAGGCGCTGGTCGACACGTACATCAACGGCCTCATTGTGCTGCACAAGGATTCCAGCTCCGATTACCTGACCGACCTGCAACCGGTGTTCCCCTTCAACTTCGACATTCCGGCCGCGTTTCTCTTTCCCCATGGCCTGGAATGGCAGTCGGTGACACTGAGCAACAAACGCGTGATTGCGTTCCAGCCAGAATGGTCGGAAACCGACCCCGGCATTCAGCTAAGCCCGTCGAGCTCCAATCTGACCAATCCCGATGACCTGACAGTGACTTATCCGTTCATCGATGGCCTGGACGTCGAAAACAAGCACCAGCCGCAGCCGGTCAGCCTGCAAGGCAAGGTAGAAGTCATTGCGCCACGCAGGCTTTATAGTTTCGACCTGACGAAAAAGGACGTTGGCCAGACCCGCACCAACGACAACCTCAGCGTCACCTTGCTGAAACTGACAAACAACTACGCCGAGATCGAATTCAACAACAGCGCACCGCTGGCACCCGAGGTCGGCGAAACGCCACTCAACCCGCTGATCGTCCAGGCCAGGGACGCCACCGGGCAATTTCTTTCGCGCTCCGGTTCGATCAACGAAACCGCCGCACAAATTGCCTTCTATCAAAATCAGCTCGCAAAAATGCAGCAACAAAAAGCCTGGAGCGAAACCTTCGAAAAACAGCTCTACGAAGAGCAGCGCGCCTTTGATAAGCAACAAAAAAACCATTACTCCAAGGTCTATTTCAACGGGCCGATCGAGACCCTTGAAGTCAGCCTGCTCGACTTCTCGGCGGCCACGGTCACACGCAAGGACCTGGACCTGACAGTCCGTCGCTTCGACCAGCACACCACGGAGAAAACCATCCAGCCACTGTCCTTGCCGGTGGTGGTATACGACGATCACGCCCCGACCTGGCTCAAAGGTGCGACGCTGAGCGAGGAACAACTGAAAAAGAGCGTCAGCATCCGTCAATCGGTGGACGACCCGAGCGCCGCGCGCATTGAGTTCGACCACACCCGAAGTTTCAACGATGAGCTGTTGGGTACATCCTTCAACCCTGGGGACAGCCCGGTCAGCTTCTTTACCGAGGACAGCAGTGGTAAACGCGATGAGCCGATCGAGCTACCGCCAGAGGCGTACCAGATCGATCCCCTGCGCGGCATCATCACTTACGATCTGAACCTGTTTGCGCAAACGCCGGCCTACGCGGTGGGCTCCATGCCGCTGTTCCTGGCGACGGTCGACAAGCAGACACTCGACGCCCATCAACTGCCCAAAGGCCTGGAATTGAAAGGCAATGCGCTGGTGGTTGATCTGAAGCTGTTTCCCGCCCAGGACTGGCGCTTTTTCGCCAGGGACGATAGCGGTCACTACCTCAAGGAGATCCTTTCGGTCATTCACGACGCGAGCGCAGAAGGCCCGGCGTTATTCGGTGTGCATTACTTCTATGGCCAGCCCACTCGTCTGGAAACCTATCAGCGAACCGATCTCACCACCGTGCAATATGGTTTCGAGGTCAAGCTCGACAAGGCTGATACGTCCAGCCTTGACCAGTAGCCCTCTCAATGGTCGGGGCGAAACTCGAAGCCGCCCAGGTTGCGGCAACGGCCGCCATTGATTTCCCGCAGCTGGGCTTGCAGGTGCAGGCACCAGATTTGTGGATCGTCGGCCAGCTCGTAGCCGTGCAGGGTCAGGCTTTCAACAATGGTGTCGAGGATAGACTCAGCCACGAAGGGGCCATGAAACGGGCCCTGGGCCTTGATGGCTGATGGTTGTTCGCCGGCCATTCCGGCGGCAAACAGCAAGGTCCACATGCCCGTATCGCCAGCCAATGGCTTGATGGCGCATTCGATACGAGTCACAAGACCCAAGCATTGACGGGTGAGGCAGAGGTTGCGCGACATGGCGGCGACCCTCGGTAGATCCGGTATTCAGCTCCCACGGGAGAACTGTCTCGATCCAGTGATTACTGTCGATGTCCTTGAGCTCAGAATAGAAGAAAAGTCTGACCAGCACGTCAACTGAGACCAGAAGGCGCCGAATGGTCATTGTGTGAATGTTGACGTCAGAGTGATGGCACTTTTGATCACCCCTAAAACCCGTAGGAGCCGAGCTTGCTCGCGATAGCGGACTTTCAGTCAACAGAGATGTTGATTGTCAGTCTGTCATCGCGAGCAAGCTCGGCTCCTACAGGTGTTTGTGTCAGGCCGGTTTTGCTTCGACCAGCGCTTCCTGCGCTGCTTCTTTCTCGGCTTCTTTCAGGTCTTCTTCGCTGATCATTTCCGCAATCACCCGCAAGCGTTCCACCACCCGCGCATTCACGCTGCCTTCAGGGAACTCGCCATTCTCATCCGGCGCACCGGCGGGCTCGCCGACCAACAGGCTCAACGCCTCATCGGCCTGACGCACTGCGTAGACATGGAATTGCCCCGCACGCACCGCCGCCAACACCTTCTCGTCCAGCATCAGCGTGGCCACGTTGGCCTGAGGAATGATCGCCCCCTGCTCACCGGTCAGCCCGCGAGCTTCGCAGAGGCGGAAGAAGCCTTCGATCTTCTCGTTGACCCCGCCCACCGCCTGCACTTCACCGAACTGGTTGATCGAACCGGTGATTGCAAAGCACTGCTTGAGCGGCGTTTTCGACAAGGCCGAAATCAACGTGCACGCCTCACCCAGCGACGCACTGTCGCCATCGACGTAACCGTAGGATTGCTCTAGCGCGATGCTTGCGGAAATCGCCAGCGGGAATTCCTGAGCGTAACGGCTGCCCAGATACCCGGTGAGGATCATCACGCCTTTGGAGTGAATCGGCTGGCCGAGGTTAACTTCGCGCTCGATGTCGACAATGCCGCTGCCGCCCGGATAGACCGTGGCGGAAATCCGCGCTGGCACACCGAACGCCGAGTCACCGACCTCCAGCACCGTCAGCCCGTTGCACTTGCCGACCGCCGCGCCATCGGTGTCGATCAGGATGATCCCGGCCAGCATGTCATCGAGAATTCGCGCCGAAACGCGCCCGGTGCGAGTGGCCTTGGCCTTGAGCGCACGCTCGATGTGCCCGGCGTCGGTCATTTCGTCGCCCGCCAGCTGACGAATGAAATCCGCCTCGCTGACCAGTTGGAACAGGTCTCCGATCCGCGCCGACAAACGTCCCTGATGCTCAGCCAGACGCGCGCTGTACGTCGCCAGGCGCGCCACCGCGTCGGCGGTCAGCGGCGCCATGCCTTCCTCGGAGGTGCGGGTTTTCAGTAGCTGGGCGAACTGTTCCAGGCTCTCGTCGACCATCGGGATGTCTTCGTCGAAATCCACCAGGACGCGGAACATCTCCTGGAAGTCCGGATCAAGGTCTTGCAGCGTGTAATACAGCTGCCGGGCGCCGATGATGACGACTTTGACCTGCAACGGAATGTGTTGCGGTGTCAGGGTCACGGTGGCCAGGCGACCCAGCTCACCCAACGGCGATTCCATTTTCAGCTTGCGCGATTGCAGGGCGCGTTTGAGCGCATCCCACACGAATGGCTCGCTGAGCATTTTTTCCGCTTCAAGGATCAGGAAACCGCCGTTGGCGCGGTGCAGCGCGCCCGGGCGCAGTTGACGATAAGTCGTGTAGAGCGCGCCCTGATCGGTGCTGTATTCGATGCGGCCAAACAGGTTTTCGTAAGTCGGGTGCGGTTCGAACACCACCGGCGCACCGCCGCTGGACGAATGACCGACCACCAGACTCGGCGCGTATTGCTCTTCCAGCATCTTGCGGGCAACGGCGTCGGCTTTGCTGTCGTCCACCAGTTGCTCGACCACGGTTTTCAGCAGATAAACCTGCATCGCCTGCAGGTAGCCGCACACCGCCGCGTTCTCGGCGTATTTCTCCGACAGCGGCGACAACAACGGCTGCAAAGCCAGGGTGATGGTTTCTTCGTTGAGGTGGCGCAGTTGATTGCTCGACTCACGCTTCCATTGCGGCAGGCTGGCGAGCTCTTCGTTCAAGCGCTCTTCCAGACCGGAAATGTCTTCGTGAAAACGCTCGCGATCGGCTTCCGGCAACTGGGCGAATTCCGCTTCATCCAATGCCTTGCCTTCACTCATCGGGGTAAAGGCGATGTTGCTGGCATCGCGGTAAAGCGCGACTTCTTTCTCCAGCGCCAGGCGCTCGATGATGTCCAGCGCCTTGTCGTAGCGCTGGTTGAAAGCGCGGTCGATGGCGCTTTTCTTCTGCTGGTAGGACGGGTGTTCGAACACAGCCGGAAAAGTCGCCAGCAGGTTGTCGATCAACGCGTTGATATCACCGATGAACGCGCCAGCGGTGCCCGAGGGCAACTCCAGGGCGCGAGGCTCGCGGGGCTCATCGAAATTGTTGACGTAGACCCAGTCCGCCGGGGTTTGCAGGCGTTTGCCCTCGGCCTTCAGGTAGCGTTTGACGAACGAAAACCGGCCGGTGCCAGGCTCGCCCATGACGAATACGTTGTAACCGGGGCGTGGCATGGCCACACCGAACTGCAAGGCTTCGACCGCACGTTCCTGGCCAAGCACACCGCGGAAAGGCTCCAGATCATTGGTGGTAGAGAAGCTGAACTGTTCAGCGGAAAACGGACGGGTCAGCGCTTCGGGCGCTAGACGCAAGCTGGCAGCAACAGGATCAGGCATCGGGCTTCCTTACATCAGGCGGGGCAGATAGCGGCATTCTGGCGCTGCCCATACCCCACTGGCAAGGCGCGCCTTTAGCCAAAGCATAGCTAAACGGTTATCCCCAGGCGGACCGGGTCTAAATCAACGTTTTCAACGAATATTTCGCAAAATGTCACGGAACCCTTGGAACGTGCCTAAACTCCAAACTGCGCGGCTGGAACAATAACCGGCCCACTGGCGCCAGATCGGGCCAGACCCCTTGTCCATTGGTATGCACATAAAAGAGAACAAAGCTATGAAACGGATTCTTCTCGGTACTCTCTTCACCGCTGTATCCCTCAATGCCATGGCTCAGGCGCCAGGCGGCCCGGATTGCGGCTGGGGCAACATGCTGTTCGAAGGTCAGCGTGGCACCCCGGCTCACTTCCTGGCATCCACCACCAACGGCACTTCCGGCAACGCAACCTTCGGTATGACCTCCGGTACCAACGGTTGCTCGACTAATGCGTCGCTGACCTATGGCGGCAAATCCTGGATTGCCATGAATGGCATGATGAACGAGCTGTCCGAAGACATGGCCAAGGGTCAGGGCGAAGCGCTGACCACTTACGCCGTGGTACTGGGCGTGGCGCCGGAAGACCGTGCGCACTTCGCCGCCGTCACTCATGAGCACTTCCAGCAGATCTTCAGCAAGGCTGACGTGACCGCTGACGACGTGCATACCAACACCCTGGCCGTTCTGAAGAGCGATCCGCGTCTGGCCAAGTACGCCACTCAAGCTTAAGCTCGACCCGCCCGTTCCTTTCGGGGAGCGGGTTTTATTTTTTGGACCTGCCCCTTTCTTTGGGTCTTTATTCTCGAATTTCTAAGTTGCCCACTATGCTCAAACGCCTTGCCTGGTTGGCGCTCTGTGTCTGCGCCCCGCTGTCCGCCGCGCCACACATCGACAATCAACGTTTGCAGCAACTGGCCAATGACCCCTTCTGGATTTCCCTCGGTCATTACGAAACCGCCAAGCTGGGCGGCTGGCGCAGCTATGTCAGCGACAGGAAGTTCTTTCTGGCGCCCGACGGCAATGAACATCCCGACCGTGAACTGGCCGCCACCGTGCAAGCGCTGTACGCCCCGGCCACTGCCGGTGAGCAACACGCACAATGCGTCTACCCGGCGCGTACTCGTTGGCTGAAAGCACAACTCAATCTGACCGATCTGCCACCCCTGGACTGCGCCGAGTTCAAGCAATGGTTCAAGGATGTCTCACCCCACAGCGCGGTGATGATTTTCCCGGCGGCGTATCTGAACAGCCCGTCATCGATGTTCGGCCACACCCTGCTGCGCATCGATCAGGCGGGTGTGCAGAGCGACAAGACGGCGCTGCTCAGCTACGCGATCAACTTCGGCGCCTACATCGAAGGCTCGGACAACAGCATCCTGTACGCCTGGAAAGGCTTGATGGGCGGCTATCCGGGCCTGTTCGCGCTCGTGCCGTATCAGGAGAAACTCTCGGAATATCGCAGCCTCGAGAACCGTGACCTGTGGGAATACCGACTGAACCTGACGCAGCAAGAAACCGAACGCATGGTCGAGCATGTCTGGGAGCTCAAGCAGATCCAGTTCGACTATTTCTTCTTCGACGAAAACTGCTCCTATCGCCTGCTGGAGCTCTTGCAGGTAGCGCGCCCGAGCCTGCGACTGACCGAACAATTCCCGTTGACCGCAATTCCAACCGACACCGTCAAAGCCGTGAAAGAAGCAGGCCTGGTGGAATCCATTCAATACCGTCCGTCTCGCGAGCGTGAGCTGCTGAGCCGCGCCGAGCCGCTGACTGATGAAGAACAGCAGTGGGTGCTGAAAGTCAGCGCCGACCAGAAACAATTGCAGGAACCTGCGTTCAAGGTGCTACCACGCGCGCGCCAGGCGCTGATCATCGACGCGGCTTACCGACTCGAACGCTACCGTGCCAACGGCCAGGAGCGCGACCCGCAACGGGCGCAACGCAGTTTCGAATTGCTGCGGGCGATCAACCAGAACCCGCCCCCCGAGCTGGACATTCCGCAACCCGGCCTGCCAGAGGACGGCCATGAATCCCGCACCTGGCAGGCCGGCATCGGCACCCGGGGCGACAAGGCGTTTGGTGAATATGGCCTGCGCATGGCCTATCACGACCTCAACGACAACTCGGAAAGCTTTCCCCTCGGCGCGCAGATTGAAATCCTGCAGATGAAACTGCGCCAGTACGAAGGCAATCAATGGCAGTTGCAGCAACTGGATCTGGCGACCATTCGCTCCCTGACACCGCGCAACGAGCTGCTGCAACCGCTGTCGTGGCAAGTCACGGGAGGCCTTGAGCGGGTGCCGGGCAAACATGACGATGAAACCTTGGTCAGCCACGTCAACGGCGGTGGCGGCGGCACCTGGCAGTTGAGCGAGGACATGCTCGGTTTTGCCTTGGGCACGGTGCGCGTTGAGCACAACAATGACTTCGCCGGTTTCATCGCGCCGGCGGCAGGTTTCAACAGCGGCGTGCTGTGGAAGAACCCGCTGGGCAATTTCAGCCTTGAAGCCAAAGGCGATTTCTTCACCAATGGCGAAGTGCGTCGTAGCGTGAGTCTGAATCAGCAGTGGGAATTGTCGCGCAACCTCGGTTTGCGCCTGAGCGCCCAGCGTGAATTCAGCCACCTCGCCTCCCCGGAAAACGAAGTGATGCTTGAGGTGAAGTGGTATCACTACTGACTCAGCATCACCGCGGTTCCCCTGTGGGAGCGAGACCGGCTTGCCGGCGATGGCGGAGTGTCAGTCGACATCAACGTTGGCTGATACACCGCCTTCGCTAGCAGGCTAGCTCCCACAGGGGGATAGTCGTCACCCAACGGATTAATCACGGGCTTTTCACAATCACCTCACGAATCCGCCCCTAGACTTCTCCCATAGGCCGTTGCACGGCCGGGAGTCCGAGATGTGGCGTTGTGTGGGTGTGGTGGCTGTGTTGATGTTGATCGCGGGCTGCGAGACGACCCACGAAGACCTGATCGCCAAGGGTTATCCACCGGCCTTCGCCGATGGTTTCGACGACGGCTGCAGCAGTGGCCGGCAAGCTGCCGGGGCGATCACCGGTGAGTTTCGCAAGAACGTGCCGCGTTATCTCAAGGACAAGCAATACGCCGAAGGATGGAGCGATGGTTTCCGCCAATGCCAGGCCATGCGCGAAAGCGAAGACCGCGAGGACTATCGCAGCCACCATTGGGACGAGCGTGAAAGAGCCTGGCAGCAACAGAAAGACCAGGGCGCAGCCCGTGCGTTTCGCTCGCAATGAGTCGCTTCCAGACATGCGCCGAAACTAAAAGACAGTGACCATGGCCCAAACCCTATAACGGGAGAAAACCATGAGTCGCGCCTTCGTCAATGAAGATAACGCTGCTGCACAAGCCGATCAGCCAGTCGAACGGCAGGTCAGCGCGCAGCCCAATTACGTCACGCCTGCTGGCCTGGCGCAGCTTCAGGCGAAAGTCGCCGAGGTGCAAAACCTGCTCAATGAACAGAGTGCGAAGGGTGAACTGGCGGACAAACAGCGCCAGGCCGACCTTGAGCGCGACTGGCGGTATTTCAATCAGCGCCTGCAAAGCGCTCAGTTAGTCGTACCGGCCTCCTCGACCAACAAAGTGCAGATCGGCGCCTGGGTAACCTTTGCCGATGAACAGGGCAACGAACAACGCGTGCAGTTGGTGGGCGAGGATCAGGCGAATGCCGCGAGCGGGCTGATCAATTGGGGCTCGCCGCTGGGGCGGGCATTGCTGGGCGCACAGGTGGGCGATGAAGTGGTGTGGAAGCGGCCGGTGGGGGATTTGGTGATCGAGGTTCTGAGCGTAGAGATCGAGTGATCTTCAGTCCGCCATCGCTAGCAGGCTAGCTCCCACAGTTGATTAGTATCGATCACATAACCCCTGTGGGAGCTAGCCTGCTAGCGATGGTCGCGCCGCGGTGTAACTGAAGCCCATAAAAAAACGGAGCCCCCGAGGGCTCCGTTTTTCATGCAACCAACCTGAAATCAGGCCAGTTTCTTGTGCCGTACCCGATGGGGCTGGGCAGCCGCTTCGCCGAGGCGTTTTTTACGATCGGCTTCGTACTCGGAGTAGTTGCCTTCGAAGAACACCGCTTGCGAGTCGTCTTCGTACGCCAGGATGTGGGTCGCGACGCGGTCAAGGAACCACCGATCGTGAGAGATCACAATGGCGGCGCCCGGGAAGTCCAGCAGGGCTTCTTCCAGGGAACGCAGGGTTTCAACGTCGAGGTCGTTGGACGGTTCGTCGAGCAGCAGGACGTTACCGCCCTCCTTCAGGGTCAGGGCCAGGTGCAAGCGACCGCGCTCACCACCGGACAGGTCCTTGACGAACTTCTGCTGATCGCCGCCCTTGAAGTTGAAGCGACCGACGTAGGTACGCGACGGAATCTCGTAGTTGCCGATGCGGATCTGATCCGAACCGTCGGAGATTTGCTGGAACACGGTCTTGCTGCCATCCAGATCTTCACGGCTCTGATCGACACAGGCCAGTTGCACGGTTTCCCCGACTTCGATGCTGCCCGAATCCGGTTGTTCCTTGCCCATCAGCATGCGGAACAGGGTGGATTTACCCGCGCCGTTACCGCCGATCACGCCAACGATGGCGCCTTTAGGCATAGAGAACGACAGGTTGTCGATCAACACGCGATCGCCGTAGCCCTTGGAAACGTTCTTGAACTCGATGACCTTGTCGCCCAGGCGTGGACCGGCCGGGATGTAGATCTCGTTGGTTTCCGAACGCTTCTGGAATTCCTGCGATTGCATTTCTTCGAAGCGTTGCAGACGAGCCTTGGATTTCGACTGGCGGGCCTTGGCGCCTTTGCGCACCCACTCCAGTTCTTCCTTCATGGCTTTTTCGTGAGCCGACTGCGACTTGGATTCAGCCGCCAGACGGTCGGACTTGGCTTCGAGCCAACCGGAGTAGTTGCCCTCGTAAGGGATACCGGCGCCGCGGTCGAGCTCAAGGATCCAGCCAGCGACGTTGTCCAGGAAGTAACGGTCGTGCGTGATCGCAACAACAGTGCCCGGGAAGTCGTGGAGGAAATGCTCCAGCCAGGCGACGGAGTCGGCGTCCAGGTGGTTGGTCGGTTCGTCGAGCAGCAGCATGTCGGGGGCGGACAGCAGCAGGCGGCAAAGGGCCACACGACGCTTTTCACCACCGGAGAGGAATTCGACCTTGGCGTCCCAGGCCGGCAGACGCAGCGCATCGGCGGCAACTTCCAGTTGACGATCCAGGTTGTGACCGTCGCTGGCTTGCAGGATGGCTTCGAGCTTGGCCTGTTCGGCGGCCAGTTTGTCGAAGTCGGCATCTTCATCAGCGTAAGCCGCGTAGACCTCGTCCAGGCGCGCCTGGGCGTTCTTGATCACGCTGACCGCTTCCTCGACCACTTCACGCACGGTTTTGGTCGGGTCCAGGATCGGCTCTTGCGGCAGGTAGCCGATGTTCAGCTCCGGCATCGGACGGGCTTCGCCCTCGAACTCGGTGTCGACGCCAGCCATGATTTTCAGCAGCGTGGATTTACCCGAACCGTTAAGGCCGAGCACGCCGATCTTGGCGCCTGGGAAAAAGGACAGCGAAATGTTTTTCAGGATTTCCCGCTTCGGCGGAACAACTTTGCCCAGCCGATGCATGGTGAAGACGTATTGAGCCATGGAGAACCTTGGGTCAGTGACAGATGAATGATTGGAGCGCGGGCGATGCCCGGCCAGGCCGTGCGCGTCGACGATTGACAGGTATCAATGCTGCGCGCTGAAAAAACCTGATTCTAGGAGCTGGAACGCTCCCGCGTAACAGGCAAAGCTACCTGAATGACGAGAGGCAGTCCAGCCGGGAGGGACTGGCACTTTGCCACAACTCAAGGCATGCTAGCCGCCCTCCGGGCGTCCGGCTTATAGTGCACGTCGCGCCAGTCCAGCCAAACCGCAGGATTACAGTTTGTCCAATGTCACTCCGCCCCTGATCCCCCGTGCGCCGACTGTTGCGCCTGGCTCCCCCCTGCGCGGAACCTTGAAGGGTGCGTTGGCGGCACTCGTGCTGTTGCTGCTCGCCCTGCTGTTCTGGCAACTGCTGGATCAACTGCATGAAACCCAGAAAAACCAGCGCCAGTACACCATCGACTACACCGCCGATCTGGCTGCGCAAGTCAGCCTGAACATGTCGCTCAACGCGCAGATCGCCCTCAACCTGCTACCGATCGTCGAACAGCCACAAAGCGCCGACGAACAGCAGGAGCTGCTTCGCAAGCTGCAAAAATCCTTGCCCGACCTGCTCAGCCTCGCGTTGTTGAGTCCCTCCGGCAAAATCCTCAGTGACAGCGCCGCCGACAGCGAAGACGCTGACTACCTCGCCGAGCTGGTTCGTCACAGCCGTGCCCAGGCCCACTATTTCAGCAACGCCGATAACGGTTCGATGGTGCACTTGCTGCTGCATCAGGCCAGCGGCAGCACTCGTGGCTACTGGGCCCTGCGTTTGAAGCCGACCTTTTTCTCGTCACTGACCCAACAGAACGAAACCGGTATCCGCCCAATGTGGCTGGTGGAAAACCGCTTCAATCACCAGGTCATCAGCCGCGATGAATCGCTGCCCTTGGCCAAGCCGAGCGAACTGACCGAAGACGATGTGGCCAACAGCGTGCTGACGGTTCCCCTGAGCAGCAGCGACTGGCAATTGCGCGGTTTGTTCGACCGTAAACGCGTGATTGAAGAACTGTTGCCGGCGTTCATCGGCAAGTGCCTGTTGGGGCTGGCGCTCTCCCTGCTGCCGCTGATTGCTTTGCTGAACATGCGCCGCCGTCAGCGCCAGGTGACTGAAGGTCGTCGACGCTACCAGGATATTTTCGAAGGCACCGGCGTCGCGCTGTGTGTACTTGACGTGTCGGGACTCAAGCATGCGTTCGACAAAGCCCGGTTGCACAGCAGCGAACAACTGCGTGGCTGGCTGGAATCTGCCGAACAAAGGCATCAATTGCTGCAGGAACTGCGCATCACCGAGGTCAACCAGGTTGCCCTGCAACTGCTCAACGTCAACACCTGCGAACAAGCCTGGAAACTGCTGATCGAGGGCAATCCGCTGGACGGCACCGCCATCGGCAATCAAGTGCTCGACGCGGTGCTCAACCAGCAGAAACAGCTTGAGCTGGAGATAAAACTCCCGGACGCCAATGGCCGCGACCAGCACTTGTGGCTGGTGCTGCGCCTGCCGGAAAACCAGGATGACTATAAAGCGGTGATCCTGAGCATCAGCGACATCACCAGCCGCAAACTCATCGAACTGTCGCTGCTCGAGCGTGAAGGGTTCTGGTCCGATGTGGTGCGCACGGTGCCGGATCACCTGTACGTGCAGGACGTGATCAGCCAGCGCATGATCTTCAGCAACCACCACCTGGGCCAGACGCTCGGCTACGACCGCACCGAGCTGCACCAGATGGGCGAGTACTTCTGGGAAATCCTCCTGCACCCCGAAGATGCCGACTACTACCACCGTTCGCGCCAGACCCAGCGTCACGCGGGCTACACCCAATTGCTGCAATGCCAGCTGCGCTTCCGTCACCGGGACGGTAACTGGCGGCGTTTCGACATTCGTGAGCAGGCGCTGGCGCGGGACAAGCATGAACAGGTCACGCGGATCATCGGTGTGGCCAAGGACATCACCGAGCAGATCGAAGCCAGCGAGTCCCTGCGCGACAGCGAGCAGCGTTACCGGATGCTCGCCGAAAGCATCAGCGACGTGATCTTCTCCACCGACAGCAAGCTCTCGCTCAACTATGTCAGCCCGTCGGTGCAGGCCGTGCTGGGCTACGACGCCGACTGGATCTTCCAGAACGGCTGGCAGACGACCATTGCCAATCCTCAGCAATTGTCCGGCATCTACGGCCTGATGGACCGCGTCAGCAAGGCGCTGGACAAACCCGAGCAACTGGCGCTGCTGCGCAACCAGGTGCAAACCCAGCTGTTCCTCTTCGATTGCCTGCGGGCCGACGGGCGCAAGATTCCTATCGAGTTGCGTCTGGTGCTGGTCTGGGACGAGCACGGCGCCTTCGAAGGCGTGCTCGGTGTCGGTCGCGACATTAGCCAGCAACGCCGCGCCGAGAAAGACCTGCGCATGGCGGCTACGGTATTCGAACACTCGACGTCGGCGATCCTGATCACCGACCCGGCGGGCTATATTGTCCAGGCCAACGAAGCGTTCAGTCGCGTGAGCGGCTATGCGGTGGAGCAAGTGCTCGACCAGTTGCCGAACATGCTGACCGTCGACGAGCAGCAGGAAGCGCATCTGCGCTATGTGCTCAAGCAATTGAATCAGCACAGCACCTGGGAAGGCGAAGTCTGGCTCAAGCGGCGCAATGGCGAGCATTACCCGGCGTGGGTCGGCATCACGGCGGTGCTCGACGACGAAGGCGATCTGGCCAGTTACGTGTGCTTCTTCAGCGACATCAGCGAGCGTAAGGCCAGCGAACAACGGATTCACCGCCTCGCCTATTACGATGCCCTGACCCACCTGCCCAATCGCACGCTGTTCCAGGATCGCCTGCATACCGCGCTGCAATCGGCGGAACGGCAGAAATCCTGGGTGGTGCTGATGTTCCTCGACCTGGACCGTTTCAAACCGATCAACGACTCCCTGGGCCACGCCGCCGGCGATCGCATGCTCAAGGAAATGGCCACGCGCCTGCTCGGTTGCGTCGACGATGACGACACCGTCGCGCGCATGGGGGGCGACGAATTCACCTTGCTGCTGCAACCGCGCATCAACCGGGAAATCGCTCTGAACCGGGCGATTCACGTGGCGGAGCAGATCCTCGCCAGCCTCGTGAAACCATTCGTGCTCGAAGGCCGAGAGTTTTTCGTCACCGCCAGTATCGGCATCGCCCTGAGCCCGCAGGACGGCAACGAACTCAGTCAGTTGATGAAGAACGCCGACACCGCGATGTACCACGCCAAGGAGCGCGGCAAGAACAACTTCCAGTTTTATCAGGCCGACATGAACGCCAGCGCCCTGGAGCGCCTGGAGCTGGAAAGCGACCTGCGCCATGCCCTGGAGCAAAACGAATTCGTTCTGTACTACCAGCCGCAGTTCAGTGGCGACGGCAAACGCCTGACCGGCGCCGAAGCCTTGTTGCGCTGGCGTCATCCGCGTCGCGGGCTGGTGCCGCCGGGGGACTTCATTCCCGTACTCGAAGAGCTTGGGCTGGTGGTGGATGTCGGCGACTGGGTGATCAGCGAGGCCTGCCGTCAGCTCAAGACCTGGCATCAGGCCAAGGTGCGGGTGCCGAAGGTGTCGGTGAACATCTCCGCGCGGCAGTTCTCCGATGGCCAGCTCGGCACGCGGATCGCCACCATCCTCAAGGAAACCGGCCTGCCGCCGGCGTGTCTGGAGCTGGAACTGACCGAAAGTATTTTGATGCGCGAAGTCAGCGAGGCGATGCAGATTCTCGCCGGGCTGAAAAATCTGGGGCTGAGCATTGCCGTCGATGACTTCGGCACGGGTTACTCGTCGCTGAACTACCTCAAGCAATTCCCGATCGACGTGCTGAAAATCGATCGCACCTTTGTCGACGGATTGCCGTCAGGTGAGCAGGACGCACAGATTGCCCGGGCGATCATCGCCATGGCCCACAGCCTGAACCTGGCGGTGATCGCCGAGGGCGTGGAAACCCATGAGCAGCTGGACTTCCTGCGTGAGCATGGCTGCGATGAGGTTCAGGGGTATCTGTTCGGGCGTCCGATGCCGGCGGGCCGGTTTGAAGCGCAGTTCAGTAATGATGCGCTCTTCATGTTCGACTGAAGCGCAATTATTGTAGCGAGGGAGCTTGCTCCCGCTTGAGTGCGCAGCGCTCACAAGATTTTTGGGGCCGCTTCGCTGCCCAGCGGGAGCAAGCTCCCTCGCCACAGGCCGGCACATTCACCGCTGATCCCGTCATGAAGCCCACTTGTCTGCGACATGATCTCCTTTCATATGCCATCTAAAACCCATTGGGTTAGAATGCCCCCCTTTTCTGCCCCGATCCTTGAGGACCGCCATGTTCAGCCGTGATTTGACTATTGCCAAGTACGACGCCGATCTCTTTGCCGCCATGGAGCAAGAAGCTCAGCGCCAGGAAGAGCACATTGAGCTGATCGCTTCGGAAAACTACACCAGCCCTGCGGTGATGGAAGCTCAAGGCTCGGTACTGACCAACAAGTACGCCGAAGGTTACCCGGGCAAGCGCTACTACGGTGGTTGCGAGTTCGTCGACATCGTCGAGCAACTGGCCATCGACCGCGCCAAGGAGCTGTTCGGCGCCGATTACGCCAACGTTCAGCCGCACGCCGGTTCGCAAGCCAACAGCGCCGTTTACCTGGCCTTGCTGCAAGCAGGCGACACTATCCTGGGCATGAGCCTGGCCCATGGCGGTCACTTGACCCACGGTGCCAGCGTTTCTTCCTCCGGCAAGCTGTACAACGCCGTTCAGTACGGCATCGACGCCAATGGCCTGATCGACTACGACGAAGTCGAGCGTCTGGCGGTTGAGCACAAGCCGAAAATGATCGTGGCTGGTTTCTCTGCCTACTCGCAGATCCTGGACTTCCCGCGCTTCCGCGAAATCGCTGACAAGGTGGGCGCCTACCTGTTCGTCGACATGGCCCACGTGGCCGGTCTGGTCGCCGCTGGCGTCTACCCGAACCCGGTGCCTTTCGCTGACGTCGTGACCACCACCACCCACAAGACCCTGCGCGGTCCACGTGGCGGTTTGATCCTGGCTCGCGCCAACGCCGACATCGAGAAGAAGCTGAACTCCGCGGTATTCCCGGGCGCCCAGGGTGGCCCGCTGGAGCACGTGATCGCCGCCAAGGCGATCTGCTTCAAGGAAGCGCTGCAGCCTGAGTTCAAGGCCTACCAGCAACAAGTGGTGAAAAACGCCCAGGCCATGGCCAGCGTGTTCATCGAGCGCGGTTTTGACGTGGTTTCCGGCGGTACAGAGAACCACCTGTTCCTGCTGTCGCTGATCAAGCAGGAAATCTCCGGTAAAGACGCTGACGCCGCTCTGGGCAAAGCGTTCATCACCGTGAACAAGAACTCCGTGCCAAACGACCCACGCTCCCCGTTCGTTACTTCCGGTCTGCGCTTCGGTACTCCGGCTGTAACCACTCGCGGCTTCAAGGAAGCAGAGTGCAAAGAGCTGGCCGGCTGGATCTGCGACATCCTGGCTGACCTGAACAACGAAGCGGTGATCGACGCCGTTCGTGAGAAGGTCAAGGCCATCTGCAAGAAGCTGCCGGTGTACGGCGCTTAATTGCAGCGCTGAACCGCAGTCATAAAAAAACCGGCCAGTGATGGCCGGTTTTTTTTCGTCCGGGTTTTGAGTGGATCAGGCAGCAACCGGTTTGGCGAACGCCTGCCGGGTAGATCGCCATCGCAGGCAAGCCCTAATTTGTAGGAGCGAGCTTGCTCGCGATGGACTCAAGAGCGCCGCGTTTAGCCAGTAAACACGCGTTTTCGTTAAAGACCCTCGCGAGTAAGCTCGCTCCTACAGCGATCTCTGGTGTTTATGGATTCCGTAACCACCACAGCCCCTGTGGGAGCGGGCTTGCTCGCGATGGCGTAATCTCTGACGCAGGTATATTAACCAGCTGCCACCCGCGAAAACCCTTCGCGAATCTTCTCTTCCGGCAAATCATCAGCAATAAATACGATCACGCTTTCACGCGCCTCGCCGTCCGCCCACTCCGTATCCCAGTCGAATCCATACAGCTTCAGAACCCCCTGAAACACCATGCGCCGCGGCTCACCAAGGATGTTCAGCACGCCTTTGTAGCGCAGCAGTTGCTTGCCATGCTCTTCCAGCAGTTCGTTCATGAACTCGCTGAGCTTGTCGATATCCAGCGGCTTGTCAGTGCGCAGCACCAGGCTGGAAATGCGGTCGATGGAAGGCGCCTTGCTGACCGGGCGCAAACTCACGCCGCCACCGAGGTCGGCATTGAGATTGAAACCACGCACGTCAAGCAATTCGGCGAGGTCGATCTTGCCGTGGTCGACCACGCGGATGGGCGCGCGACGGTTGATGCGGGTCAGGCGTTCGCTTAACGCGGTGAAGGTTGGCTCGTCCACCAGATCGCGCTTGCTCACCAGCAAGCGGTCGGCGAAACCGATCTGTGCCTGGGCGATGGTTTGGGTCAGATGAGTGTCTGCGTGCGCCGCGTCGACCAAGGTAATGATGCCATCGAGGATGTACCGCTCGCGCAGTTCTTCGTCGATGAAAAAGGTCTGTGCCACGGGTGCCGGATCGGCCAGGCCGGTGCACTCGATCACCAGACGGTCGAAGGCGATTTCACCGCTGTCCAGGCGCTCGAGCAACAGGTACAGCGCCTTGGTCAGGTCGGTGTGGATGGTGCAGCAGACGCAGCCGTTGGACAGCGTCATCACTTGCACCGGCTCATCACCCAACAGTTGGGTGTCGATGCCGGCGTCGCTGAATTCGTTTTCGATCACGGCGATTTTCAGGCCGTGCTCGGTTTTGAGCAGGTGACGCAGCAGCGTGGTCTTGCCGGCGCCGAGGAAGCCGCTGAGGATCGTGACAGGGATGGGAGAGGACAACTGGAGTCTCCTGTTTCACAAAATTAAAGTATCAACACAAAATAAATGTGGGAGCTAGCCTGCTGGCGATGGCGGACTGTCAATCAACAGTGATGTTGAATGTTCAGCCGCCATCGCTAGCAGGCTAGCTCCCACAGGAATAGCTGTTAACCCGACAACCGGGTCAACAGCACTTCGGCCCACCCTTGCCACCGTAACGGGCTTCCTGACGCTCCCGGAAGAACATCTCGTAGCTCATCACCGGTTTGTCCGGGTGTTTGGTCTGCATGTGCTCGACGTAGTTGTCGTAGTCGGGCATGCCGACCATCAGGCGCGCAGCCTGACCGAGGTATTTACCGAGGCGACTCAGGTCATTGAACATGCTGCATTCCTCGATTTACGCATCCGGCAGCGCCTGGAACGGTGCTTCTTTATCCGTACGCTCCTTGGTGCCCCAGGCGGAAATACCGACCTTGAGCGCATAGAACAGGATACTGAAGACCACGAACAGGAACAGCGCCGTCAGCGTTGCGTTGGTGTAGGCGTTGAAGATCACGTGTTGCATCTGAGTGATGTCCTTGGCCGGGGCGAGGATCTGACCGTTGGCCAGCGCATCGCTGTATTTCTTCGCCAGCGACAGGAAGCCGATCGCCGGGTTGGCGTCGAACAGCTTGATGAAGCCCGCCGTGGTGGTGCAGATCAGCAGCCATACAGCGGGCAGCATGGTCACCCAGACGTAGCGTTGGCGTTTCATTTTGATCAGCACGACGGTGCCGAGCATCAGCGCGATACCGGCCAGCATCTGATTGGAGATACCGAACAGCGGCCACAAGGTGTTGATGCCGCCCAGCGGATCGATCACGCCCTGATACAGCAACCAGCCCCACATCGCCACACAACCGGCGGTGGCGATCAGGTTGGCGGTCCAGGATTCGGTGCGTTTCAGCGCCGGCACGAAGGAGCCGAGCAAATCCTGGAGCATGAAGCGTCCGGCACGGGTGCCGGCGTCTACTGCGGTCAGGATGAACAGCGCTTCGAACAGGATCGCGAAGTGGTACCAGAACGCCATGGTGTTTTCACCCGGCAACACACTGTGCAGGATTTGCGCGATACCGACCGCCAGGGTTGGCGCACCGCCGGCGCGAGCCAGAATGGTGGTTTCACCGATGTCCTTGGCCACCGCTTGCAGCGCTTCCGGGGTGATTGCAAAGCCCCAGCTGCTGACCGTTTGCGCCACAGCCATCACATCACCGCCAACGACAGCAGCAGGGCTGTTCATGGCGAAATACACGCCAGGCTCGATCACCGACGCGGCAACCATCGCCATGATGGCCACGAAGGATTCCATCAGCATGGCGCCGTAACCGATGTAACGGGCGTTGACCTCGTTATCCAGCAGTTTCGGCGTGGTGCCGGAGGAGATCAGCGCGTGGAAACCCGAGACCGCGCCACAGGCGATGGTGATGAACAGGAACGGGAACAGACCGCCCTTCCACACCGGGCCGGTGCCATCGACGAACTGGGTCAATGCCGGCATTTTCAGCTCTGGCATGGTGATCAGGATGCCGATCGCCAACGCGACGATGGTACCGATTTTCAGGAACGTGGAGAGGTAGTCACGCGGCGCCAGAATCAGCCAGACCGGTAACGAGGCGGCCACGAAACCGTAACCGACCAGCATCCAGGTAATCTGCACGCCGGTGAAACTGAACGCCTTGGCCCACACCGGATCGGCGGCAATCTGCCCGCCCAGCCAGATCGACCCAAGCAGCAGCAATACGCCGACCACGGAGATTTCGCCAATGCGGCCCGGGCGGATGTAGCGCATGTAGATGCCCATGAACATCGCGATCGGGATGGTCGCCATCACCGTGAAAATGCCCCACGGGCTTTCGGCCAGGGCCTTGACCACGATCAGCGCCAGCACCGCGAGGATGATGATCATGATCAGGAAGCAGCCAAACAGCGCGATGGTGCCGGGGATGCGGCCCATTTCTTCACGGACCATGTCACCGAGTGAACGGCCATTGCGGCGGGTGGACATGAACAGAACCATGAAGTCCTGAACCGCACCGGCCAGCACCACGCCGGCAATCAGCCACAGCGTGCCAGGCAAATAGCCCATCTGCGCCGCCAATACCGGACCGACCAGCGGCCCCGCGCCAGCGATGGCAGCGAAGTGGTGACCGAAGAGAATGTGTTTGTTGGTAGGGACGTAGTCCAGACCATCGTTGTTGAGCACGGCGGGGGTGGCCCGTCGCGAATCGAGTTGCATCACATTGTTAGCGATGAACAGACTGTAGTAACGGTACGCAACCAGATAAATGGCCACGGCAGCGACCACAATCCACAAGGCGTTGATCGCCTCGCCTCGGCGCAATGCCACTACGCCAAGGGCGCACGCTCCCACGATTGCCAGCAGCAGCCAGGGTAGGTGGCGTGCCAGGCTATTATTATTTTTCATTTTATGATTCCAGCCAGGGTGGACAAGAAAGACAGCCACCCCGAGTTTAGCTCTCCTGACGGCAAAGGCCATACCCCGACATTGGTCGAGACGCTTGTGCTGGCTGGCAGGCTTTGACAATGCGGGTCTATAGTCAGCGGACATTCAGAGGATTGCGCCATGAGCGAACACCCTGCCGATCGCCGCCGCTTCAAACGAATTGCGTTCGATGCCCGAACCGAGCTGAGCCAAGGGGAATTTATCTGGCCTGTGAAGCTGATCGACTTGTCCCTCAAGGGACTGCTGATCGAGAAGCCAGAGCCATGGCTGGGTAATCCAGACTGGCATTTCCTGGTTGATATTCATTTGAACGAAGACGTCGAGATCAAGATGGATGTGATGTTGACCCACGATGACCACGGCCAGCTCGGGTTCGTCTGCAAACACATCAGTCTGGAATCCATTGAACGCCTGCGGCGGTTGATTGAACTCAATCTGGGTGATCCGCAGGAGCTGGAGCGGGAGCTTGGCGCGCTTATAGAAGTGTGAACACCATTGTAGGAGCCGGCTTGCTGGCGAAGGCGGCCTTAAGAACAACGCTAGGCCCATCGCCAGCAAGCCGGCTCCTACAAAGGGATTTGGTTTATTCGAACAACGCGTCGAGTGCCTGTTCCAGACGGGTCACGGCAATAATCTGCAACCCCGGTGGCGCCTCCTTCGGCGCATTGCCTTTTGGCACGATGGCCCGTTTGAAGCCGTGCTTGGCGGCTTCTTTCAAACGCTCCTGACCGCTCGGCACCGGGCGCACCTCACCAGACAAACCGACTTCGCCGAACACCAGCAGATCATGGGGCAATGGCCGGTTACGTAAACTGGACATGACCGCCGCCATCAGCGCCAGGTCGGAAGCGGTTTCCAACACCTTCACGCCACCCACCACGTTGAGAAACACGTCCTGATCGTGTGTCGGAATGCCGCCGTGACGGTGCAGCACCGCCAGCAACATCGCCAGACGATTCTGATCCAGCCCCAGTGTGACCCGACGCGGGTTGGCCAGATGGCTGTCATCCACCAAAGCCTGAACCTCTACCAGCATCGGTCGAGTCCCTTCCCACGTCGCCATGACCACACTGCCCGGTACTTCTTCCTGAGCACGCGTCAGAAAAATCGCTGACGGATTGGAGACTTCCTTCAGACCCTTGTCGGTCATGCCGAACACGCCCAGTTCGTTGACCGCGCCGAAACGGTTTTTCACCGCCCGCAGCAAACGCAAGCGACCATCGGATTCGCCCTCGAAATACAGCACAGTGTCGACCATGTGCTCAAGCACTCGCGGCCCGGCCAATGCGCCCTCTTTCGTCACGTGGCCGACCAGGAAAATCGCCGTGCCGCTCTGCTTGGCGTAGCGCACCAGCAATGCCGCGCTCTCCCGAACCTGGGACACGCCGCCCGGTGCCGATTGCAGTTGTTCGGTGAAGATCGTTTGGATCGAGTCGATCACCATGACCTTGGGCTTTTCGACCCGGGCAGTGGCGATGATGGTTTCGATGCAGGTTTCGGTCATGACGCGCAGTTGATCCTGCGGTAATCCCAGACGCCGCGCGCGCATGGCCACCTGTTGCTGGGACTCTTCGCCGGTGACATACAGCGCCGGCATGCTTTTGGCGAGGTTGCACAAGGTTTGCAACAGGATGGTTGATTTGCCGATGCCGGGGTCACCGCCGATCAGCACCACCGAGCCATCCACCAGACCACCGCCCAAGACTCGATCAAGCTCACTGGAAGCGGTGGAAAAGCGTGGGATTTCTTCGACGCTGACTTCGGCCAGGGTCTTGATCTGCGCCTGTTGGCCGGTCCAGCCGGTGCGACCGCTGGGGGCCGCAGCACCGCCGCTTTCGACCATGGTTTCGGTCAAGGTATTCCAGGCCCCGCACTCGCCGCACTGGCCTGCCCACTTGGGGAACGTCGAGCCGCACTCGGTGCAGCCGTACATGCGTTTGGCCTTGGCCATCTGAACTCCCGGCAAAAAACGCGATGATAGCTCAGCTGGACTGGATCGGCGCGAAGCAGTTGCCCAATGAAACTTCAGCCGTAACTTATTCGATTGTCAGAAACGTAGCCTTCGAGTGACAGCCCTACAGAATCTGTACAACTTTGCGCATCGACAGTCCAATCCAGATCCGGATCGTATCAATCAATAAAAAACAAAAACTGTACAAACCTTTTATATCTCGACAGGAGAACGTACAACATAATACCCACAAGCAATAGCTCAACCTGGCACATCAACTTACTGGCGATTTAGTGGCATGCACAACTTATCCGAAAACACCCTATACAATCGAACTAACAATGTAAAATCCCTGCATCCATATTATTCCTTGCAACAAGCCAACATCAAATTCACTGCTCCCCTTTCAAACTTTCAAGCGCTCCTCACTTGCGATAGCCAGCAGTGAATGAGTGACGGGCAGAATGCGTTGGCGCCAATAGAGCATGCCCTCGAATGATGGGATAGTACGGAGAAATCGCGCAGGCATGATGGCGTTTTGTAAACTTTTTCCCGATGACCCGGTCGATTGCAGGCACGCTCTGTAAGCAGTTGTTTCGGGCGAGAAGCCTTTGACTGATTTACACTGCGCTACCAACCTCATCTGTAACAAGGAAATAACCTATGGGCGTGATAAATGAGTTCAAGGCCTTCGCGGTCAAGGGCAATGTGGTCGACATGGCCGTCGGCATCATCATCGGCGCCGCCTTCGGCAAGATCGTTTCGTCGTTTGTCGGCGACGTGGTGATGCCGCCAATCGGCCTGTTGATCGGTGGGGTGGATTTCAGTGACCTGGCCATTACGCTCAAGGCAGCCAATGGGGATATCCCCGCGGTGGTGCTGGCGTACGGCAAATTCATCCAGAGCATGATCGACTTCATCATCGTCGCGTTCGCGATCTTCATGGGCGTCAAAGCCATCAACCGCTTGAAGCGCGAAGAGGCTGTTGCGCCAACACTGCCGCCTGTTCCAACCAAGGAAGAAGAGTTGCTGGAGGAGATTCGCGATCTGCTGAAGGCCCAGAACAATCGGCCTGAGTGACGTGATGCATTCAAGAACGGCGCCTTTGGGGCGCCGTTTTTTTACCAGTAGTTTTCCACCGCTACGTGCCCGGGGCGACGGCTGAGGCTCAAATGCATGCCGCGCTGTTTAAGCAGTTTGCGCGTGTCATCGATCATCTGCGGGTTGCCGCAGAGCATGACCCGCGAATGCTCGGCCGTCAGTGCCACACCCGCCACCCGTTCAAGTTCCCCGTTGTCTATCAGCGTCGTGATCCGGCCATTCAAGGCGCCCGGATGCTCCTCGCGCGTGACGGTGGCGATGAACTGCAGCTTGTGTGCGTACTCGGCCAGATAGTCACGTTGCGCCAACCCCGAGATCAACTCCTGATAAGCCAACTCTCGGGCTTCACGCGCGCTGTAGACCAGGATGATTCTTTCGAATTTCTCCCAGACCTCGAAGTCCTGCAGGATCGACAAAAACGGCGCCACGCCCGTGCCTGTGGATAACAACCAGAGATCACGTCCGTCGGCAAAACGGTCAAGCGTCAGGTAACCAAAGGCCTGACGGTCGACCAGCAGGGTATCGCCCACGCCCAGCCGACTCAGCTCACTGGTGAACTCCCCCCCTGGCACCACAATGGAAAAGAACTCGAGGAACTCGTCATAAGGTGAGGAGACCATGGAATAGGCACGCCACACCGTGCTGCCATCGGCCTTGGTGACCCCCAGCCGGGCGAACTGCCCGGCACGAAAACGAAAGCCTGGATCCCGAGTCGTGCGCAGAGTGAACAGGTTCGGGGTCAATGGCTGGACGTCGAGCAGGGTCTGGCGTGTGAACTTTTCTGCGCTGGCGGTCATGGGGCGCTCCATTGAACAGGTGGCTCCAGTGTCCCGCAAAACATGCGAATTAAACACCGACGGTTTGTAATGCCTTTAATAAGGATCATCAAACAGCAAATTCTCACACTAAGTTTTTCACATTTTTTCTCATAACCATCCAGTTAAAACACTGAAAACCCGGACCATAGTATTTAGCTCGACATTCATTCTTTAATGCTTCGAGCTTTTTTATTAGAACTGGATACTTAGTTTTAATGCGCTAGCAAAGCCAAAAAATCTCACCCTGCATGTAGGATTCATCCTACACTCGTAGCGTGCTGGATCTCGGATCCAATTAGCACCCCAGAGAAGATTGGAAAATGGAGATACATGATGGAGCGGTGGAAGGAGTTTCAACTCACCCAATTGTCGAAAACGACGGATATAGAAAACGCCTACCGGGTTGCACTTGGATTTGCGAAAAATATCGGGTTTAAATTTTTTGCCTTTTCAACTACTTATCAAACGCAAAACAACCAGTTCAATACCATCCGGCACAACAATTACCCGCCCGACTGGAACCAGGAATATGAACGAAAGAATCTGCGTTCAATAGACCCGGTGGTAGCCCATTGCAATCACTCCATGTTGCCCATTCTATGGAGCGAAAACCTTTTCTCCAAGGCTCCTTCACTGTGGGAGGCCCTTGTAGCGCAAGGTTTGGAGCACGGCTGGTCACAATCGTTTCACGACGAAAAGAGTGGCTTGTGCAGCATTCTGAGCCTGGCCAGGAGCCACTCTCCAATCAGCGCATTGGAGGTGTATGAGAATGTTGGCTTTTCAGTGCTCATGTGCAGTCATCTCCATGGGTTGGTCGCACAATCGTTGCCCAAAAAACCGGCGAGACCGGCACCCCCGCATCTATCACCACGCGAAATTGCCGTATTGGAACTCGCAGCAACGGGCAAGACAGCAGAGGAAAGCGCCAGGATTCTTAACCTCAGTGCCCGTACCGTCCATTTCCACACGCAAAGCTGCATCGAGAAACTCGGGGTCTGCAACAAGATCTCGGCAATCATCGCCGCCATCAAGGCCGGCTACCTGGACAGCGCTTCGATCCGTTGATCATTAAAACCTGCGAGTAATCCAAAAGAAAAAAACGTACCATCTGCGACGCCTCCAGAGTGTTGACGTGTGAATCTTCACGACGCAGTACACTCGGACGGTCTCGCCCGCTACAACGCCCCTGGCCGCGGGAAACCCGTTGATTACCCAGAGCCCGCCCCATGCCTTTGCTCGAAACACCCTTAGCCCGCCTCGACCTGATCCGCCAGCCCGAACAGCAGAACGAACCGCTGCAAGCGTTTGATGCCGCCGACGAATACCTGCTCAATCATCTGGCCGAACAGCAACCGACCGCGAACACCCGTGTGCTGGTGCTCAATGACAGCTTCGGCGCATTGGCCGCCAGCCTGGCCGGCAAGGTTCAGGTAACCACGAGCGGCGATTCGTTCCTGGCCTTCCAGGGGCTGGAAAAGAATCTGATCCGCAACGGCCAGGCATTTGATGCCGTGCCGAGCGTACCTGCCAGCGAAGCAGTCACCGGCCCGTTTGATCGGGTGCTGATCCGGGTACCGAAAACTCTGGCCTTGCTGGAGGAGCAACTGATCCGCCTGCAAAACCAGCTGGCACCCGGCGCCCAAGTGATTGCCGGTGCCATGATCAAGCATCTGCCGCGTGCCGCCGGGGATTTGCTGGAACGCTACATTGGTCCGGTGCAGGCATCATTGGCGGTGAAGAAGGCTCGACTGCTGACCGCTACGGCTGAAGACAAGGCTCCCGCGACGTCCCCCTACCCGACCCGTTATCGACTCGACACGCCGCCCATCGAATTGCTCAACCACGCCAACGTGTTTTGCCGGGAAGGCCTGGACATCGGCACGCGGGCGTTTCTGCCGCACTTGCCGACGAACCTTGGCGCGGCGCGGGTCGCCGACCTCGGTTGCGGCAACGGCGTGCTGGCCATCGCCAGTGCCCTGCAAAATCCCGAAGCGCACTACACGCTGGTGGACGAGTCTTTTATGGCTGTGCAATCGGCCGCCGAAAACTGGCGCGCAGCGCTGGGTGATCGGGACGTGATTGTGCGTGCCGGTGACGGTTTGGCCGGGCAGGAACCACAGTCATTGGACGTGGTGCTGTGCAACCCGCCGTTTCATCAGCAGCAAGTGGTGGGTGACTTTCTGGCCTGGCGGATGTTCCAGCAAGCCCGGGAAGCGCTGGTGGTGGGCGGCGCGCTGTATATCGTCGGCAATCGTCATCTGGGGTATCACAGCAAGCTGGCGCGGTTGTTCCGCGGCGTTGAACAAGTGGCGGCCACGCCGAAGTTCGTGATCCTTAAAGCCCGAAAATAATTGCGGACAAAAAAAAACCCTCCAGCGCAGGAGGGTTGTAAATCCGTGCCACAAGGCATCGGGATGGGATCTTGCGAATCAGTGCGTCGACAGGCCTGCTGCATTCATGAACATGCGCATCAGGCTCGCGACGATGAACAGCGCCACCACGCTGCCGGTCCAGATCATCGCCAGCCAGCCGAGTCGTTGCCACAGCGGTTTTTTCTCTGCGGCTTCGATTTCCTGCAAGGAATGTTTGCCAGCCATCATCGTGATCTCCTCTGAAACGGCGCAGGTCTCAGCCCTGCGCCATTGCCGTGTGCGCTAGTGGTAGCCATCTTCGTGGGTAACCTTGCCGCGGAACACGTAGTAGCTCCAGAAGGTGTAACCCAGGATAAACGGAATGATGAACAGCGTTCCCACCAGCATGAAACCCTGACTCTGCGGCGGTGCGGCGGCGTCCCAGATCGAGATCGACGGTGGCACGATGTTCGGCCACAGGCTGATGCCCAGTCCGCTGTAGCCGAGGAAGATCAGCACCAGGGTCAGCAGGAACGGCGTGTAGTTCGCATTACGGGCCACGGCGCGAATCAGGCCGTACATGGTCACCAGCACCAGAATCGGCACCGGCAGGAACCAGAACAGATTCGGCAGCGTGAACCAGCGAGCGGCGATCTCGGGGTGAGCCAGCGGCGTCCAGATGCTGACGATGCCGATCACTGCCAACACCACGAAGGCCAGCGGCCGCGCCAGGTCATGCATCTGCTCCTGCAACTTGCCTTCGGTTTTCATGATCAGCCAGGTGCAACCGAGCAGCGCATAAGCCACCACCAGCGCGACGCCGCAGAACATCGTAAAGGGCGTCAGCCAGTCCAGTGAACCACCGGCGAACTGACGGTTGACCACCGGCAATCCATCAATGAACGCCCCCAGGGCCACCCCCTGAAAGAACGTCGCGGCGATCGAGCCACCGATGAACGCTTTATCCCAAAGGTGACGCTTGTCGTCCTTGGCCTTGAAGCGGAACTCGAACGCCACGCCGCGAAAGATCAGCCCGATCAGCATGAAAATCAGCGGCAGGTACAGCGCCGAGAGCACCACTGAATACGCCAGCGGGAAGGCGCCGAACAACGCCGCGCCCCCCAGTACCAGCCAGGTTTCATTGCCGTCCCACACCGGTGCGACGGTGTTCATCATCACGTCACGGTCGGTCTTGCCCGGGATGAACGGAAAGAGAATCCCGATCCCCAGGTCGAAACCGTCCATGACCACGTACATCATGATGCCGAAGATGATGATCACGGCCCAGATCAGCGGAAGATCAATACCCATGATTCAAATCTCCTTTTGCAGGCTGGGGTCGTGGTCGGCATCGGCGGAATCGTCGGCTGCGGACAGCGGACGGGCCGGCGTACGTTTCTTGCCTGGACCGCCATCGGGCGTTTCCGCGCCTTCGTCGATCTTCGGCCCTTTGCGCACCAGACGCATCATGTACCCCAAGCCGGCCCCGAACAGCGCGAAATAGACCACGACGAACAGGACCAGCGTAATGCTCATCTGCATGAAGCTGTGATTGGACGACGCGTCTGCCGTGCGCATCAAACCGTAGACCACCCACGGCTGGCGGCCGATTTCAGTGGTAAACCAACCGGCGAGGATCGCGATCAGGCCGGACGGGCCCATCCACAACGCCAGGTACAGGAACGGTCGCGAGGTATACAACCTGTCGCGCTTGCGCAGCCACAGGCTCCACAGACCGGTAAAGATCATCAGCATGCCCAGGCCGACCATGACCCGGAACGACCAGAAAACGATGGTCGAATTCGGCCGGTCTTCAGGCGGGAACTCCTTGAGCGCGGGCAGCTGTTTGTCGAGCGAGTGCGTGAGGATCAGGCTGCCCAGGTACGGGATTTCAACGGCAAATTTAGTCTTCTCGGCTTTCATGTCCGGCCAGCCAAAGAGGATCAGCGGAGTCGGTTCATCGCCGTGGTTTTCCCAGTGACCTTCGATCGCCGCGATTTTCGCCGGTTGGTGCTTCAACGTGTTGAGGCCGTGGAAGTCACCGATGACCGCCTGAATCGGCGCCACGATCAGGGCCATCCACATGGCCATCGAGAGCATGGTGCGGATCGCCGGGTTGTCCTTGCCGCGCAGCAGATGCCAGGCCGCCGAAGAACCGACGAAGAACGCCGTCGCCACGAACGCAGCCGTTGCCATGTGCATCAAGCGGTACGGGAACGACGGGTTGAAGATCACGGCCAGCCAGTCGGTTGGAATGACCTGGCCGTTGATGATTTCGTAACCCTGCGGGGTTTGCATCCAGCTGTTGGAGGCGAGAATCCAGAAGGTCGAGATCAGCGTGCCGATGGCGACCATGACCGTGGCGAAAAAGTGCAGGTTGCGCCCGACCTTGTTCCAGCCGAACAGCATGACCCCAAGGAACCCGGCTTCGAGGAAGAAGGCCGTCAGTACTTCGTAGGTCAGCAATGGCCCGGTCACGGAGCCGGCGAAGTCCGAGAATCGGCTCCAGTTGGTGCCGAACTGATAGGCCATGACCAGCCCGGAGACCACGCCCATGCCGAAGTTGACGGCAAATATCTTCGACCAGAAGTGGTACAGGTCGCGGTAGGTATCGTTATGGGTTTTCAGCCACAGGCCTTCGAGTACCGCCAGGTAACTTGCCAGACCGATGGTGATGGCCGGGAACAGGATGTGGAACGAGATGGTGAACGCGAACTGAATTCGGGCGAGATCAAGCGCCTCCAAACCGAACATAAGTCTTCCTCTGTCAGGTAATACCGGCTGAAGGCTTGCGGCCTGCACCCACTGCCCCCACGGATATGGAGTGTGGCGAATTTGAATTCGTTCTTCTTTTACCAACATCACACGTAGGGAATCTGGCCATCTGGCCGCCGGATCAATTCCAGAAAGGTTTTGATCTGGATCAAGCATGGCTGAAAGAGTAGTCCGGTTTTGGGTGATGGACGGTGTGGTCTTTTGCCGCGTGACAGGTTGCCTCACGGCTTTGGTCATGAACTGTAACAATCCAATGTGGCGAGGGAGCTTGCTCCCGCCGGCCGATCCGCGCCCGGACGCAGTAGTCGTAAAAACGGCTTAAGTGTTGTGACTGTCAATCGAGGTAGCGGATGTCAGGGCCGCTCCGCAGCCCAGCGGGAGCAAGCTCCCTCGCCACAATGGCTCCGTGTATTGCCTACATCGGTGTCTAGCTAACTAAATTTCCCGACCCTGCAACTTCTGGTTACAGGTTGGTGATAATCTCGGGCCTTCCCTCGCTCAAGATCTGCCTCAGATGCCCAGCCAAGCGCCCTTGCTGTTACGTCATCACCGCCCTTTCATTGCGTTCTGGCTGGCTCGGGTGTTTACCGCCAGCGGCTTTCAGATGCTCACTGTCGCCATCGGCTGGAACCTCTATCAGCTGACCGGCAACGTGCTGGATCTGGGCCTGGTCGGCCTGGTGGAATTTGCCCCCCGGGTGCTGTTCATGTTGCACACCGGGCATGTCGCCGATCGCTATGACCGCCGCAAAGTCGCGGCCATCTGTCAGTCACTGCAGGCGTTGATTGCTCTGACGTTGGCGATTGGCGGCGCCACCGGCCACGTCACCCGGGAAATGATCTTCATCCTGGCGTTTCTGCTCGGCGCCGCGCGCTCCTTCGAGATGCCGACCACCCAGGCGCTGCTGCCGAGCATCGTTCCCTCTGCGTTGTTCCCCCGCGCTGTCGCCGCCGCACAGTCGGCGCAACAATCGGCAACCATCGTCGCCCCGGCCCTCGGTGGTTTGCTGTATGCCTTCGGCAGCGTGTGGGTCTACGGGCCGACCGTGATCCTTTATGTGATCGCCTGCCTGTTGATGCTCAACCTGCCCGCACGGCAAACGCCCCTGAACAAAGGCAAGGCGACCCTGGATTCGCTGCTGGCAGGTATCCGTTTCATTCGCAGCCGTCCGGACATTCTCGGCGCGATTTCCCTCGATCTGTTTGCCGTCCTGCTGGGTGGCGCGACGGCGTTGCTGCCGGTGTTCGCCAAGGACATTCTGCTGACCGGGCCGTGGGGGCTGGGCCTGCTGCGTTCCGCTCCAGCAGTCGGTGCGTTGCTGATGTCGCTTTGGCTGGCGCGATTCTCGGTGGATCGCAAGGTCGGTCGAGTGATGTTTACCGCTGTGGGCGTGTTTGGCGTCGCGACCATCGCGTTCGGTCTTTCGACCTCGTTCTGGTTCTCACTGGCCGTGCTGGTGGTGTTGGGCGCGGCAGACATGATCAGCATGGTGATCCGCGCGTCCTTCGTTCAGCTGGAAACACCGGATGAAATGCGCGGCCGGGTCAGCGCGGTGAACGGCCTGTTCATCGGCGCTTCGAATCAGTTGGGCGAGTTCGAATCCGGCCTCACCGCCCACTGGTTTGGCACCGTGCCGGCGGTGGTCATGGGCGGCATCGGCACGCTGGTGGTGACGGGGGTGTGGATCAAGCTATTCCCGTCGCTGGCCAACCGTGATCGCATGCATGTGCCGGCGGAAGAAGCCAGGGTTTGACACCGTTTAAACGACCAATTCCCCCGCCACCGTCGCCCGAGTCGCCTTGCCGCAAAGTTGTTCCACCAGCGTCAGGGCAAACTCCAAAGCGCCCCCTGAACCTTGAGCGGTAACGCAGTTGCCATCGACCACCACCGGTTGATCGACAAAGTTGCAGCCAGACAGCTGATGACTGGCCGAAGGCAGGCAGGTCATTCGCCGCTGACGCAGGACGCCAAAGGCTTGCAGTGCCACGGCCGGGGCTTCGGCGATGGCGGCGAACAGACGACCTGCCGCCGCCTGATCCTTGATCAATTGTTGCAAGGGTTGATGGGCCGCCAGATGCTGCGCACCGACTGCACCGCCGGGCAGTGCGATCAAATCAAACGGCTGGGCCAGCAAATCCACCAGCATCGCATCGGCCGTCACTCGGGTGCCGCGGGCACAGGTGAGCATGCGCCGCCCCTCGATGCTGGCCACCACCACTTCAACCTTGGCGCGGCGCAGCACATCGATCAGCGTCACTGTTTGCAGGTCATCGATGCCCTCGGCGAGGGTAATCAGAGCTCTAAAGGTCATGGGCGCGTTCCGCAGGATGATCTTTAAAGCGTAGTCAGCTTTCCTGACACTTGTTCGAGCCGGCCGTTACTTGATGTAAAGCTGCGTCGACATCGTGTTGCCCGGCGCGTTGATGGACGTGTTGCTGAAGGTGAAGGTGCCTTCCTGCTTGCCGGCCAGATCGAAGACATACAGATAGCCGACAGTTTTTCTGCCAACGGTGCAATCGGTCAGGTTGCCGTTATCGAACGCACACACCGGGGTCCGGGTGCCGTTCACCTCAAAACCGTCCAGCCCGACTTGCGCCCTGCGGCCGTAGCCGACTTCCAGCACGTAGATTTTGATGTTCGGCCCGCTGTGATCGCAGCGGGTTTTCTCCTGCCCTTCGCCAATGTCTTCAAAACCACAAGCCGGCGACTCGACCTTGAGCACCTTGACCTGGCTCAACGGCGCTGCCGAGGCAGCCGAAGCGGTTTGCGCCCCCAGCAACAAGGCAATCAATGCTCCAAATACGGTAACCAGACGCTTTTTCATGCAATCCCCATGTCCCCCAAAAACCAGCGCGCAGTATGGCGCACTTGGCTTTAACGCAAAACATCGACGACGATCACCACCATAAGCAGCCACAACCCCACGCGGCTGGTATGATGCGCGGCTTTTTCCGACCCACAGAAAATTACCAGGCGCCTGCAGCGGTCTGTGCTTTGCTGTTGAGGTCAATACATTCACGGCGCCGGGCGCGCCACGGGGAGCAGACATGCTGGAAAGGCTGTTTCAACTCAAGGCACACAACACCAACGTGCGGACCGAGATTCTTGCGGGCGTCACGACCTTCCTGGCCATGGCCTACATTCTGTTCGTCAACCCGAGCATCCTCGGCGAGACCGGCATGGACAAGGGCGCGGTGTTTGTCGCGACCTGCCTGGCAGCCGCCATCGGCTCCACGACCATGGGCCTGATCGCCAACTATCCGATCGCCCTCGCGCCGGGCATGGGCCTGAACGCGTTCTTCACCTACACCGTGGTCCTGCACATGGGCCATACCTGGCAAGTGGCGCTGGGCGCGGTGTTCATCTCGGCAGTGTGCTTCTTCCTGCTGTCGATCTTCCGCATCAGGGAATGGATCATCAACAGCATCCCGCTGCCGCTGCGTTCGGCGATTGCTGCCGGTATCGGCCTGTTCCTGGCGCTGATTGCCCTGCACAACGCCGGCATCGTGGTCAGCAATCCGGCGACCATGGTCGGCCTCGGTGACCTGAAACAACCGGCGCCGATCCTCGCCACCCTTGGTTTTGCCCTGATCGTTGCCCTTGAAGCACTTGCGGTACGCGGTGCCGTATTGATCGGGATTCTGGTCGTGACGATCGCGTCGATTGCCCTGGGTTTCACCCCGTTCGGCGGCGTGATGTCGATGCCGCCATCGCTGGCGCCGACCTTCCTGCAACTGGACATCAAGGGTGCACTGGACATCGGTCTGGTCAGCGTGATCTTCGCCTTCCTGTTCGTCGACCTGTTCGACAACTCCGGCACCCTGATTGGCGTCGCCAAGCGCGCCGGCCTGATGGGCAAGGACGGCCACATGCCGAAAATGGGCCGCGCCCTGATCGCCGACAGCACCGCGGCGATGGCCGGTTCGTTGCTGGGTACGTCGACGACCACCAGCTACATCGAGTCCGCAGCCGGCGTGAGCGCCGGTGGCCGCACCGGCCTGACGGCCATTGTGGTGGCGTTTCTGTTCCTGCTGGCGCTGTTCTTCTCGCCGCTGGCCGCCAGCGTTCCGGCGTTCGCCACGGCACCGGCACTGCTGTTCGTCGCGGTACTGATGACTTCCGGCCTGGCCGAAATAGACTGGGACGACATCACCGTTGCCGCACCGGTCGTGATCACTGCGCTGGCCATGCCGTTCACTTATTCCATCGCCAACGGCATCGCCTTCGGTTTCATTTCCTGGACCGCAATCAAGTTGCTGTCCGGTCGCGGCCGTGAGCTGAACCCGGCACTAGTGATTCTGTCGATTCTGTTCGTGATCAAGTTGGGTTGGTTCAACGCATGACTTTTGATTCCCAGGCTTACACCGTTCAGCTCGAAGAAAAGGTCTCGCGCCTGCGTGACCTGCTGGCCCCGTTCGATGCACCTGAGCCAGCCGTGTTCGATTCGCCGCTGAAAAACTTCCGCCTGCGTGCCGAATTCCGCCTGTGGCGTGAAGCCGGCGAGCGTCATTACGCGATGTTTTCCCAGGATGACAAACGCACGCCGATCCTGATCGAAGCGTTTCCGATTGCCAGCCTGCGCATCAATGAGTTGATGCCAAAGCTGAAAGCAGCGTGGCAAGCGAGCGCAGCCCTGAGCCACAAACTGTTTCAGGTGGAGTTCCTGACCACCCTGGCCGGCGATGCGATGATTACCCTGTGCTATCACCGCCCGCTGGACGAACACTGGCACGCGGCTGCCACGAAACTGGCAGCAGACCTGAACGTCAGCGTGATCGGCCGTTCGAAAGGCAAACGCGAAGTGATCGGCCATGATTACGTGGTCGAAAAACTCGAAGTCGGCGGCCGCACCTTCAGCTACCGCCAGCCGGAAGGCGCGTTCACCCAGCCCAACGGCACCGTGAACCAGAAGATGCTCAACTGGGCTTACGACGCCCTCGGCGACCGCCCGGACGATTTGCTGGAGCTGTATTGCGGCAACGGTAACTTCACCCTGCCGCTCGCGACCCGCGTGCGTAAAGTGCTGGCCACCGAGATCAGCAAGACCTCGGTCAACGCGGCGCTGAGCAACCTCAGCGAAAATGCGGTGGATAACGTCACGCTGGTGCGTCTGTCCGCCGAAGAGCTGACCGAAGCCCTGAACGAAGTACGCCCGTTCCGTCGCCTGCACGGCATCGACCTCAAGAGCTACGAGTTCGGTAGCGTCTTCGTCGACCCACCTCGCGCCGGCATGGACCCGGACACCTGCGAGCTGACCCGGCGTTTCGACAATATCCTGTACATTTCCTGCAACCCGGAAACCCTGGCGGCCAACATCGCCCAACTGCACGACACCCACCGCATTACTCAATGCGCGATGTTCGACCAGTTCCCGTGGACCCACCACATGGAGTCCGGGGTGTTGTTGACCCGGCGTTGATTGCAATCGTCCGATACAAAAACAGCCGTCAAAACGACGGCTTTTTTGTGCGCGCTCAAACGGGGACATCCGGCTTACGCGGACGCCCACCCTTGCGACCATTGGCCCGCGCTGCCTCAGCCTTGGCGGCGCTGCTTTGGCGACCATTGCGCGAAGCGATGACCGAGGCGGCCATGTCCATCAGCGGCTTGCTCGCAGAAATCATCCCGGCGATGGAAACCTGCAGATCCTTGCCCTCATGGCAAAGGGCGGTTCCGGAAAAGCCGACTTTCAGGCCGGCGAAATCCTCGACGTCGAAATCATCGAATTCCGGATAGTGCTCCACGGGGAGCAGTACGCCACTGCCATCAATGAAACTGACTGCCAGACACGGTTCCAAAAAAGTCACGGCCGTCGCCTGCAAACCGCTTTTGTGGCGCACTTGCCCTCGCCGGATGGCTTCATCCAGCACGGCCTCACTCACGGGCCGATCGGCCAGTACTCCTGCCTCTATCGTTTTCATAGTTTTATCTCCACGCCCTCCGAAGCGCCAAACAGCGCCAGCAAGGTCTTGTTCGTCTCGGGCTCATAGCAAGCCGAGCAAATCATGTCAGTCGTACTCGCAATCCTTTTCACCACCAGGACTTCGCTGGTCCGCCAGTCCCATATCTGATGATCGAGGCAGACCGTCTGCAGCTTTTCCCACCAGATCGTGCGGGCGCGACGCAAATGAACAGGCTGTCGGAGTGCGTGACGCAAACCTTCCAGCACGGCTACAGGCGGCCGGTTCGAATGAGGAACCACGTCCCACAGCTCTACACCGTTGTGCCAAAAGCAGAACTTGAAGCGTGCGCTCCACGCTCCGGCGTCCACATGCGCGTGCGGAGGGCAGTGTTCATCGCGCAGCATGATCACCATTGAAAGCCCTTTGTAGCTGAACAATTTCATACTAACCCATCCGTTAGGTTATTGAGTCTCATGACTCGTCATTCCTTGATCAATCCGATAACCGGTGCTGGCCTGCATTCAGTCATCCGAAATTGAGGCTAGCGCTTGCAGTCGTCCCGGGAGTGGCAATCAGGGGCAAAAATGGTAAGCAATCCTTTCACCAATTTGATAAACACTGCATCAACCCCTTCATTTGATCCCCGGTGTAATCAATCATGCAGCGAACATTCGACGATCTTCAGCTCGGCAGCATTGAGTTGTTTTGCCTCGCCGCCGAAGCAGGCAGCTTTACCGCCGCGGCACTCGTGGCTGGCGTAACACCCGCAGCGGTGAGCCGTTCGGTGTCGCGCATGGAAGAACGCCTGGGCGTGCGGTTGTTCGCGCGCACCACTCGCAGCGTCAAACTGACTGATAGCGGGCGTCGCTATTACGAAGAATGTCGTCAGGCGCTGGCGCAATTGGTCGAGGCCCAACGCGAAGTGATGGGCCAGCAGCAGGAGCCTTCCGGCACCTTGCGCATCAGTATTCCCACAACGTATGCCCATCACCGGATCCTGCCGTTGCTCCCGGCGTTTCGGGAGCGCTTTCCGCAGGTGAAAGTCGAGTCGCACATCAGCAATCGCAATATTGATTTCGTCGGCGAAGGCTATGACCTGGCCATTCGCGTGCGGGCGATTCCGGATTCCGGCCTGATCGCCCGCCAGCTTGAGGATGCGGAACTGGTGATGATTGCCAGTCCTGATTACCTGAAGCGGGCGGGCACTCCGCAAACCCTGGACGACCTCAAACAGCACGAATGCATCCAGTACGATTTGCCCAGCAGCGGTCGGCGGATTGCCTGGTTATTCAACGATCATGGCGAGCAACGCGAGATTCAGGCCGAGGGCAATTTCAGTTGTTCTGACGACGTTCTGGGCGGCGTGACGCTGGCCAGACACGGCGCGGGCCTTTTCCAGACCTATCGTTTTATTGTCGAAAATGAACTGGCCGATGGCTCGCTGGTGGAAATCCTCAAGCCTTATGGCGGACGCTCGCGGCCGTTCACCCTGCTCTATCCGCAAAGTCGCCATATACCGCTTCGGCTACGGGCGTTTATCGATTTTCTGGTTGAGCATTTACCACGCTAAAAAAAAGAAACCGTCCGATCACCGCACACAACAGCCCGACTGAGCGCCACTTCAATTGACCAAATTAACCATCTAGTACAATTTATCTCCACAGGCTGAACCTCAGCCCATGCCAAAAATAATAAGTGGAGAGACCCCGATGCCCCCTATCGTTCTGGTGCTCAACGGCCCGAACCTGAACCTGCTGGGCACCCGTGAGCCGGCGACTTACGGTCACGAAACCCTGGCAGACATTTCAGCGTTGTGCGGACGTGCCGCCGAAGAGTTCGGCCTGGCGGTGGAATTTCGCCAGACCAACCATGAAGGCGAATTGCTCGACTGGATTCACGCCGCCCGTGGCCGTTGCGCCGGGATCGTCATCAACCCGGCCGCCTGGACCCACACCTCGGTCGCCATTCGCGATGCCCTGGTCGCCTGCGAACTGCCGGTGATCGAAGTCCACCTGTCGAACGTCCACGCTCGCGAACCCTTTCGCCACCACTCCTTCGTTTCAGCCATCGCCACCGCGGTGATGGCCGGTTTCGGCAGCCACGGGTATCGCCTGGCGCTTGAACATTTCAGCCTGCGCTTGAAGGGGTGAACGCCGTGACTCAGAACAACGCTGTACTGGCCGGGCTGATCGGCGCCGGCATTCAGGCGTCCCGTACGCCCGCACTGCATGAGCATGAAGGCGATGCCCAGGGTTTGCGTTATCTCTACCGGCTGATTGACCTCGACCAGCTCAAACTCGACAGCAATGCTTTGCCCGACTTGTTGATGGCGGCCGAGCAGATGAATTTCACTGGCCTGAATATCACCTTTCCGTGCAAGCAGACGATCATCCCTTTGCTCGACGAATTGTCACCGGAAGCCCGCGGCATCGGTGCGGTGAATACGGTGGTGTTGAAGGACGGTAAACGCATCGGCCACAACACCGATTGCCTGGGCTTTGCCGAAGGTTTTCGGCGTGGTTTGCAGGGCGTTGCCGTCGAGCGTGTCGTACAAATGGGCGCTGGCGGGGCCGGTGCGGCCGTGGCCCACGCGTTATTGAGCGAAGGCGTACGCCTGCTGAGCATTTTCGATGTGGATAACAGTCGCGCTCAGGCGCTGGCAAACAACCTTAATCAGCATTTCGGCGCTGGCCGAGCGGTGGCGGGTCATGATCTGCAGAGCACGCTGGCTCAGGCCGACGGACTGGTCAACACCACGCCCATGGGCATGAAAAAGCTGCCAGGAATGCCGGTGCCGGTGGAGTTGCTTAGGGCACAGTTGTGGGTGGCAGAGATCGTTTACTTTCCGCTGGAAACCGAACTGCTGCGCAACGCCCGCGCCCTGGGTTGCCGGACACTGGATGGCGGCAACATGGCGGTGTTTCAGGCGGTGAAGGCGTTTGAATTGTTCAGCGGCGTGGTGCCGGATGCACAGCGGATGCTGGCGCATTTTCAGAGCATGAATGGTTGAAAAGCTTCGCGGGCAAGCCTCGCTCCTACAGGTTTTGGTGAACCGTAGGAGCGAGGCTTGCCCGCGAAGGCGTCAGGCCTGCAGGTATCGCAACACCGACTCGCAAATCATCTCCCGATGACGCTGCTTGATGCTTTCGTCCGGCAAGTCGATCTGAAAAATCTCACCGAAAGTGTGGCGGTTCGAGACGCGATAGAAGCAGAACGAGCTGATCAGCAGATGCACATCCAACGGATCAAGCCCCGCCCGGAACACACCTTCTTCAGCCCCCCGACGCAAAATCACACCCAGTGAATCAAGAATGGTGTTGTTCATGGCCTTGATCGCATCGGAGCGCTTCACGAACTCCGCGTTGTGAATGTTCTCGATGCTGACGATACGCACAAAATCGACATTGCGATCATGGTGATCGAAGGTGAACTCCACCAGCCGCCGAATCGCCTCCACCGGCGCCAGTTCGGCCAGGTGCAAGCGGTTTTCGGTGCTGCGAATATCGCCGTAGAGTTTCTCCAGCACCTCGATGTAGAGTTGTTCCTTACTGCCGAAGTAGTAATAGATCATGCGTTTGGAGGTGTGAATGCGCTCGGCGATCGCATCGACGCGAGCACCGGAAAGCCCCTGCTGGACGAACTCGACAATGGCTTCTTGCAGAATGTTCTCGCGGGTCTTTTCCGGGTTGTTCTTGCGACTCTTGCGAGGCTCGGCCATGGGTTCGTCGGGCGCTACGGAGAGTTCTGGGGTTATTGTCATTGCGGGCTCACGGCCATCACTGCACAGGCTGGCGATTATGAGCCGCGCCGCACAGTGAAGGAAGCCGCGTGGCAGCGGTTTAACCTCGCGTTTACCAAATTCCTACAACTTGGCCTGACGAATGGCACCGCTGCGGGATTTGGCCATGGCCGCCAGTCGCACCGCCACGTTGGCCGCACCGTAACCGGCGTAGCCATTCTTGCGCTGGATGATTTCAAAGAAAAACCTCCCTTCGAACGGCTCCGTATAAACGTGGAACAGCTCGCCACCCTGGGCATCACGGTCGTAGAGCACGTTGTAATAGGCGAGCTCACTGAGGAATTCATCATCGAAATCGAACCGCGCGGCCAGGTCGTCGTAATAATTGAGCGGGATATCCAGCAGCGGAACACCCGCCTCCTTGGCGCGACTGACTTCGGCAAAGATATCGTCGCAGTCAAACGCAATGTGATGCACGCCAGAGCCGCGATAACTCGACAGTGCGTGTGAGATCGCGGTGTTGCGGTTCTCGGAAATGTTCAGCGGCAAGCGGATAGAACTGTCGCGACTGCGCAGCGCCCGACTCTTCACCAGACCGTAGGGGTCCGGCAGCACCACTTCGTCGTCGGCTTCGAAATCCAGCAGGCTCTTGTAGAACAGCACCCAACTGTCGAGGCTGTCGGCCGGCAATGCCATGGCCATGTGGTCGATGCGCTTGAGTCCACCGCTGGCCACGGCGGCCGGTTGCAGGTTGAAGTCGGTGCCATAGACGTCGGCGTCCTGGTCCACCAGATAAATCAGGCTGCCATCCGGCGCACGTACCGCCGCCAGTTCCAGTTCATTGGGGCCGACCAGTCCGCGATACGGCTGACCTTTGTAAGCCACCGCCCGGGCCAGCGCGCTGGCGCTGTCCTTGACCCGCACGGCGGTGGCGCACAGCGACGGGCCGTGTGCCTCGAAAAAACTGTGACCAAACGAGTAGGGCTCGGAGTTGAGGATCAGGTTGATATCGCCCTGACGCATCAGGCTCACGCTTTTGGAGCGGTGCTGGCCGGCCTTGACGAAACCCAGCCGCTCCAGCCAATGAGAAAGCTTGGCGCCGAGGCTTTCGTCCACGGCGAATTCGAGAAACTCGATGCCGTTGTATTCGCTGGCCTTGGGTGTCTCGAACAAAATGTCGGCGCAAGCCGTTGGTTGGGTTTCCTGCGCCAGCCGTTCGCGGGTTTTCTCTTCCAGGTACAGCAACGAACGCAAACCGTCGGCGGCGTTGGCCCGTGGCGGCGCGGCGCGGAAGCCATCGTTGAATATTTCCAGCGACAACGGCCCGGTGTAGCCACTCTTGATGATCGGCGCGAGAAACCCGGGCAAGTCGAATTCGCCCTGTCCCGGAAAACAGCGGAAATGCCGGCTCCACTCCAGCACGTCCATGGCCAGGATCGGCGCGTCGGCCATTTGCACGAAGAAGATCTTGTCGCCGGGAATCTCGGCGATGGCACTCGGATCGCCCTTGAGCGACAGCGTGTGGAAACTGTCCAGCAACACACCGAGGCTCGGGTGGTCAGCCTGTCGAACGATGTTCCACACCTGTTGATACGTGTTCACATGCCGACCCCAGGCCAACGCTTCGTAACCGATTCGCAGGCCGCGCGCACCGGCGTGTTCGGCCAGCAGGCGCAAGTCGTCGACGAGGATGTGTTCATCACCGATGGCGTCGGCCGAGGCGTTGCTGCACACCAGCACCAGATCGGTGCCCAGCTCCTGCATCAGGTCGAATTTGCGCTCGGCCCGTTCCAGGTTGCGTGGCAGGCGGTCGCGGCGGCAGCCTTCGAAATCCCGGAACGGCTGAAACAGTGTGATGGCGATCCCGAGATCGGCGCACATCTGCCGGATTTCCCGTGGGCTACCGTCGTAGTAGAGAAGGTCGTTTTCGAAAATCTCCACCCCGTCGAAACCGGCGGCGGCAATGGCTTCGAGTTTTTCCGGCAGGGTACCGCTCAAGGACACGGTGGCAATGGAACGCTGCATATTTCGACTCCCGGTGGTGGAGGCTGTCTTGTTAGAGGCATCGCACGCTTCTTTGTAGGAGCACGGCTTGCCGGCGATGGCGTCCTGAAGATCGCCTTCGCGAGCAAGCTCTGCTCCTACAGGGACCACGTTTTTCTTGACGTGAATTATTGGCTGCAAGATCCTGCACAGCAATTCAAAGTGTACTATCCGGTTAGTTTTGCGTGCGATTATCGAACACTATGGCCCTTGGCGAATTGACGATTTTTCGTCCACTGCGCACCATCGACCACACATTGAGCCCGGTCACACACATCGGTCTCGGTGACCCAAGACCCAGAACACCACATAAAAATAATCGGTGGCCTACATGACTCCTTCCCAAAGCTCTCCCGTGGAGCGTTCCTCCATGACTCCTGCCACTGGCGGCATCGGCGACAAGATCCGCGGCGCCATGGCCGTCGGTAAAACCCGTTGGGGCATGCTGGCGCTGGTGTTTTTCGCCACCACCCTGAACTACATCGACCGCGCCGCACTGGGCGTCATGCAGCCCATCCTCGCCAAGGAAATGAGCTGGACGGCGATGGACTACGCCAACATCAACTTCTGGTTTCAGGTGGGCTACGCCATCGGTTTCGTGCTGCAAGGCCGGTTGATCGACAGGGTCGGCGTGAAGCGCGTGTTCTTCTGCGCGGTGCTGCTCTGGAGCCTGGCGACCGGTGCCCATGGCCTGGCTACTTCGGCGGTCGGTTTCATGGTCTGCCGATTTATCCTCGGGCTGACCGAAGCCGCCAACTACCCGGCCTGCGTGAAAACCACGCGGTTGTGGTTCCCGGCCGGCGAACGCGCCGTGGCGACCGGCATCTTCAACGCCGGCACCAACGTCGGGGCGATGTTCACGCCGATGCTGCTGCCGCTGATCCTGCACGTGTGGGGCTGGCAAGCCGCGTTTCTGTGCATGTCGGCACTGGGTGGTATCTGGTTGCTGTTCTGGGGCTTGAAGTATTTCAACCCGGAAGATCACCCGAGCGTTAAACAGTCGGAGCTGGACTACATCCAGAAGGAAGTCGAACCGGAACAGGCACGCGTACCGTTCACCCGAATCCTGCGCATGCGCGGCACCTGGGCCTTCGCCCTCGCCTACTCGATGACGGCGCCGGTGTTCTGGTTCTACCTGTACTGGCTGCCACCATTCCTCAATCAGCAATACAACCTGGGGATCAACGTGACCCAGATGGGTATTCCGCTGATCATCATCTACCTCACCGCCGACTTCGGCAGCGTCGGCGGCGGCATCCTTTCCTCGTTCCTGATCGGTCGCGGGATCAACCCGATCAAGGCGCGACTGATGTCCATGTTCCTGTTCGCCTGCTGCATCATCGGCGTGATCATGGCGGCCGGTTCGAGCAGTCTGTGGGTCGCGGTGTTTGCCATCTCCCTGGCCATCGGCGCGCATCAAGCCTGGACCGCGAACATCTGGAGCCTGGTGATGGACTACACGCCTAAACACATGATGAGTACGGTGTTCGGTTTCGGCGGCATGTGCGCCGCCATCGGCGGGATGTTCATGACCCAGTTGGTCGGCCATATTCTGACGGTCACCAACAACAACTACACCGTGCTGTTCACGATGATTCCGGCGATGTACTTCATCGCACTGATCTGGATGTACTTCATGGCGCCGCGCAAGATTCCGACCGTTACCGAGTAAAGTTCTGACGCAATACCCCTGTGGGAGCGAGCCTGCTCGCGATGGCGGACTGTCATTCAACATTGATGTTGACTGATACATCGCCATCGCGAGCAGGCTCGCTCCCACAGTTTTTTATGCCCTCCTACTTACGGCTCTGTTGCCACGCCGCTGCCAACCCACTGCAGCAAATCACCGCGATCCCGATCACCGTGGTCAACGTCGGCGTGTGAGAAAACAGCAACCAGCCCAACAAACCGGCAAACACAATCTGGCAGTAGCCGAACGGCGCCAGCAACGCGGGGGCTGCGTGGCGGAATGCCTGGGTCAGAAACAAATGCGCCGTCATCCCGCAGGCCCCCAGCGCCACCATCATCAAGCCATGCCCAACGCTTGGTACTTGCCAGAAGAACGGTACCAGCGCACTCATCACCAAGGTGTTGCACAGGCCGGCAAAGAAGTTACTGGTGGTCGGGCTGTCGATCTCACTGAGCTTGCGGGTGAGTAATTGATAAAAGCAGAAAAACAGCGCCGAGCAGAGCGGCAGCAGAACCGCTGGCGTAAACAGATCGCCGCCGGGATGGACGATGATCAACACACCGACAAATCCGCAAATCACCGCGATCCATTGGCCACGAGTGACGCGCTCACGCAGCAGCGGCACAGACAATGCAGTGACCAGAACCGGCGCAAGAAAGTTGACCGCCGTGGCTTCGGCCAACGGGATGTACTGCAAGCCGGTGGTAAAAAACAGACTGGTGCCCAGCAGGCACAACGCCCTCAGCAACTGCAGCCACGGCCGTTTAGTGCGTAGGACGCGCAGCCCTGACTGCGGCAGAAAAATCCCGGCCATCAACAAGGTGTGAACCACGTAGCGGGCCCACACCACCATCACGATCGGATAAAACCCCGAGAGGTACTTCGACAAGGCATCGTGACTGGAAAACAGGAAGGTCGCGACGACGATCAGCAAAATCCCTTTGAAGGGTTGGTTTACGCCGGAGAGCGGAGTGCTGACGGTCATGGATTGCCCTTGTGCCTCGCGAATTCAATCTAAATTTAGAACCTGGTTCCAGATTCTGACATAGCCACAGCGTAAAACCGGGCGAACAGCGAACACAATTTTCAGCCGTGCTGCTTGACTGCAATGACCGTTAATTGAAGAACTCGGACGCCAGGCTTGCTGCAGACAACTCGTCGGTAAATTTCAGCAACAGCGGGGCCAACTCATGAAGTCGCGCCCCAGGCATCCGCGCGCTTGGACCGGCAATGCTCAGTACGCCAATCACTCGCCCATCGGTGGGGTGCCGTACCACTGCCGCAATCGCTGAAGTGCCCACCGCCGAACTTTCCTCGACCCAGGCGTAGCCCTGCTCCCGCGCCAGCCGCAGCCGCTCCAGTAATTCAATGTTGGACCGCGGAGCGTTCGGTCCCAGGTCTTTCGGCCGGTCGCCCCCCTGGCGCTCCACCAGCGACAAGGCTTCGGCGTCGCTCATGCAGGCCAGCCACGCATGACCCGAAGCCGTATAAAACAGCGGCGCGTCCCGGCCCATGTCCGGGTCGTAACGCAACCCCGAACGGGCGCCCTGGGATTTGGCGATCCAGATCTGCCGCTCACCTTCGATGACCCCAAGACGCACCAGTTCCCCGGTTTCCCGGGCCAGACGATCCAGCACCGGCTGAACGATATCGGCGCCGCTTCCCGCCAGGTAACGAAAACCCATCGCCACCAGTTTGGTTGACAAGTGATACCGCTGATTCTCCGGATTCTGCCGCACATAACCCAGCCGAATCAGCTCCGCGAGCAAACGGTGGGTGGCGCTTTTAGGGATGTCCAGTTGCTCCGCGAGCATCTGCATGGGCAGACCGCGAGGATCACGGGTGAGGCTTTCGAGCACATTGAAGACACGTTCGATCTGACTGCCGGCCATGGGAGGTTCCGAATTCGATTTGCCCTGATTCTAGAAGACGAACCGGTTAATGCGAAATCTGGAACCCGCGGCTCGAGCGACGCAGACACTCGACTGTTTGATAAAAACCCGTCCCCTGAGGGAATTCGATGGGGTATCCATGTTCCTACTGCCTGCAAGCTACCGGCCAGCAAGCGAAATGCCGGACGATCGGACTGGCGCCGCTCCCACTCACCAGCAACACTCATCCCCACGGACAATCAGAGGATTCCCACATGCTATGGAAAAAAGGCCGACGCAGCGACAACGTGGTCGATGCCCGTGGTGATGATGCCGGCGGTGGCGGCGGGATGCGCTTTGGTGGCGGCAAGGGCCTGAGCCTGACGGCGATCATCCTGATTGTCGGGATCGGCTGGATCACCGGCCAGGACCCGTTGCAGATCCTCGGGCAGCTGACCGGTCAAATGACCGAGCAATCGGCACCGGCCTCGACGCAAACCCGCAAGGCACCGCCGGCCAATGATGAAGGGGCGGAATTCGTACGCTCGATCCTCGGCGACACCGAAGACACCTGGGGCCAGATTTTTCAGCAGGCCGGTCGGCAGTACAAGAACCCGACCCTGGTGCTGTTCAGCAACCGGGTGAACTCGGCGTGCGGTCTGGCGACTTCGGCGACCGGTCCGTTCTATTGCCCGGCGGACCAGAAGGTCTACCTGGACATGGCTTTCTTCCAGGAGATGTCGCAACGCTTTTCTGCCGCAGGTGATTTCGCTCAGGCCTACGTGATCGCTCACGAAGTCGGACACCATGTTCAGACCTTGCTCGGTGTCTCGGCGAAAATTCAGACCGCCCGCCAGCAAGGTCGGCAAATGGAAGGCGACGGCGGTTTGCTGGTGCGCCAGGAACTGCAGGCGGATTGCCTCGCCGGTGTATGGGCCAACAACGCGCAGCAGCGCCTGAACTGGCTGGAACCGGGCGACATCGAAGAGGCCTTGAATGCCGCCAACGCCATCGGCGACGACCGCTTGCAACAGCAAGGTCAGGGTCGCGTGGTGCCGGACTCGTTTACCCATGGCACGTCGGCGCAAAGGGTGCGCTGGTTCAAAACCGGATTTGCGCAGGGCCAGGTGGGCCAGTGCGATACCTTTGCGGCGAAAACCCTATAGATGAATAAGTGGCTGTTGGTTCTGTTGTTCACCTGTGCAAGTACCCAGGCTGCCGAGCATGGGGTCAAGGAAATCAGCCCCGGACGGCTGTTGTTGAAAGAAGGTGAGATGGCGGTGGGCATTAGCCCGGCGCCAGCGAAAATCGAACGCGTGCTGATTATCATCCATGGACGGTTGCGCAATGCTGAAACTTACCGCCAGAGCGCCGAACGCGCGGCGGAGCAAGCCGGGCAAAGCGCAAACACGCTGGTGATTGCTCCGCAATTTCTCAATGAAACCGACGTGGCGCTCCATCCAGTGGCCGACACCGTGTTGCGCTGGCAGGGCAATGACTGGATGGCCGGCGGCGTATCCATCGCTCCGTTTGCGCTGAGTTCGTACGCGGCCCTCGACCAGATCATCGCCCGGCTCGGCGATCGTCGACAGTTTCCGGACGTAAAGGACGTCGTCATCGCCGGCCACTCCGGCGGCGCTCAGGTGGTTCAGCGCTATGCCTTGTTGAGTCACGGTCAACCGGAGCTCAAGGCCGCCGGCGTGCACGTGCGTTATGTCATCGCCAACCCGTCTTCCTACACGTATTTCGATGAGCGACGGCCGGTGGCTTTCAATCACGCCCGTTGCCCGGACTTCAATCGCTGGAAGTATGGTCTGACCGATCTGCCGGCTTATGCCGAAGGACAAACGCCCGCGCAGCTGGAGGAAAACTACGTCCAGCGTGACATCGTTTATCTACTGGGGCAGCAGGACATCGACCCGAATCACCCGGCGCTGGATAAAAGCTGTGAAGCGCAAGCCCAGGGTGCTTATCGGTTGATTCGCGGGCGCAATTTTTTTGATTTTTTAAAGCGCAGCCATCCGAAAGAGTTGAATCAGCAACTGATCGAAGTGCCCGGGGTTGGGCATAACGGGGATGGGATGTTTACGTCGCCAGAGGGGCAGAAGGTGCTGTTTGGTCAGTAAGGACGCCTTCGCGGGCAAGCCTCGCTCCTACAAAAGATGCCCGCGTCCTGTAGGAGCGAGGCTTGCCTGCGAAAGGGCCCTCAAGCCAACAACATTTCCCGCAACACCCCACAATCCGCCGCATGCCAATCGGTCAACTCCGGCCACGGGTTATCCGGCAGATTGACCAACACCGTCCGCGCGCCCGCCGCCCGACCGCAATCCAGATCAAACCGGTAATCACCGACCATCACCATCTCGCTCGCCGGCACCTTCCAGGCCTCGGCCAGTTTCAACAAACCACCGGGATGCGGCTTGGGCGGTGCTTCGTCACGCCCCAGCACATCCTCCACCGCGAAGCAGTCCGCCAGGCCGATGGCCTCCAGCGTCACATGCGCCAGTTCCCGCGCATTGCGCGTGAGAATGCCCAGCCGATAACCGCGCCCTGCCAACTCACGCACCAACTCGACGGCACCCGGCGCCGGTTTCGAACCCAGCGCCAGATCCCGTTCATGCTCCAGCAACCACGCATGCTTGGCCGCGGCTTCATCGGCCGGCAGCGTGGCGAGGTGGGTCAGAATGTCGTCTTCGGCCGGGATCGCCAATGCCACGCGAATCGCCGCGAAATCATGCACAGCCACCGTCAAGGTGCCGTCCATGTCGAACACCCAGTGCCGCACCTCGGCCAGGCTCATGCCCAATCCTTGCGGTGACGAATCAGGCCTTCCTGGGTGACCGACGCCACCAGTTGCCCGGCGCGGTTGAACACGCTGCCACGGCTGAACCCACGGGAATTGCCGGCCCACGGGCTGTCCATTGCGTAGAGCAACCAGTCATCGGCACGCAGGTCCGCGTGGAACCACAGGGCGTGATCGAGGCTGGCGACTTGCATATCTTTCTGCCAGACCGATTTGCCGTGAGGCTGCATCGACGTGGTCAGCAGACCGAAATCCGAGGCGTAGGCCAGCAGGTATTTGTGCAGCGCCGGAGTATCGGCCAAGGCACCGTCTGCACGAAACCAGACGTACTTGATCGGATCGGACGGCTGCGGGTTGTAGGGATCTTTCTCGGTGACCGGTCGGAATTCGATCGGTTTCGGGCACAGCAGTTTTTCACGCATGTGCTCGGGAATCAGGTGGGCGCGCTGCTGAGTCAGTTCCAGCTCCGACGGCAGGTTTTCCGGGCCGACCACCACCGGCATCTCGGCCTGGTGTTCGAAGCCTTTTTCGTCGTACTGGAACGAGGCGCTGCAGGTGAAGATCGGATTGCCCTTCTGGATGGCCGTCACCCGGCGCGTGCTGAAACTGCCGCCGTCGCGCACCCGGTCCACCTGATACACCACGGGCAACGCGGAATCGCCGGGACGCAGGAAATAACCGTGCATCGAATGCACATGGCGCGCGGCTTCGACCGTCTGACTGGCCGCCGACAGGGACTGACCGATCACCTGACCGCCGAACAACTGACGAAAACCCAGGTCCTGACTGCGGCCACGGAACAGGTTTTCTTCGATCGGTTCCAGGGTCAGCAAGTCGACCAGATCATCCAACACTTGGCTCATTCAGACTCTCCTCACACAACGCTATGCCGCGCAGTCTTGGCTGCGGCGGTCGATTCAGGTTCTGGCCGGGGCCATCATTGGCGCCATTGTAAACGTCCGGGCCGGCTTATCCATGCAAGGTTTGCAGCCATTGTTCACGGGTGATGCGGTACAACACATGGTGCCGCAGGGGATGATCGGCCGCGAGCTTCGGGTGCTCGAAGTCATCGACTGAATCATGCTGCATGCCGATCGCCTGCATGACTTTCTGCGAAGGCAGATTGGCTTCACTGGTAAAGGACACCACTTCTTTCAGCGCCAGCCGGTCAAACCCGCAGCGCAGAGCGGTCCATGCCGCTTCACTGGCATAGCCCAGGCCCCAATGCTCGCGGGCCAGACGCCAACCGATTTCGATGGCTGGCGTAAACGGCGCGTCGAAACCGATCACTCCCAACCCGGTAAAACCGATGAAGGTGCCCGTGTCCTTGCGCTCCAGCGCCCATAGGCCGAAACCATGCTCGGCAAAATGCCCACGAATACGTCCGATCAGCGAAGCACTGTCCAGCCGACTCAGGGGCGCCGGAAAATAGCGCATCACTTGCGGATCGGCGCACATCGCCGCAAACGCCGGCAAATCCTCATCTCGCCACTGCCGCAACAGCAGTCGCGCGCTCTCGAGTTCCAGTATCGGCTCCATCGTCTACTCCCCCTTTCCATGCCGCAAGTCTACATCGCTGGTAGGATCGTTCACTCACTCCTACCTGCCGTACTCGATAAAGCCTGCCATGCCGCTGCCACTGATCTACCACGAAGACTACAGCCCCGAGTTCCCGGCGGATCACCGCTTCCCGATGGACAAGTTTCGCCTGCTGCGCGACCACCTGGTGGACAGCGGCCTGACCCGGGACGCCGATTTGCTGCGTCCGGAACTCTGCCCGCCGGAGATTCTCGCCCTCGCCCATGACGCTGCTTATATCGAACGCTACATGAGCGGCGAGTTGTCCCGTGAAGACCAGCGGCGACTTGGTTTGCCGTGGAGTGAAGCACTGGCCCGGCGCACGGTACGGGCGGTCGGCGGATCGTTGCTGGCGGCTGAGCAGGCGCTGGAACATGGATTGGCCTGTCACCTCGCCGGCGGCACGCATCATGCGCATTACGACTACCCGGCGGGGTTCTGCATTTTCAATGACCTGGCGGTGATCAGCCGTTACCTGCTGGAAAGCGGTCGTGTGAATCGGGTGCTGATCTTCGATTGCGACGTGCATCAGGGCGACGGGACTGCACGGATCCTGCACAACACCCCGGACGCGGTGACCGTTTCCCTGCACTGCGAAAAGAACTTTCCCGCACGCAAGGCCGAAAGTGACTGGGACATCCCGTTGCCCAAAGGCATGGGCGATGCCGATTACCTGAAGGTGGTGGACGACGCGCTGAATTACTTGCTGCCGCTCTACCAACCGGACCTGGTGTTGTACGACGCCGGGGTCGATGTGCATAAGGATGACGCGCTCGGTTACCTGAAGCTGACAGACGAAGGCGTGGCCGCGCGGGATGAAAGCGTCATGCGCCATTGCCTCGGGCGGGATATTCCGGTGGTCGGGGTGATTGGAGGCGGTTACAGCAAGGACCGCAAGGCGTTGGCGCGACGCCATGGAATCCTCCATCACAGCGCACAGCGGGTCTGGACGTCATCAGGTTGTCATTGAGGTGTGAGTCTTTACCCACAATGCCTGTGGAACTGCCTGTGGATAACCTGAGTGAAAGGGCCTGCAGGCCACGTTGTGCATAGCCTGCAAAGGAGTGGTTGTTTTTTGATCAGCTCTTGAAGCACCCACAATCCCCTGTGGGAGCGAGCCTGCTCGCGATAGCGGTGTTTCAGTCGGCATAGATTTCGAATCTGAAGGCCTCATCGCGAGCAGGCTCGCTCCCACAGGGAATCGGGCTGGTAGAATGCGCGGCTTATCCCGCCAGACCGCAGCGCACTCCATGACCCAAACCTCCACTGCCCTCCCCCCTCACGTCGCCATCATCGGCGGCGGCCCCGCCGGCCTGATGGCTGCCGAAGTGTTGAGCCAGGCCGGGATCAAGGTCGACCTGTACGACGGCATGCCGTCGGTGGGCAGGAAGTTTCTCCTCGCGGGGGTCGGCGGCATGAACATCACCCATTCCGAAGCCTATCCGGCTTTTCTCTCACGCTACGCCGAACGCGCACCGCAGATTGCACCGCTGCTGCGCTCATTTGGCGCCGAGGCGCTGTGCCAGTGGATTCATGATCTGGGCATCGAAACCTTCGTCGGCAGCTCCGGCCGGGTGTTTCCAACCGACATGAAAGCCGCACCGCTGTTGCGCGCCTGGCTCAAACGCTTGCGAGATGCCGGCGTAGTTATCCACACCCGCCACCGTTGGCTGGGCTGGAATGAAAACGGTGGATTGCTCATCGGAAGTCCCGAAGGTGAAAAAACCATTCAACCCGACGCCACCTTGCTGGCCCTCGGCGGCGGCAGCTGGTCGCGCCTCGGTTCGGACGGCGCGTGGATGTTGCCATTGGAGCAACGCGGCGTAGGACTTATGCCTTTGCAACCGAGCAATTGCGGCTTCGAGGTGCAGGCCTGGAGCGAATTGATGGTCAGCAAATTCGCCGGCGCACCGCTGAAAAACATCGCCATCGGGCTCAACGACGATGTTCCGCGGCTCGGGGAATGTGTGATTACGGCTACCGGGATTGAAGGCAGTCTGATCTACGCGTTGTCGGCGCCGATCCGTGAAGCCATCAATCAACACGGCTCGGCGACGATTCATCTGGACCTGCTGCCCGGCAGGCCTGTGGATAAAGTACAGGCTGCACTGAACAAACCGCGCGGTTCACGTTCCATGTCCAAGCATCTGCACAGTCAGCTCGGCATTGATGGGGTGAAAGCGGCGTTGCTGCGCGAACTGACGCGAGCAGAATGCTTCGCCGATCCGGCGTTGTTGGCCAAAGCGATCAAAGCGTTACCACTGACGCTGGTGAAAACCCGTCCACTGGATGAGGCCATCAGCAGCGCCGGTGGCGTGATGTTCGAGTCGATGGATGAACGTTTGATGCTCAAGCAACTGCCTGGTGTGTTCTGCGCGGGGGAAATGCTGGATTGGGAAGCGCCGACGGGGGGCTATTTGCTGACCGCGTGTTTCGCCAGTGGGCGGGCGGCGGGGTTAGGGATGGTGGAGTGGCTCAGGCGCAAGGATTGAGACCGAGGCGCGCCCTTCGCGGGCAAGCCTCGCTCCTACGGATTGGTGGTGCCCTTGTAGGAGCGAGGCTTGCCCGCGAAGGCGGCCTAACAGACGCCGCAGCGAATCAAGGCTTACGCTTACGCGGCCCAGTATTAAACACCGGCACTTTTCGCACAGGCTTGATCGAAGGCTCCGGCGCCGAAGCATCCCCGCTCTCAACCCATTTACCCAAGTTGCGTTTACCGCCACTGGACGTCTTTGGCTTCTTCGGTTTCTTCGGCTTCTTCACCACCTGACCGCTGGCATCGGTATCCGGCACGCGGTGCTCAGGCTCGAAGTCATGTTCCATCTGCCGAGGTAACGTCTGACGCGTCAACGTCTCGATGGCCGACAGCAGATTCACTTCATCCGCGCACACCAGCGAAATAGCCTGCCCGGTGGCACCCGCACGGCCAGTACGACCGATCCGGTGGATGTAGTCCTCTGCCACGATCGGCAGGTCGAAATTGACCACCAACGGCAAATCTTCGATGTCCAGACCACGGGCCGCGACGTCAGTGGCGACCAGGATCTGCACTTCGCTGGCCTTGAACCGGTCCAGCGCACGCTGACGAGTCGCCTGCGGTTTGTCACCATGGATGCCGTCGGCATTAATGCCCAGACCCTGAAGTTTCTCCACCAGCGCGTCCACGCCATTGCGAGTCTTGGCGAACACCAGCACCTGCTTCCACTTGCCCTTGCGCAGCAAGTGGATGAACAGTTCCGGCTTGCGCTTCTTGTCCACCGTCACCACCCACTGTTTCACGGTGTTGGCCGCAACGTTGCGCGGGCTGACTTCGATGCTCAGCGGATCGTTGAGCATTTGCCCGGCCAGCAGGCGAATCGCATCGGAGAAGGTCGCGGAGAACAACAGTGTCTGACGTTTCTTCGGCAGCACGCGGTAAATGTTCCCCAGCTCTTCAGAAAAGCCGAGGTCGAGCATGCGATCCGCTTCGTCCAGCACCAGGGTTTGCAGCTGGTTGAACTTCAGCGCGTTCTGGCGGAACAGGTCGAGCAAACGGCCCGGCGTCGCTACCAACAGGTCGACGCCTTTGCGCAGCTTCATCATTTGCGGGTTGATGCTGACGCCGCCGTACACCGCGTACGTGCTCAGCGGCAGGTTCTCGGCGTACTGACGCACGGCTTCGTGAACCTGTTCGGCCAGTTCACGGGTTGGCACCAGGATCAGCGCGCGCACCGAGTTGGCAGTGACTTTCGGCCCTTCCATGGCCAGCAATTGCAGCAGCGGCAGCGCGAAACCGGCGGTCTTGCCGGTGCCGGTCTGGGCGGCGGCCATCAGGTCGCGACCGGCCAGCACCGCCGGAATGGCTTGCGCCTGAACCGGCGTCGGGGTCTGGTAGCCGAGCGTCTCGAGAGAGCGCAGCAAGGGTTCGATCAGGCCAAGGGAGGCGAAAGTCATGGGATTACCGTAGGAAAAATCAGCGCGGGTGTGCAAACAAGTGTGCAATGGCGCGCAGTTTACCCTAATTCACGCTCGATTCTGTCTGCACCACGGCAGCGGGCTTTACCGGAGCCCGGCGCCACTGCGGCAAACCGATCAACACCACGGCACTGATGATCACCAACATGGCCAACGCTTCTTCGATACCGATGGTTTCGCCGACGAACACGATCCCCAGCAACACCGCCACCGCCGGGTTGACGTAGGCATAACTGGTGGCCGCCGCCGGACGTACGTTTTTCAACAGGTACATGTAGGCGTTGAAGGCGATGATCGAACCGAAGAACGTCAGATAGGCCAGCGCCGCCCACCCTTCGATCGGCGGCATGGCGTCCAGATGTTCACCGCTCACCGCACTGCCGATCAGCAGCACCACGCCACCCACCAGCATTTCCACGGCACTTGCCATCGCCCCCTGAGGCAACGGCAAGTGTTTGCTCCACACCGAACCAAACGCCCAGGCCGCCGCCGCGAATATCAGCAACAGGGCACCCAGCGGGCTCGACTGCAGGTTGGAACCGAGGTTGAGCATGGCGATGCCGATCAGCCCGAGCACAATCCCGGCCCATTCGAGACGGGTATTACGCGCGCCCCAGAAATATCCGCAGAGCAAGGTAAACAGCGGTACCGTCGCCACCGCCAGCGCGGCAACACCGGACGCGACGCCCATGTGCTCCGCCACACTCACCCCGCCGTTACCGCACGCCAACAGCAAAATCCCGATGATCCCCGCCGCTTTCCACTGCGCCCAGGTCGGCGCCGGCGCCCCGCGCCAGCGCAGGAACCCGTACATCAAAGTCCCGGCGATGACAAAGCGAATACCCGCGAGCAGCAAGGGCGGCCAATACTCCACGCCGATACGAATCACCAGGTAAGTCGAGCCCCAAATCACGTACAAGGCGAAAAAGGCAGCGATCAACGGCAAGGGAAAACGGCGCAGGCCAGGCATGGGGGCAGCTCACAGGCAAGGACAAATGAACAGCTATTCTAGAAAGGCCAACCGCATAAAATAAGTTACAAAACCTGTTTATAGCGCCGGTACACTTTTCAAATCACGGAGATCAGCGCTATAAACCGTGCTTTCGAAAGTCAGTCATTTTTCAGGAATCCGCCCATGGACAAATACGACCGCATGCTCCTCAGCGCCCTGCTGGAAAACGGTCGCGCGTCCTACGCCGACCTCGCACGCAAGGTCAACCTGTCCGCCCCGGCCGTGGCCGAGCGCGTGGCCAAACTCGAGGCCAGCGGGGTGATCACCGGTTACCAGGCGAAAGTCGACATGGCCAAGCTTGGGCTGCCGATCCAGTGCGTCATCGAGCTGCGCCTGAACCAGCACGGCAACCAGAAGGCCTACGACGACCTGATCAAAATCCCGCAACTGACCGAATGCCACCGGGTGACGGGTGATCCGTGCGTGATCATGCAAGCGGCGGTGGGCTCGATGCCGGAGCTGGAAGAATTGATTAACCGGATTGCCACGTTCGGCTTCAGCAAGACGTCGATTGTGTTGTCGAGCGCGATAGAGAAGCGCGTGCCGTTGGGGCACATCGAAGGCAATGGAAAAGTTTGATACGACACCGACCCTGTGGGAGCGGGCTTGCCCGCGATAGCGATGTGTCAGTCAACAAAGAGGTTGGATGTGATGGCCTCATCGCGGGCAAGCCCGCTCCCACAGGGATCTCGGGTGTTTCTAAAACCCGCGATGGCGCTTGAGGTGCTCGTTGATCTTCGCTGCTGGCACTTTCTGCAGGCTGACCAGCAGATCATGGGACAACTCGCGCAACCCGTGCTTCTGCCGCAACTCCTGCGCCAGATGCGCCGTCAGGTTGGCCGCCATTTCGGCGTCAGCCATGGCCCGGTGAGCCTGGCCGGTATGCGGCAGTTTGGCGAAGGTGGTGAGCGTACCAAGTTTGTGATTCGGCGCAGCAGGCATCAATCGTCTGGCCAGTAGCAGCGAGCAGGCAAAGTTCTGCAAGCGCGTGCGCTTGATCCGCCCCAGTTCAAAGTCCCAGAACTTCTGGTCGAACGCGGCGTTGTGCGCCAGCAGCGGCGTAGTGCCGACGAATTCGTTGACTTCGTTCATCACCTGCTCGGCCGATGGCGCGGTGCGCAGCATGGCGTTGCTGATGCCGGTGAGTTGTTCGATGAAGGCCGGGACGCGCACGCCGGCGTTCATCAGGCTTTGGTAACGCTCGACGATGCGCCCCTGTTCAAGGATCACCACGGCAATTTCCGTGGCCCGGCAGCTGCTGCTCGGGGAGATCCCGGTGGTTTCAAAGTCGATGACTGCTATGCGTTCCAAACCTGTTTCAACTCCGTAAAAATCAATTCTTGAGCAGCAATGCGCCTTCGATCGGCACGTAGCGGCTGGCGGCGCGGATCAGCGAGTTGGCCGTCAGGCCCGGCACACCGTAGGCCACCGCTTGCACGCCGTGCTTGGCGATGATGCGTTCCAGCAGCATGTCGAAATCACCGTCGCCGGAGGCCAGCACCACTTCGTCGACGTGGTCCGCCGCGTCCATGATGTCGAGAGTGATGCCCACGTCCCAGTCGCCCTTGGCCGAGCCGTCGCTGCGCTGGATGTAGGGTTTGAGCTTCACGGTGAAACCGAGGTTGCGCAGGATCTGCTGGAACTGCTGCTGCTTGCTGTCACCACGATCGATCGCATAGGCATAGGCCTCGACGATCTCGCCCTGTTTGCTGATATCAGCCCACAACGCGGCGTAGTTGAAGTGGCAACCATAGGCCTGACGCACGGTGTAATAGAGGTTTTGAACATCGGCGAACACTGCAATTTTTTTCACCGCACATCCTCTCGGCGCTAAAGCGCGCAGGCTGAATCAGGCACCGGGCCCGAAAAGTTGCCCAGTATGCCAGCCTGAAGGATTGTTCCGCGAATAATCGGCCCGAAGCCTCTTGGAGCCTCGGACGAATGGCAACCTGTGGCGAGGGAGCTTGCTCCCGCTGGGTCGCGCAGCGGCCCCAAAATAGGACTGCTGCGCAGCCCAGCGGGAGCAAGCTCCCTCGCCACGGGTTCAGTGTTACACCTGTAATGTTGAATCAGACGAAGGAATCGTCGTCGCCGCCGAAGAACGATGAGCTGTCATCACTGTAATCAGTATCGGCGTAACCGCCCTGATCGCTGGAGTTGTCAGCCACACGCTGATCATCGCCCCAGCCTTTGTCACCGCTCTGATCGCTGACCTGAGCCGGCTCTTCCTTGATCACTTCAACCACTTCCGGCTGCTGGTTGTGGTGGAACAGGCTGCTGATGCCCTGTGCCAGCATCACGCCACCCGCGACACCCGCTGCGGTTTTCAGCGCGCCACCGAGGAACCCACCACCGACAGGCTGTTGCTGTTGCGGCGCGTAGTTCTGCTGCGGTGGCGGTGCACCGAAATTCTGCTGTGGCTGTGGCGGCGGCGAGTTGAACGACTGCCGCCCCGGCTCACGCCAGCCACCACTGGAGGGCGGCGCACTTGGCGCGGGTGTTTCACGGGAGCTGCCGCCGAAAATACTCGACAGGAACCCACCGCCGCTCGGTGCCGGAGCCGCCGTCTGCGCCTTGGCCGATTGCAGGTCGGCCTGCAACTGCTGGACTTGCTCGGCGAGTTGCTTGTTCTGTGCATCGAGGCTCTTGATTGCTGCCTCTTGCACCAGAATCGCCTGGGTCATGAAGTAGCCCGCCGCGGGTTGGCGAGTCAGGTGTTCCTTGATCCGCGCCTCGGCCTGGGCGTCGCGCGGGGCTGAATCCGTTTCGGCCTGTTGCAGCCGGGAAAACAGTCCATCGATCAGGGTTTGTTCTTCGCTGTTCATGGCGACCTCGTAGATTGCCGGGGAAATCGTTGCCCTTCTCCAAGGAGGATAAGGTGCTCGACCTTAATGGAGGCTGAAACAAGTTGTTTCAATGACCTTTACCGAACGTTTACGTTTGCGCCCCGAAGCGCTGCATCGGTTAAAGTGGGCCACTGCTTTCAACCTGCGATACCGACTGATGAATCCGTTCGATGTACTGCGTGACTCTCTGTATTTCTTCAAGCGCAATCTGGGCCAGATCGTGCGGCTGTGCCTGCCGCTGGTGATCGTCGAAGCGCTGCTGCAGCAAGTGGTCGATCACTCGACCGAGCCGGACAGTTTTCCCGGCATCAGCGTGATTGTCGGTTTGCTGGTCTATCCGCTGTACACCGCCGCGCTGATCCTGTTTCTCGATGCGCGCAGCCGGGGTGAATCGCCGCGCAACCGTGACCTGCTGTCGAGGGCCGCCTACCTGTGGCCGCGTTTCGCCCTGCTGACTGCGCTCAATACCTTGCTGATCCTGATCGGCCTGTCGCTGTATTTCCTGCCGGGCATCTGGCTGATGGTGACCCTTGCGTTCGGCGAGTACCTGCTGGTGCTGCGCGGCCTGGCGCCACTGGCGGCGATGAAGGAAAGCCTGCGCCTGACCCGCGGCCATTTCCTGCGCATCCTGGTGTGCATTCTGTGTGTGATGGGGCCGTTGTGGGTGCTCAAGGGCTTGACCCTCCAGGTTTACCCGGAGCCGCAGAACCCGGTGATTTCCTTGCTGATCGACAGCGCTCACAGCTTTTTGCAGTTGTTCACCAGCGTGGTGCTGTTCCGCATGTTCATGCTGATCAGCGACGTTCCCGAGAAAATCGACCGGCCGCTCTGACCGTGGGCTTCGGCACAGCTCTCGGTTATGCTCGGGGCCACCTTTTGTAACGCTATAAGCCGAGCCATGACCCGTCTACTGCGCTACACCCTGCTGGGCCTGTTGATTGCAATCGGCCTGATTGCCCTGCTGATCTACAACCTGACCTGGCGCCCCGAGCCCAGGGAAACGCTGCCGGTCAGTTGCAACGCCCAGGCGCCGACACTGGTGCCCGGCCAGGCCCTGAAAGTGATGACCTGGAACGTTCAGTACCTGGCGGGTAAACGCTACGTGTTCTGGAATGACCTGGCGGCCGGCAACGACGAAAAACCGACCACCGAGGACATGGCCTTCAGCCTCGATGAGGTGGCGCGGGTGATTCGCGACGAGCAACCGGATGTCGTGCTGCTGCAAGAGCTCGATGACGGCGCCAAGGCCAGCGATTACCAGAACCAGTTCAAACTGCTTCAGGAACGGGTCGCCGACCTGTATCCGTGCAGCGCAACCGCCTTCGACTGGAAAGCTGATTTCGTGCCGCAAACGCACATCTTCGGCAGCGTCGGCCGGCAACTGGCGACCCTCAGCCGCTACCAGATCGAACACGCCGAACGCCTGCAACTGCCGACCCTGCCGGCCAACTTCATCAGCCGCCAGTTCAATCCGAAAAACGCTTTGCTGGCGACGTATCTGCCGTTGAGCGACGGCGGTCAGATCGCAGTGCTCAACACGCATCTGGACCGCGCCCTTCAACCTGACGACACGCTGCAAGCCCAGGTGAGCGCCGTCGCCAAGGTCCTCGACAGGTTCGAAAGTCGAGGCACGCCGTGGCTGATCGGTGGTGACTTCAACCTGTTGCCGCTGGGGCAATATCGACGCCTGCCCACCGAGCAACGCACGCCCTACTCCGCCGACAGCGCCTTGCATGTGTTGTGGGACAAGTACCCGATGATCCCGACCAACAATGAAGCCGGTGGAATCGATCGGGCGCGGTGGCTGACGCATTACCCGAACGATCCGGGCTTGAACGGCCCGGACCGGACCGTCGACTACCTGTTTTACAGCCCGCGGATCAAACGGGTCGAGGCGATGGTGCGGCAGGACGATACCTTGCGGATCTCCGATCATCTGCCGGTGATAGCGCGGTTTCTCCTACCTGCCGCACCGTAGCTCAGCCGTACACAAAACCTGTGGGAGCGGGCTTGCCCGCGATTCGGTTCAACATTCAACATCCATGCTGTCTGACACACCGCTATCGCGGGCAAGCCCGCTCCCACAGGGATTTGTGCATGACTGGCATCAATGCACCTCCTCCAAATCGTCATGCAGCAGCCCGAAGATATTGCGTTTCATCTCGATAAACGAGCGCTCCATGACCATGTCCAGGGTCCGTGGGCGTTCGATCGGCACGTCCAGAATCTGCTTGATCCGCCCGGGCCTGGCGCCCATCACGTAGACCCGGTCGCCCAGCAAAATCGCCTCGTCGATATCGTGGGTCACGAACAGCACGGTCTTCTTGCTGTTGCCCCAGACCCGCAACAACAGCTGCTGCATTTGCAGGCGCGTCTGGCTGTCGAGGGCGCCGAAGGGTTCGTCCATCAGCAGGATCTGCGGATCGTTGGCCAACGCCCGGGCAATCGCCACGCGCTGCATCATGCCGCCGGACAGCTGCTTGGCGTAGTTGTCGGCGAACCCCGTCAGGCCCACTTCATTAACGTAGTAGTCGACAATTTCCTTGCGCTGCGCCGCCGCCATGCCACGACGCTTGAGGCCGAACTCCACGTTCTGGCGCACGGTCAGCCACGGGAACAGCGTATAGCTCTGGAACACCATGCCGCGATCCGCGCCGGGGCCCTGCACTTGCTGACCACCGACATAGATCTCGCCTTCCGTGGGCTCGTTCAGGCCAGCGGTGAGGTACAGCAAACTCGACTTGCCGCAACCCGACGGCCCGACCAGCACGGCGAACTGCTGATCCGGGACTTCGAATGAAACCTGATCCAGCGCGGTGAACACGCCACCATCGGGCTTTTGATACCGCAGGCTGACCTTGTCCACTTGCAGGCGTGGCGCGGCGTGCGCCGGGGCAGCCACCGGGGTGACGAAACGCGGGTTGACGGCGGTTACTGAGCCCATGCGGCAATCCTCAGACGAAGGAAACGGAACAGTTGATCGGTGACCAGGCCCAACAGGCCGATGATCGCGATGGCGAGGAAAATCACATCCACCTGAAAGCCGCGCATGGCCTTGAGGCTCAGGTAACCCAGGCCACTGGAAGCGGCCACCAGTTCGGCGACCACCAGGTAAGTCCAGGCCCAGCCCATAGTCACGCGCAAGGTGTCGAGCACACCCGGCAAAGAAGCCGGCGCGATCACATGCAGCACCGCATCGCGACGGTTCGAACCCAAGGTGTAAGACGCATTGATCAGGTCCTTGGAGATGCCCTTGGACACGTCCGCGATCATCACCAGTTGCTGGAAAAACACGCCGAAGATGATCACCGAGACACGCTGCTCCAGGCCGATGCCGATCCACAGAATGAACAGCGGCACGAACGAGGTCACCGGCAGGTAACGGATGAAATTCACCATCGGTTCAAGGAACGCCTGGACGATGCGAAAGCTGCCCATCAGCAACCCCAGCGGCACCGCCACCAACGATGAGACGATGAAACCGACCATCACCACTTCAACACTTGCCCACACATGCTGGCCGAGTGTGCCGTCGCGGCCCAGACGCACGGCGGCTTCGACCACCGCGCCGGGTGTCGGGAGGAACATGCCCGGCACCACGCCGCCGTAAGACAACCCGGCCCACAGACCGACCAACAACACCCAGGCCAAGCCGCTCGCGCTCCAGATCACCGACACTGGCAAACCGGTCTTGGGCGTGATGCAGCGGCTCAGCCATGAATTGCGCTTGAACATGCGAACCTCCTACAGCGGGGTGACGAAGCGGTTGTCGATCAGGTCATCATTGCTGACGTTGTAGGGTTTGCCCTGCAATTCACTGGCGGTTTCATTGGCCAGTTTGATCAGCGGTTCGCTGTCGCCCGGCTTGCCTGGCGAGCCTAGGAGTTTTTCGCTCATGGCCTGATCGTAGAAGCGCACGCCTTGCGCGGCAGCTTCCAGTTCCTTCGGATCGGCGAGGTAACCACCGACGCCCTTGGCCATGATTTTGTAGGCTTCCTTCGGATGGTCCTTGGTGTACTGCACCGCTTTGTACAGACCGGCGACCAAGGCCTTGACGTCTTCCGGCTGCTTCTCGATGACCGTGCAATTGAGCGCGACCACGTCGACGATCACTCCCGGCGTACTGCTGCTGTCGATCAGCACTTTGCCTTGTTGCTTGCTGCGCACCATCGACAGGTGCGGTTCCCAGGTCACGGCGGCCGGCACGCGACCGGCGATGAACGCGGTGGCGGCGTCGTCAGCCGTCATGTTCTGCACGGTGATGTCGCTCATGCTCATGCCGTGTTTTTTCAGCAAGTACGACAGCCAGAACTGCGAGGTGGAACCTTCGTTCACCGCCACCGCTTTGCCCTTCAGTTCCTGCAGACTCTTGACGTCCTTGCCTACCAGAACACCGTCGCCACCATGGCTGTCATCCAGTGCAGCGACCGCTTTGAAGCAGAATTGCGGACGGTACTTGAGCACTTCGTCGATGGTCGACGCCGAGCCGGACAATTCGCCCGAGGCTTGCGCGGCCATGTACATCGAGGCTTCTTCGACGACGGGCAATTCAACGGTCAGACCGTTTTCCTTGAAGTAGCCCAGGTCCTGGGCGAGGTAGAGCGTGCCGTAACCGACCCACGTGGTGTGGCCGATGGACAGGGTGCCGGCCTGGGCGCTGGTGGCGACCGTGGCGGCGATGGCGGTGATCGCCAGTGGATGAGCGACGCGGGTAAGCAAGGACTTGATCATGGAGCACTCCCAAAGCTGTTGATTTAGTTTTGTCATGGGCAGTACGGCCAGCAGCCTTTGGAGAAGAGCTGCCACGGGTGGTCTCTGAGGGACCTTGTTGTGGGCAGCGTTCTGCTGACTGGCGAGGTCGATGTTGGACCAAGGTGGGGATTAGGAAAATTAGGAAATATGTCGATGGGAGTGATGAAAAAACTGGGTAGCGTGCGCTGAAAATGAGCGCTGTTTGCGGGGGTGCACGGGGTGGGTGCAAAAGGTTAGAAGTGTGTTGAATGGGCTAACGCAATCGCGGGCAAGCCTTGCTCCTACAGGGATTGTGTCGGCCGCAAAATTTGCGTTCAACACATCACCTGTAGGAGCAAGGCTTGCCCGCGATAAGGTCCGCAGGGCCTTCAGACAATCTCAGAGCCGGCCGTATTCCTGCGCTGTACGATCCACCGCTTTCAGGGTCTTGCCAACCAACTCATCCACCTCTTCCCGACTGGCAATCAACGCCGGCGCCATGATCATCCGCCCCAGCGTCGAACGAATGATCACCCCTTCCTCAAACCCGATCGTGCGGCAGCGCCAGGCAATGTCGTTCTCGTTGGCAAAACGCTTGCGGCTGGTTTTATCCTCGGCCAATTGCAACGCCGCAACCATCCCGACGCCCTGGATATCCCCCACCAACGGGTGATTACCAAACACCTCGCGCAAGCACTTTTGCAGGTACGGGCCGATGTCATCCTTGACCCGCGTCACCACGCCTTCATCGCGCAACGCCTTGAGGTTGGCGATGGCCACCGCTGCCGCCACCGGGTGCCCCGAATAGGTCAGGCCGTGGGCAAACACCCCGCCCTGCTCCACCAGCACCTGCGCCATTTTCTTCGACAGAATCAGCCCACCCATGGGGATGTAACCGGAGGTCAGACCCTTGGCGATCGACAGCGTGTCCGGCTCGAAACCGAAGTACTCATGGGCGAACCATTCGCCGGTGCGACCGAAGCCACCAATCACTTCGTCGGCGCACAACAGCACGTCGTACTTGCGGCAGATCCGTTGAATTTCCGGCCAGTAACTTTCTGGTGGGAAGATCATCCCGCCCGCGCCCTGGAACGGTTCGGCGATGAAGCCGGCGACCTTGTCCGCGCCCAGTTCGAGAATCTTCGCTTCCAGTTGCTGCGCCGCCCGCAAGCCAAACTCGGCCGGGGTCAGGTTGCCCTCATGGGCGAAGAAGTACGGCTCGTCGATGTGCTCGATGTCGGGAAGCATGCCACCCATTTCGTGCATGAACTTCATGCCACCGAGCGCCGTCGCCGCCAGGGTCGAACCGTGGTAACCGTTCCAGCGACCGATCATGACTTTCTTCTCGGGCTTGCCGAGGATCGTCCAGTAACGACGCACGGTGCGGATCAGCACCTCGTTGGCTTCGGAGCCGGAGTTGGTGTAGATCGCGTGGCTGTAGTGCCCCGGCAACAGGCTGAACAACAGCTCCGAGAGCTCGATCACCTGCGGGTGGGTTGTGTGGAAAAACATGTTGTAGTACGGCAGTTGCTCAAGCTGTTGCGTCGCCGCAGCGGCCAGGTCCTTGCGGCCGTAACCGAGGTTGGTGCACCACAACCCGGACATGCCGTCGAGGTAACGCCGACCATCGTTGTCCCACAGGTGCAGGCGCTCGCCACGGACCATCACCCGCGGTCCTTCGTCGTTGAGCGCTTTCTGATCGACGAATGCGTGGATGTGGTGAGCAGCGTCGGCGGCCTGGTAGTCGCGGGTTTCACGTGGTGTGGTCATCGCCAGTTCTCCGTTTTGTTGTTAGCGCAGCTGAAACCAAGTGGTCTTCAACTGGGTGTATTTATCGAAAGAGTGCAGCGACAGATCGCGGCCGAAACCGGACTGTTTGCCGCCGCCGAACGGCACGGTCACGTCGAGCGCATCGACGCTGTTCACCGACACCGTGCCCGCGCGCAATTGCCGCGCCACGCGGTGGGCGCGATTGAGGTCGTCGGTCCACAGCGACGCAGCCAGACCGTAGACGCTGTCGTTGGCCAGTTGCAAGGCGTGTGCCTCGTCATCGAACGCGGTGACCGCCAGCACCGGGCCGAACACTTCATCGCGAAACAGCGGCATGTCCGGGCTCACATTGGTGAAAATCGTTGGCTGGATGAAGTTGTCGGAGCCGTTAAAGATCGACTGCCGACCGCCACACAGCTTGGTCGCGCCCTGGCGCTGGGCCTGCTCGATGAACTTCATGATGCGTGCGGTCTGACGGCTGTCGACAATCGCCCCGGCGCTGCTCGACGGGTCCAGCGGATCGCCCGGCAGCCAGCGTTCGACCTGCGCCTTGAGACGCTCGACGAACTCGTCATGGATCGAACGCTGCACCAGCAACCGCGAGTTGGCCGAACACACTTCGCCCTGATTGAAGAAGATCCCGAACGCGGCTTTCTCGGCCGCCAGATCCAGGTCCTGACAATCGGCGAACACCAGGTTGGCGCTCTTGCCGCCGCACTCCAGCCATACCTGTTTCAGGTTCGATTGCGCGGAATACTGCATGAAATATTTGCCGACTTCGGTGGAGCCGGTGAACACCAGGCAATCGACGTCCGGGTGTAAACCAAGGGCTTTGCCGGTTTGTTCACCGAGGCCCGGCAGCACGTTCAGTACGCCCGCCGGCAGCCCGGCTTCCAGCGCCAGCTCGGCCAGACGCAGTGCGGAAAACGGTGATTGCTCGGCGGGTTTGAGGATCACCGAATTCCCTGCCGCCAGCGCTGGCGCGAGTTTCCACGCGGCCATGTCCAGCGGGAAATTCCACGGCACCACGGCGGCAACCACGCCCAATGCTTCGCGGGTGATGGTTGCCAACACGTTTTGTGCGCTCGGCGCGATCTGGTCGTAGAGTTTGTCGAGGCTTTCGGCGTACCAGCGAAACACCCCGGCGGCGCCCGGCACGTCGATGTTGTAGGCGTCCATCACCGGTTTGCCCATGTTCAGCGAATCGAGCAGTGCCAGTTCTTCGCGATGAGTCATGATCAGGTCGGCCAGACGCAGCAGCACTTGTTTGCGCTCCGCAGGCGAACGCGCCGCCCAGGTGCCGGCCTCAAACACCTGACGCGCATTTTTGACTGCGGCGTCGACGTCTTCAGCGCCGCAAGCGGCCACGTTGGCCAGGCGCTGGCCGGTGGCTGGGTTGATCGCGGCGAAGGTCTGGCCCGACTGCGCCGAACGGGGTTTGCCGTCGATCAGGGCCAGGTCGGGAAACTGCAGCGCAGCGGCTTTTTTTTGCCAATATGCAAGCTCGAACACGTTCAGATGCTCCATGGGCTTTTCTTGTGTCTGGATGGTGGCCCAGGCCCGTGTCGAGGAAAAATAGTAAAAATGTCTTCGCAGACCATGAAAAAACTGGGCAGCCCATCTGCACGGTTGCGCGGTATGTGGTTATTGTTCAGGCACAACAACACCGTCGTCAGAACGGATGCAGTCGGCGTAAAAATTGCCTGGATGTCGAGTCCATCCACCCCGAGGTTTGCCGTGGCTGCCTACAACCTGCGTCAATTGAAGTACTTCATCACCACCGTCGAATGCGGCAGCGTCGCCGAGGCGTCGCGCAAGCTGTACATCGCACAGCCGGCGATCTCCACGGCGATCAAAGGCCTGGAAGACAGCTTCGGCGTGCAACTGCTGATCCGTCATCACGCCCAAGGCGTGTCCCTGACCCCCAGCGGGGCGCGCTTCTACCGCAAGGCTCAGGAACTGTTGCGCATGGCCAAGGAGTTCGAACAGAACGCCCTCGCCGACAACGACGTGGTGGCCGGGCAGATCGACATCGGCTGCTTTGAAACCGTCGCCCCGCTGTACCTGCCGCAATTGATTGCCGGGTTCTCGGCGCTGTACCCCGGCGTGAAAATCCGCATCCGCGACGGCGAGCAGCAAGAGTTGGTGCAAGGCCTGACCTCGGGCACCTTCGACCTGGCGATCCTCTATGAACACGACCTCGACGCCACCATCCAGACCGAACCGCTGATGCCCGCGCAACGGCCTTATGCATTGCTACCGGCAGATCATCGCTTTGCCCAGCTCAAGCAAGTGTCCCTGCGTGATCTGTGCCTGGAACCGATGATTCTGCTGGACGTGCAACCGAGCCGGACCTACTTCGTCAGCCTGTTCGAAGAGCTTGGTCTTACGCCACACATCGCCTTCAGCTCACCGTCGATCGAGATGGTCCGGGGCATGGTCGGCCAAGGGTTCGGCTTCTCGATCCTGGTCACCCGCCCGCATTCGGAATGCACCTACGACGGGCAGAAAGTGGTGTGCGTGGACATCGTCGAAGACGTCACCGGCTCAGGGCTGGTGGCGGCGTGGCTCAAACGCGGGCAACTGACCAAACCGGCGCAGTTGTTTGCGGATTACTGTCGAGAGCAACTGACCGCGAAGGCCGGGACAAGAACCTGAGCCAGGCAACCCTCCTGTGGCGAGGGAGCTTGCTCCCGCTCGACTGCGCAGCAGTCGCAAAACCATTGCATGCGATGTATCTGATACACCCCAGTGGCAGGTTTTGGGGCGGCTTCGCCACCCAACGGGAGCAAGCTCCCTCGCCACAAGCAAGCCCCCTCACCACAAGGTTTGTGTTCGGCATCAGGGATTACTTACGCGGTTTGATCCGCGCGGTCGCCTCGGCCACCAACGGATCATCCGGCCAATAATGCTTCGGATACCGCCCCTTCAAATCCTTCTTCACCTCGGCATACGTGCTGCGCCAGAAGTTCGCCAGATCCTGCGTTACCTGTACCGGCCGCCGCGCCGGGGACAGCAGATGCAACTTCACCACCTGCCGTCCACCGGCGATGCGCGGCGTTTCAGCAAGCCCGAACAACTCCTGCAAACGCACCGCCAGAATCGGCGGCTGCTCGCTGTAATCCAGACGAATCGACGACCCCGACGGCACGCTCAAATGATGCGGCGCCAGCTCATCCAGCCGTTGCGGCAACGGCCACGGCAGCAGGTTATGAACGATGTTCGACAAGTCCAGATTGGCAAAGTGACTGAGCCGCGAGACCTTCCCCAGATACGGCATCAACCAGTGTTCAAGGCCTTTGAGCAGCGCAGCATCACTGACATCCGGCCACTCACTCTGATCCTTGCCATCAAGGTCCAACTGCCGCAACAAAGCCACTCGCGCCTGCCACTGACGCAACTCCGGCGTCCACGGCAACAGCTCCAGTCCCTTGCGCCGCACCAGATTCACCAGCGCCTGACTGCGAGCGATTTCATCAAGCCCGGTCAACGGTTCTCGACTGAGGATTAACTCTCCGACCTTGCGCTGCCTCTCGGCGCGCAACACGCCTTCACGCTCGTCCCAATCCAGTTGATCGACCACGCGCACCTGCTCGGCCAACACCGAATCGAACAACGCCGGATCGAAATCCGCGGCCAGATAAATCCGCTCTTCACGCTGGCCCTGACGACTGCCCAGATCGGCAATCACCAGCCAAGGTTGTTTCATCAAACTGTCGGCTTCGGCGAACAACGCGGCACGACCGTTGGCCAGGCGATACTCCGCGCCACCCGCACGACGTTGCTGGGCAACACGATCGGGATAAGCCAGCGCCAACAGTGCGCCGAGCCAACGCGGATGATCCGGATCGCCGACCGGCTCCGACGCCTTGCCTCGCAGATAACCACGATACTGACGCGCCAGTTGCCGAGCCCGTTGCACGCCGCCCTGAGCACCGCGCGCGGCACGTTCTTCGCCGGACAGCAACACCAACCGACTGTGCAAATCGGCGCCGGCACCGCGCAAGATATCCCGCTCGCCGAGCAGTGCCGCGACATCACACGCCATGTCCGCCAAGCCAAGCGCCTGACCGCGCAGCAGCAAATGTGCGATGCGCGGATGCGCCGGCAGTTCGGCCATGGCCTGACCGTGACGGGTCAGCGCTTCACCGTCCAATGCCCCCAGTCGATCAAGCAAGTCCTGAGCCTGGGCATAAGCCGCGGCGGGCGGCACGTCGAGCCACACCAACTGCCCCGGCGACACGCCCCAGCGACCGAGTTGCAAAGCCAGCCCCGCAAGGTCCGCCGATAAAATCTCCGCACTGGCGTAGGCCGCCAGTTGTTCGTGCTGATCCTGCGACCACAAGCGATAACACACGCCCGGCTCCAGCCGCCCTGCCCGACCGGCGCGCTGAGTGGCGCTGGCGCGGGAGATACGTTGCGTGTCGAGGCGGGTCATGCCGCTGCCCGGATCGAAACGCGGCACCCGCGCCAACCCGGCGTCGATCACCACGCGCACGCCGTCGATGGTCAGGCTGGTTTCGGCGATGTTGGTCGCCAGCACCACTTTGCGAAAGCCCGCCGGCGCCGGATCAATCGCGGCGCGTTGTGCGGCGAGGTCCAGTTCACCGTGCAACGGGCAGAGCAACACCTGCGTGCGCTCGCCCAGCGCATCGGCCAGTTGTTGATGCACCCGGCGGATCTCCGCCTGCCCGGGCAGAAACACCAGGAGGCTGCCGGTTTCGTCGTTCAAGGCTTCAAGGATGGTCTGCACCAGACGCGGCTCAATGAATTCGCCGGGCTGGAACGGCCGGCCCCAGCGCATCGCCACCGGGTACATGCGGCCTTCGCTGCGCAGGATTGGCGCGTCGTCGAGCAGCCCGGCCAGGCGTTCGCCTTCCAGCGTTGCCGACATCAACAGGATTTTCAGCGGCTGATCGTCGCGGAACAGCTCCCGGCCATTCAGGCTCAGGGCCAGCGCCAGATCGGCGTCGAGACTGCGTTCATGGAATTCGTCGAAGATCAGCAAACCCACGCCTTCCAGCGCCGGGTCGTCCTGCAAGCGTCGAGTGAGGATGCCTTCGGTGACCACTTCGATACGGGTGTTGGGGCCGACTTTGCTGTCCAGCCGAATGCGATAGCCGACGGTTTCACCGACCTTTTCGCCCAGCTCACTGGCCAACCGCTCCGCTGCCGCACGCGCGGCCAACCGGCGCGGTTCGAGCATCAGAATGGTCTGCCCGGCCAGCCACGGCTCGTTGAGCAAGGCCAGTGGCACACGGGTGGTTTTACCGGCGCCGGGCGGTGCTTCGAGCACCGCTTCGTGGCGTGTAGCCAAGGCTTCACGCAGGGCGGGTAAAACTTCATCAATCGGCAAAGAAATCATGCTGGCTCCCAAACAGAGGGCCGAGTATAACGGCGAACTGCTCGGTGTTTATCAGGGTCCTAATTCATAGAGACGCCCTTTCGTTTCAAGACTACTCAGGAGATTTCATATGCGTGTTCCCTTTCGCCTGATTGGCGGTGTACTGGTTGCAACCCTGCTGACCCAAGTAACGGCTTGCGGATCGATTTTCTACCCTGATCGTCGCGGGCAGATCGACGGCAAGATCGACCCGGCCATCGCGGCACTGGATGCCGTGGGCCTGCTGTTCTACATCATCCCCGGCCTGATCGCGTTTGCGGTCGACTTCGCCACCGGTGCGATCTACTACGCGCCCGGCGAAACCGCGCAGGTGGCACCGGAAAAACTCAAGGAAGCCATCGGCGCCGACGGCAAGGTCGATACCCACAAGTTGCAGACTATTCTGGAAACCGAACTGGGCCGCAGCTTCCCGCTGGATGACCCACGCCTGATCCAGCACAAGGGCAGCACCCAGCAACTGGCCCTGCTCGGCCTGCAACCTGCCGCGTAATCCGTGGACATGAAGGAATAGCCACACCTATGATTTCCAGCTCCGAACACGCCCGCCTGCTGCGGCTGGCGACCCGAGCCTCGGTGGCGGTGGCGTGCACGTTGATCGTCGCCAAAGCCATCGCCTGGTGGCTGAGCGGATCGGTGAGCATGCTCGCCGGGTTGACCGATTCGGCCCTCGACGGCGTCACCTCGCTGCTCAATCTGCTGGCAGTGCATTACGCCTTGCGTCCTGCCGACGACGATCACCGTTACGGGCATGGCAAGGCCGAGTCACTGGCGGGCATGGCGCAGGCGTTGTTCATTGGCGGCAGTGCGGTGCTGATTGCCTTGCAGGCGTTTGACCGGCTCAAGCATCCCGAACCGGTGGGTGCGCCGTGGATCAGCATCGGGGTGATTGTGTTCTCTCTGGCGCTGACATTGGCCCTGCTGATGTTGCAGCACCGGGTGGTCAAGGCCACCGGTTCCAACGCGGTGCGCGCCGACGCCCTGCACTACCGTTCGGACATGCTGCTCAATGGCAGCATTCTGGTGGCGCTGGTGCTGGCCGGGTTCGGCTGGCATCAGGTGGATGCGTGGTTCGGATTAGGGATCGCCGCGTACATTTTCTGGAGCGCCATTCAGATCGCCCGGGAAAGTTTTACGGTGTTGATGGATGAAGAGCTTCCGCTGGATGTCAGCCAGCACATGCTCGAACTGGCCTGCAGCGTTCCAGGCGTATTGGGCGCGCACGACTTGCGCACGCGGGTTTCCGGCAATCAGTGGTTCGTGCAACTGCACCTGGAACTGCCGGGAGATTTGACGCTGTCAGTGGCTCACGGCATCAGCGATCAGGCAGCGGATGCGATTCACGCCGCTTACCCGCGAGCCGAAGTGCTGGTGCACGCCGACCCGCAGGAAGTGGTGAAGACCGCCAGGGCCAATCAGAAACTCACCTGATAGCCGCGGCTGCTCAGGCAGTTACCCTGGGCCTGACGGTAGGCTTGCACCACAGACGCGTCCGGTTGATAGGTGGCCGTGCGCGGATCGAAACCGCTCTGCTGCACCGCGTATTGATAGCACTCGTACCCGTCCTGATTGACCTGCTCCGGCGACTGGCCGTTGGCCGGATACGCCACCACGTCATAACCATTGCTGACCGGTTGCGGCTGCGGTTGCACGGGCGGCTCGACCACCACGTAATCCTGAGTGGTTTCCTGGTAGGCGTAATACGACCCGGCCGCGAGGAACAACAGCGCACCACCAATCCACACTTCGCGGGCGTAATCCGGCAGGTAGCCGACGCGAATCCCGCGCGGCGGCTGCACCACCACATATCGCGGGCCCAGCGGCCGGTACCAGTAGCCACCGGAGTAGAAATAATCCTGGCCCCGATAGGGTACGCGGTAGTCGCGATCCGGGAAGCGGTCGATCACATGGCCGGGACGATACTGCGGCCCTGGGCCCCAACCGTTACCGTGCCCGTCCGGGCGACCGGCCCAGCGATGATCATCGGGACGCGGGCCGTTGTTCTGCCAGTGCTGGTTGTTGTCGTTACGCCGCGGCACGTCATTGTAGTAACCACGCTGTGGCTGCTGGGTCTGGCGCACGGTATCGGGCCGGCCCTGGATCGGCAGGTCATTGGCAGGCAATTGTGGCGGCGGCGGTGGCGGCCGAACGGGATTGTTGAAGTCGCGAGGCTGATTGTATTGCGACTGATTGTTTTGCCACTGACCGCCATTGCGCGGCTGCCCGTTGTGCTCGAACTGGCGACTGTTGTCGTCTCGAATGATGTCGTTGTTCTGCGGGCGTGGTTGATTCTGCTGAGGATTGTTTTGCGGGCGCGGCTGATTGTTGCCCTGATGGCCGTCGCCTCGTTGCCCGTTGTCGGGACCACGGTTCTGCGGCTCGTCGGCCAGCGATTGCGCAGTGACACTGATACACAGCAAACCAACACCGGCCAAACGCCAGATGCGCGACTTCATGCTTTTCCTCACTGCGGGTTAGGGCCTGTACGTAAGACTGGGAAAGCACAGGCCGGTTCTGCAACAGGTTATCAGTCGCGCAACTTATTTATTGAGGGGCTGGCGATAAATTGCGGGCAAAAGAAAAGGGAGACCCGTCGGCCTCCCTTTGAGAACTTCGTCCGTGCTCAACGCTTTTGACGTCGGCTCACCTCACGCCGTCTTCTGGACAGTGTGCAGCTCGGGGGCCGGCACATCCCCGGTGGGGGTGGCGGCCGCGGCTGGCCTGATTGGGCGAGCCGCTGTGGACTGTTTGTCCGAGCAGTGATTCTGGTGATAAGAATAGGCCTGAGGCGCCGACAGATGATTGCTAAGATTGCTCAAATAAACATGACTTGCGCAATTTTTAACCCTGGATAGATAATCTGCCGCAATTGATACGACAAAGGCCTGATTGATGAGCAAACTCGACCGATACGACCTGAGCATTTTGGCGGAATTGCAGCGCGACGCGCGCATCTCCAACCAGGAGCTGGCCGAACGCATCGGCCTGTCGCCTTCACCGTGCTCGCGCCGGGTCAAGCAACTGGAGGACGACGGCTACATCACCCGCCAGGTGGCGCTGCTGGACCGCAAGATGCTCGGCTTGAGCCTGACCGCCTATGTGCTGATCGGCATGGACCGGCACACGCCGGAGCGGTTCGAGAACTTCGAAGCCGCCATTCGTACCTTGCCGCAAGTGCTGGAATGCAGCCTGGTGACGGGCATGGATGCGGACTATCAGCTCAAGGTGGTGGTGCCGGACATGGATCACTATCAGAAACTGCTGCTGGGGCATCTCACGCGGATTGAAGGGGTGACGAGTGTGCGCTCGAGTTTTGTGTTGAATCAGGTGCTCAATAGCACTGAACTGCCGCTGACTCATCTGCGTAGCTGATTGTGGCGAGGGAGCTTGCTCCCGCTCGGCTGCGAAGCAGACGCAAAACCGGTGAACGCGGTGTGCCTGGCTAAACTCGGGTGCAGGTTTTGGGGCCGCTTCGCGCCCCAGCGGGAGCAAGCTCCCTCGCCACAGTGTCTTCAGACGAATAGCTGCGACACACTGCCGCAGGTCAATGCTGCGCCACTCCCCCATGTCGTATACTCCAGCGCCTTTTAGCCCCGCCCGCGCTGGAGTTGTCCGATGGATCCTGCAGTATTCGAAGAGTGGATGATGACCGGACTGGTCAGCATTCTGATCATTTTCATGGGTTTCATCGTCTGGGATCTGGCGAAAAAATCCAAGGCCGGGCGCTTTGGCTCGTTCATCCTGTTCTTCGTTCTCGGCCTGGGCGTGGCCGCGTTCGTGATCAAAAGCGTAGTGATCGGTCTGATCGAATCCGGCTCGCTATAAGCGCGCCGGCACTTCCTTCCACTGGCCCTGATCGAGCCCTTCGATCGACCAGTCGCCGATCCTGACCCGCACCAACCGCAATGTCGGCAAGCCGACCGCTGCGGTCATGCGCCGGACCTGACGGTTACGTCCCTCGCGAATCACCAGCTCCAGCCAACTGGTCGGCACGCTTTTGCGAAAGCGCACCGGCGGGTTACGTGGCCACAATTCTGGCTCATCCAGTTGCCGCGCTTCAGCGGGCAAGGTCATGCCGTCGTTCAGTTCGACACCCTCGCGTAAACGCTGCAACTGCTCGGCGCTCGGCTCGCCCTCCACTTGCACCCAATACGTCTTGGCCAGTTTGTGTTTGGGATCGGCAATCCGCGCCTGAAGCTGGCCGTCGTTGGTCAGCAGCAGCAAGCCTTCACTGTCGCGGTCCAGCCGTCCTGCCGGGTAAATCCCGGGGATCTCGATGTAGTCCTTGAGCGTCGCCCGCCCTTCGCCGTCGCTGAATTGCGTCAGCACATCGAACGGTTTGTTGAACAGGATCAGCTTCGGCTCGGCCGGCGGCGCTTTGGCGATACGGCGCGGGGCGGAGGACGATGGCGTTGGTTTCACACCAGGGCGGCGGGAAACGGGACGTTGAGGACGAGACATGGGAAAGGGAACATCTAACGGTCAGGGCTGCCAATGCTAGTGCCCCGACCGCCAAATGACCATGACAACTATTACCGGAACGGCGGCTCGTCGAAGCTGCGCAGTTTGCGCGAGTGCAGCGAGTTGAGTTCGGTGCGCAACAGATCCACCGCCTCGATACCGATCTTCAAGTGCTGGCTGACCGCGCGTTCATAGAAGGCGTTGGCCGAACCCGGCAGCTTGATTTCGCTGTGCAGCGGTTTGTCCGAAACACAGAGCAACGTGCCATACGGCACTCGCAAGCGATAACCTTGCGCGGCGATGGTACCGCTTTCCATGTCCACCGCCACGGCGCGGGACAGGTTGATCAGCGGACGCTCCTGGGCCCAGCGCAACTCCCAGTTTCGGTCGTCGTAGGTCAGCACGGTGCCGGTGCGCAGGCGTTTTTTCAGCTCGTCGCCCTTCTCGCCGGTGATGTTGGCCGCCGCTTGCTGCAACGCCATCTGCACTTCGGCCAGGGCTGGAATCGGAATGTTCGGCGGCACGACCCGGTCGAGAATCCCGTCGCGGCGCATGTAGGCGTGAGCCAGCACGTAATCGCCGATGGTCTGCGACTGACGCAGGCCGCCGCAGTGGCCGATCATCAGCCAGCAATGCGGACGTAGCACGGCCAAATGGTCGGTGATGTTCTTGGCGTTGGACGGGCCGACGCCAATGTTCACCAGGGTCACGCCATGACCGTCACTGGCGATCAGGTGATACGCCGGCATTTGATAGCGGTGCCAAACCACACCGGCCGCAATCGCCGAGGCTTCGCCGTGGTCCATGCTCTTTTCGATGATCACGTTGCCCGGCAGCACCATGCGCACGAAACGCGGATCGCTGCGCAACTGCTCCAGGCCATGGACGATGAACTGGTCGACGTAGCGGTGGTAGTTGGTCAGCAGAATCCATGGCTGCACATGGCGCCAGTCGCTGCCGGTGTAATGCACCAGGCGGCGCAGGGAGAAATCCACCCGTGCGGCATCGAACAGGGCCAGCGGCAGCGGATCGGTGTTTTCCCAATCGTACAAACCGTCAGCGATGCCATCGGTGGCGGCAGACAGGTCGGTACTCGGGAACACCCGCGCCAGCACTGCAGCGGTCACGCCGGAGCCGGCCAGTTCATCGCCCTGCTCGACCACGTAGGGATAAGGAATGTTCTGCTGGCTGATGCCGACTTCCACGGTCACGGTGAAGTCGTGCATCAGGGGAACCAGTTGTTCCAGCAGGTATTTGCGAAAGGCCGCCGGGTGAGTGACGGTGACGCTGTAGGTCCCCGGCAACTGAACCTTGGCGTAGGCGCGCGTGGTCTGTGGGACCTCGCCCTGGCAGTGGTAGGTCAGACGCAGTTCAGGATAACGAAACATCGCACGCTGTTCGGCGTCCGGCTCAATACGATCCTTGAGGTAACGCTTGAGCGCCTGGTTCAGCGCGGTGGTGGCACGATTGTGCAAGAGCGCAAGCCGGTCCACGGCTTGCTCGGCGGTTTGAACGATAATAAAAGCTTCGGTCACGATCAGCATCCTGTGTTCTGACTTGCAGGCCTTCATCTTGCCTGCATCGTCGCTTCACGGGAACAGTGGCGTGCTGGTTGCACACCAATTCTGAAACACAGATGAACCCTGTGGGAGCGGGCTTGCCCGCGATGACGGACCAACAGTCGACATTGATGTCGTCTGATCCGCCGCTATCGCGGGCAAGCCCGCTCCCACAGGGTTTTGTGTTGGTTACAGAGGCGGGGTCGATCGGGCGATAATGGCCTCCACATCCAGCCCGCGCGGCAACGCGCCATACACTCGGCCGCCGCCATTGAGACGGCTGGCAATGAAGGCATCGCTGACCGCCGAGTTGCCAGCCTCCAGCAACAGCTTGGCCTGCAGCCCCAAGGCGATGTCTTCGGTGAGCTGACGGGCACGATACTGAATGTCGCTGGTGTCCTTGAAAGCCGTCTGCAATTGGCTGATGTGCGCGGCCAGTCGTTTATCGCCATGCCCATCGCCCAACTCGCTGAACAGCACATCGAGCACGCCTGGCTCTTTCGACAGCGCCCGCAGCACGTCCAGGCACTGCACATTGCCGGATCCTTCCCACGTCGAATTGACCGGTGCTTCACGGTACAAGCGCGGCAGGATGCTGTCTTCGACATAACCCGCGCCGCCCATGCATTCGGCAGCCTCATTGATCATCGCGGGCGCGCGTTTGCAGATCCAGTACTTGCCCACCGCCGTCACCAGGCGTGCGAATTTCGCTTCGTGCTCATCAATCAGGTGATCCAGCGCCTTGCCCATGCGCAGGCTCAACGCCAGGGCCGCTTCGCTTTCCAGCGCGAGATCGGCCAGCACGTTCTGCATCAGCGGTTGTTCGCTGAGCAACTTGCCGCCAACCCTACGGTGAGCGCAGTGATGGCTCGCCTGGGTCAACGCCTGGCGCATCAGCGAGCTGGAACCGACCATGCAATCGAAGCGGGTCATGGCCACCATTTCGATGATGGTCGGAACGCCGCGCCCTTCTTCACCGACCATCCACGCCAGTGCACCGCGGAATTCGACTTCGCTGGACGCGTTGGAGCAATTGCCGAGTTTGTTCTTCAGGCGCTGGATGTAGAACTGGTTGCGTGTGTCGTCCGGGCGGTGGCGCGGCAGCAGGAAACAGGTCAAACCCTTGTCGGTCTGCGCCAGTGTGAGGAAGGCATCGCACATCGGCGCAGAACAGAACCACTTGTGGCCCACCAGTTCGTAGGCCTGACCGGGACCGCTGGCACCGACCGGATACGCCTTGGTGGCGTTGGCCCGCACATCGGTGCCGCCCTGTTTCTCGGTCATGGCCATGCCGATGGTGACACCGGCCTTGTGCGCCATGCCGACGTTGCGCGGGTCGTATTCGGTGGCGAGGATTTTCGGCAGCCACTGTTCAGCCAAGTCCGGTTGCAGGCGCATCGCCGGGACGCTGGCGAAGGTCATGGTCAGCGGGCAACCGCTGCCGGCTTCGGCCTGGCTGTGCAGGTAGGTCATGGAGGCGCGGGCGACGTGGGCGCCGGATTGCGGATGTGCCCAGGGCAGCGAGGTCAGCCCGTGTTCGATCGCTGTGCGCATCAGCTCGTGATACGCCGGGTGAAATTCCACCAGATCAATGCGATGACCATAACGGTCGTGACTGCTGAACACCGGCTTGTTCTGATTGGCCAGAAACCCCGCTTCCATCAGCGGCCCGCCGGCCAGTGCGCCATAAGCATCGATCCGCGATTCGGCCCAACCGGCCCCGAAACGCCGCGACCACTCTTGCAACGGCAAATCGATGCGATACAGGTTGGTGCCGTCCAGCGACGGTGGCTGGTTGGTGACTTCGTGGGTTTCGGCGAACTGATGCAGGTTCATGACGGGGCTCCTTTGGTCAGCCAAGGAATTCAGTTAATCACTGCCCCGAGGCCGAACAAAGTGGCATATCCGCCTAACTGTCGGCGCTTTCGCCTTGTTTTGGACTAAGCACCCGACGGTACAGCGCAGCCTGCAAGTCTTCGAACTTCACCGGTTTGCTCAGGTGATCAATCAAGGCACCGGTCGGGCAACGCTCCCGATCAGCGCTCAGGGCAATCATGAACACCGGCAATTGCTCGCAGCCCGGCAAGGCGCGGATCTGGCAGCACACTGACACGCCATCCAGCGACGGCAACTGACCATCGATCAGCACAGCGTCGACGGTTTCACGCTGCAAGAGATCCAGCGCAGCCACACCATTGTCGGCCGTTCGTACCCGGAACCCGAGCTTGAGCAACATGCCGCGCATCACCAACTGATTGATGCTGTTTTCATCCACCAGCAGCACGGTGCAATCCTGCGGCTGGCGCAGACGCGGCCGTGTCATCATGGGCGTTGAAACTTGCTCTACCACGGGCAACTCAAGCTCGACGTCGAGCTGGAAGCGACTGCCGCGACCGGGCTCGGAGCGGTGAGTCAGATGCCCGCCAAGCAAATCGACCAGTTGCCGACAAATCGCCAGGCCAACGCCCAGACCGCCATATTCTCGGGTCATCGAGCCGTCGAGCTGGAAGAAGCGCTGGTACAGCGTCGCCTCGCCCAGATCGGTGAAGCCGATACCGGTGTCGATCACAGCAAAGGACAGTGCCAGCCGATCAGGGCCTACGGGTTTACCCGTGACCCGCAACGCCACACCGCCCACCCGGGTGAACTTGATCGCGTTGTCCAGCAGGCATTCCAGGCATTGCGCCAACTTGATGTTGTCGCCGTGCACCCGGTCCGCAAGCCCTGGCGTGACGTCAACCTTGAAGTCCAGTGACTTGCCCGAGGCATTGCCTTCGAACTGCACGCGCAGGGCATCGACCACGCTGCGCAAACTGAAGGTGGTCGCATTAGCCTTGAGCTTGCCGGCCTGCAGTTCGGTCAGGGTGAGGATGCCGTTGACCATGCGCATCATGTCTCGTGCCGAACCGGCGGCCGTTTGCTGGTATTGCTCCAGCTCCGGGTCCATCTCGACGGTTTGCATCAACTCCAGCGAACCGATCACACCGTTCATGGGCGTGCGTAATTCGTGGGTCAGTGTGGCGAGGAATTCATCCTTGAGCTTGTTACTGTGCGCCAGTTGCTGGTTGAGCACTTCGAGCTTTTGACCGGCATCGAACAAGGTCTGCGCCTGTTGCTCACGCATGGCGTTGATGCGGTCGGCCAGGGCCAGGGACAACAGCGCCACTTCGATGGCCGAGCCGATCTGGCTGGAATACATGGTCAGGAACACGTTCGGCAGGTAACCCAACACCATCATTGTGTTGATGATGCCGCCGAGCAGAAACGCCGACCAGGCGATGATGAAATAACGTGCCACCCGCAGACCGCGCAACCAGGCGTAGATCCCCGCAGCGAAAATCACCACGGTGAACGTCAGCGCCAGGGCCGTCGCCAGACGCAGGGCCAGGGCGTAACTGGTCAACAGCGACAAGCCGACCACCACCGCGCCGAACGCAATCAACGCCAGCAGCAAACGATCGAGCCAGCGACTGAGGGTCGCCGTTTGCAGGAAACTGCGGGCGAACTGACTGCCGAACAACCCCGCGCAACCAATGAAGAATGGCGTCGCAGCGTTGGCCCACCAGGGATTGTTCGGCCAGAAATACTGCACGGCCGCGCCGTTCACCGACAGTTGATACAGGCCGAACGAGGCAATGTAGAAGATGTAATAGAGGTAACTGGTGTCGCGCACGCTTAGGTAGATGAACAGGTTGTAGACCAGCATCCCCAACAACACGCCGTAAATCAGGCCCAGCACGTAGAGCCGCACCGGCTGTTCTTCAAGGAATGCTGTGCTTGACCACAACGTGACTGGCGCCTGGATCGACCCTTCGCTCTGCAGGCGCAGGTACAGGGTTTGCGTTTGATTCGGGGTGAAGTTCAGATCGAACAAATAGTTGTTCTGGCGAATTTCGCGACTGTCGAACGGTAAGGCATCGCCGGTCTGCCGGGCCAATCGATAGGCACCGACAGCATCGGGCAAGTACAGATCAAGGTGATCGAGGGGTGGATAGGCCAGTTCCAGCAGCCAGGTCCGTTGCGCAGCGGGATGGGTCGGGCGGTAATTCAGGTCGATTTTCAGCCAGAACACCGAACGCGAGTAACCAGCGTTGAGGGTGGCCTTATCGTGGGGCTTGAAGTGTCCGGCCGCCGCTTGCGCACGGATATCATCGATGGTTGCCTGACCATTGGCATCTTCGAACACTTGCAGGGTTCGGCCCAGGGGCAGGCTTTGAGTGAATTCATCGAACTCGACTGCGCTCGCCATGAGGGGCAAGCAAAACAGCAACATCAGCAAATAGCGCATTTAAGCCCCAGCGTGGCCTGTCCGGTTATCTAAGGAAGCCCCTCATTCCTTTTGAGTAGACGTAAAACCGGCATTACCTGTTATTGGTTTGGATCCACTCTAGCATAGCCGTTGATGGCCATTGAACACCATTGAAACTTTTCCTACAAAGGCTCTAGAACGGGCGTTCCAGCTTGCAAATTGAGGTAAAACTGTTGACTCGGTCAGATTGTGACAGTCCCGGCCGGTTGCATTGCCTGCCCCTGACTCTCTATCGGCAGACCTGGCGGGCACTGCACCCGAAAATCGATGTTTGGTGGTAAGCTCGCGCACCATGAATATCTACAGCTCTCGCCCCGTTGTCCTCTGTCTCTCCGGCCACGACCCAAGTGGTGGCGCCGGCTTGCAGGCAGATATCGAAGCCCTGCTTGCTCAGGGTTGTCATGCGGCCCCGGCCGTCACCGCCCTGACCGTGCAAGACACGGTCAACGTCACTGACTTTCGCGTGCTCGACCGCGAGTGGGTGCTGGCCCAGGCCAACGCCGTGCTCAACGACTCCGAAGTCGCTGCCGTCAAACTGGGCATGCTCGGTTCCCTGGAAATGGTCGACACCGTCGTCGAACTGCTGCAGGCGCACCCGCATTTGCCGATGGTCTGCGACCCGGTGCTGCGCGCCGGCGGTGGCGGACGACTGGGCAAGGATGAAGTCGGCTACGCCATGCGCGAACGCCTGCTGCCCCTGGCCATCATCGCCACCCCTAACCTTCCCGAAGCCCGCATCCTCGCCGAACTGCCAGAAGGCACCGCGGACGAGTGCGCTGAAAAACTCCTGCCCTACGTCAAACACCTGCTGATCACCGGCGGTCATGGCGATGAAGACGAAATCCACAATCGCCTGTACAGCCGCGACGGTCGCCGCGAAACCTTCACCTGCCAGCGCTTGCCCGGCAGTTACCACGGTTCCGGTTGCACACTGGCCAGCGCCCTCGCCGGTCGTCTGGCTCAGGGTGAAAACCTCGTCAGCGCCGTGCAGACCGCGCTTAACTACACGTGGCGCACCCTGCGCGATGCAGAGCAGCTGGGCAAAGGTCAGTTCGTGCCGCGCCGCCTGCCACTGGATTTCTGTTCGTAACGCCATGAGGCATGTCCGATGAAACTACGTGGCCTTTACGCCATTACCGATAGCCAGCTGCTGGCCGGTAAATTCCTGTCGTACGTGGAGGCGGCGCTGGAAGGCGGCGTCACCCTGCTGCAATACCGCGACAAGAGCAGCGACGAGGCCCGCCGTCTGCGCGAGGCCGAAGCCCTGCGCGATCTGTGCGAACGCTACAAGACCCAGCTGATCATCAATGACGACGCCGAACTGGCCGCACGCCTGAACGTCGGCGTGCACCTGGGCCAGACCGATGGCCCACTGATGCCGGTTCGGGCACTGCTCGGTCGTCAGGCGCTCATCGGGTCGACCTGCCACGCGCAACTCGAACTCGCTGAACAAGCCGCCAAAGAAGGCGCCAGTTACGTCGCCTTCGGCCGCTTCTTCAACTCCAACACCAAACCCGGCGCACCGACTTGCAGCCTTGAGTTGCTCGATCAGGCCCGCAGCAAACTGCACCTGCCGATCTGCGCGATCGGCGGCATCACCCTGGAAAACGCCGCGCCACTGGTGGCCCACGGCGTCGATCTGCTGGCGGTGGTCCACGGCCTGTTTGGCGCCGAGAGCACGGCTGAAGTCACCCGCCGCGCCCGCGCATTCAACGAATTACTGAAAATCTGATTTGAGAGCCCGATCATGTCTCGTTCCGAAACCCTGTTTGCCAATGCCCAGAAACACATTCCCGGTGGCGTGAACTCGCCTGTTCGCGCGTTCAAGAGCGTTGGCGGTACGCCGCTGTTCTTCAAGCACGCGGAAGGCGCCTACGTCACCGACGAAGACGACAAGCGTTATGTGGATTACGTCGGTTCCTGGGGCCCGATGATCCTCGGCCACAGCCATCCGGACGTGCTGGACGCGGTGCGTAAACAGTTGGTACACGGTTTGTCGTATGGCGCTCCGACCGCGATGGAAACCGAGATGGCCGACCTGGTCTGCTCGATCGTGCCGTCGATGGAAATGGTGCGCATGGTCAGCTCCGGCACCGAGGCGACCATGAGCGCGATTCGCCTGGCCCGTGGTTTTACCGGCCGCGACAGCATCATCAAGTTCGAAGGCTGCTACCACGGTCACTCCGACAGCCTGCTGGTCAAAGCAGGTTCCGGCGCATTGACCCAAGGCGTGCCGAGCTCGGCCGGTGTACCGGCGTCCTTCGCCGAACACACCCTGACCCTGCCGTTCAACGACATTGATGCCGTGGAAACCATGCTCGCCGAAGTCGGCCAGGACGTGGCCTGCATCATCGTCGAGCCGGTGGCCGGCAACATGAACTGCGTACCGCCGGCGCCGGGCTTCCTCGAAGGCCTGCGGACCTTGTGCGACAAGCACGGCGTGGTGCTGATTTTCGACGAAGTGATGACCGGTTTCCGCGTCGCCCTCGGCGGCGCTCAAGCGCATTACGGCGTTACGCCAGACCTGACCACATTTGGCAAGATCATCGGTGGCGGCATGCCGGTTGGCTGCTTCGGCGGCAAACGCGAAATCATGTCGCACATCGCGCCACTGGGCCCGGTTTATCAGGCGGGCACCTTGTCGGGTAACCCGCTTGCGATGGCGGCCGGTCTCACGACTTTGCGCCTGATCAGCCGCCCTGGCTTCCACGCCGAACTGAGCGACTACACCAGCCGCCTGCTCGATGGCCTGCAACAGCGCGCCGATGCCGCCGGCATTCCGTTCGTGACCACGCAGGCCGGCGGCATGTTCGGCCTGTACTTCAGCGGCGCCGACGACATCGTCACGTTTGATGATGTGATGGCCAGCGACGCGAAGCTGTTCGGCCGCTTCTTCCACCTGATGCTCGAAGGCGGCGTGTACCTGGCGCCAAGTGCATTCGAAGCCGGCTTCACCTCGATTGCCCACGGCGAAGCCGAGTTGAAACTGACGCTGGATGCCGCCGAACGCGCATTTGCCGCACTGAAATAACGCTGTGCCGCTGACGTTGTCGATTGCCAGCGTCAGCTTTTACCTACATTCCAGCGTCTTTTCTTATTCATCTGCCGATAATCCCCCGTAAACCGGGCGATATATTCCCCGCGCAGCAGAAAAACGAGTAAAGACTTTGTAAGGTTGGCCCTGCTTATTTCATAATGCGCGCTTATTGGATCCCTCGATGGGTCCGCGCGCCCCTCAGAGGTAAGTCGATTCCCATGAACCGCACCGGCCGCGCCCTTGCATTGGGCTGCCTGTTGCTCCTTCAGCCCCTGCTCGCGCTCGCACAAGCAGGCGGCAACTCGTTGTTAATCCCAGCGATGGGTCGCTGCACCCTCAATACCCAGCCGCAAGACCTGGCACAGGCGCTCGCCGCCTGCCAGAAAGCGTCGGATGAAGGGGATGCGCAAGCGCAATACGAGTTGGGTGAGTTTTACTACGATGGCAAATACAACCCGCGCGACCTCAAACTGGCCCTCTCCTACTTCGAAAAGGCCTCGCTGCAAGGCCACGCCCAGGCGCAATTCAAACTCGGCACCATGTTCTTCCACGGCGAAGGCGTACCGGCCAACAACGTTCAGGCGTATATCGTGCTGAAAATGGCGGCGGTCAATGGTGCGGAAGAGGCGCTGGATACAGCGGACGAAGTCGCCGAGAAGATGCCTCGCGAAGAACTTGAGGTTGCGACTCAGGTGCTTGGGCAAATCTTCCGCAAGTATCTGATGGAATTGCAGAGCGCCGATGGGCGTACGCCTTTTTCTCCACTGCCCTGACCTGAACACTGACCCCTGTGGCGAGGGAGCTTGCTCCCGCTCGGCTGCGAAGCAGTCGTAAAGTCAGACAATGCGGTGAGTCAGAAAAACTGTGCTTGCCGGGTTTAGGGCCGCTTCGCGCCCCAGCGGGAGCAAGCTCCCTCGCCACAAAAAGCCCAGTTCATCTCAAAGACCTTCCTGCTTACTTCTCAGGCATCGGCATCGGAAACGGCATGACATTGCCGACCGCGCCGCGGGCTTCGCTGATTTTCGGCGTGCCAAGACGCTCGACTTCGTCGATGCGCACGATCGAATGCATCGGCACAAAACTGCGCACGACACCTTCGAACTGAGCCTTGAGCTTCTCTTCGCTCGGATCGACGACCACTTGCGTGCGCTCGCCAAAGACGAACTCTTCCACTTCCAGGAAGCCCCACAGATCACTTTGATAGATCTGCTTGGCGTACATTTCGTACACCTGGCCCTGGTTGAGGAAAATCACCTTGTAGATTGGAGCTTCACGTTTGGTCATGGTGGGCGAGCAACACATCGGGGGATAAAAATGAGGGCGCGAACTATAGCATAGCCACCGGACGCACAGCGGTAGGAACCTGGGGACATGTTCCCTATAATGCGCGGTTCTTTGAATCACGTGATGACTGTATCCATGGCCAAGAAGCTTTACATCGAAACCCACGGTTGCCAGATGAACGAGTACGACAGCTCGCGCATGGTCGATCTGCTGGGTGAACATCAGGCCCTGGAAGTCACCGCTCGCGCTGAAGACGCCGACGTGATCCTGCTCAACACCTGTTCGATCCGCGAACGCGCCCAGGACCGGGTGTATTCCCAGCTCGGCCGCTGGCGCGAACTGAAATTGGCGAACCCGGAGATGGTGATCGCCGTCGGCGGTTGCGTCGCCAGTCAGGAAGGCGCCGCCATCCGCGATCGCGCTCCGTATGTCGATGTAGTCTTCGGCCCGCAAACACTGCACCGCTTGCCGGAAATGATCGACGCCGCCCGCGCCACCAAATTGCCGCAAGTGGACGTCTCGTTTCCGGAAATCGAAAAGTTCGACCATTTGCCAGAGCCGCGCATCGATGGCCCGAGCGCTTACGTGTCGGTCATGGAAGGTTGCAGCAAGTACTGCACGTTCTGTGTGGTGCCCTACACCCGCGGCGAAGAAGTCAGCCGACCGTTCGATGACGTGATTGCCGAAATCATCCACCTCGCTGAAAACGGCGTGCGTGAAGTGACGTTGTTGGGCCAGAACGTCAACGGCTATCGCGGCACCACCCACGACGGTCGCCTGGCGGATCTGGCCGAACTGATTCGTGTCGTCGCGGCTGTCGATGGCATCGATCGGATTCGCTACACCACGTCCCATCCGCTCGAATTCTCCGACAGCCTGATCCAGGCTCACGCCGAAGTGCCGGAGCTGGTGAAGCACCTCCACTTGCCGGTGCAATCCGGTTCGGACCGCATTCTTTCGGCGATGAAGCGCAACCATACGGCGCTGGAATACAAATCCAAACTGCGCAAGCTGCGCGCGGCCGTGCCGGGGATCTGCATCAGCTCGGACTTTATCGTCGGCTTCCCCGGCGAGACCGAAAAAGACTTCGAACAAACCATGAAGCTGATCGAAGACGTCGGTTTCGACTTCTCCTATTCGTTTGTCTACAGCCAGCGCCCAGGCACGCCGGCGGCCGATCTGGCCGACGAAACACCGGAAGAGCTGAAAAAAGAACGCCTGAACGCCCTGCAACATCGCCTGAACCAGCAGGGTTTCGAGATCAGCCGACAAATGGTCGGTTCGATCCAGCGGATTCTGGTCACCGATTACTCGAAAAAAGACCCCGGCGAGCTGCAAGGCCGGACCGAGAATAACCGGATCGTCAACTTCCGCTGCGACAATCCGACCCTGATCGGCCAGTTCGCCGATGTGCACATCGATGCCGCGCAGCCGCACTCGCTGCGGGGTTCGCTGATCCAGTAACACCACACATCCCTGTAGGAGCCGAGCTTGCTCGCGATGAGGCCAGGTCAGGCAACCCATATGCTGAATGCCAAACCGTCATCGCGAGCAAGCTCGGCTCCTACAGGGGACGGTGTCGGGTGCTGGATTATTTAAGAGCTTTCGCACCCGCCTTACTGGCGTTATCCTTGATTTCATCTTAATTGCCCCAGGGCGGCTAAATACGACCTTGAACGCACCCATAGAACCACATCGTTTCATCCTCGAGCCCTTTGAGGCTCGCCGCTTCGCCAATCTGTGCGGGATGTTCGACGAGCACCTGCGCTTGATCGAGCAACGCCTGACCATCGAGATCCGCAACCGCGGAAACCAGTTCGAGCTGATCGGCGACCCCAAACACACCACCTCCGCGGAAAACCTCCTGCGCCGCCTGTACCGGGAAACCAAGGGTACCGAGCTGTCGCCGGACATGGTTCACCTGTTCCTGCAGGAATCGGCCGTCGAAGAGCTGGACAACGTTTCGCCGTCCGAACCCTCCGTGGCCCTGCGCACAAAGAAAGGCATGATTCGCCCTCGCGGCTTGAATCAGTTGCGCTACGTGAAGGAAATTCTCGGTAACGACATCAATTTCGGCATCGGCCCGGCCGGTACCGGCAAGACCTATCTGGCCGTTGCCTGCGCGGTAGACGCGCTGGAGCGCGAGCAGATTCGCCGCATCCTGCTGGTTCGTCCGGCGGTTGAAGCGGGTGAAAAACTCGGCTTTCTGCCCGGCGACCTGTCGCAAAAGATCGACCCGTACCTGCGCCCGCTCTACGACGCACTCTACGAAATGCTCGGCTTCGAATACGTCGCCAAGCTTATCGAGCGCCAGGTGATCGAAGTTGCGCCGCTGGCCTACATGCGCGGTCGCACGCTGAACAACAGCTTCATCATTCTCGACGAAAGCCAGAACACCACCGTCGAGCAGATGAAAATGTTCCTGACCCGGATCGGCTTCGGCTCCACAGCGGTCATCACCGGTGACATCACCCAGGTCGACCTGCCGAAAGGCACCAAATCAGGGCTGCACCATGTGATCGAAGTGCTGAAAGACGTGCCGGGCATCAGCTTCACCCATTTCATGCCCAAGGACGTTGTGCGCCATCCACTGGTGCAGCGGATCGTCGAAGCCTACGAGCGCTTCGAGAATCGCGTGGCAGACGAAACACCAAAGGACAGTCGCCGCGATGCTTGAGCTTGATCTGCAACTCGCTACCGAAGCGCCCGCCCCCAGCGAAGCCGAGTTCCGCCAATGGTGCGAACTGGCCCTGCGCCAGCGCACCGCCGATTCGGAAATGACCATCCGTTTGGTCGATGAAGAAGAGGCCCGCGAGCTGAACCACACCTGGCGGCAGAAGGATTACGCCACCAACGTCCTGTCGTTTCCGGCCGATGTGCCCGACGAATTTCTCGATATCCCGCTGCTGGGCGATCTGGTGATCTGCGTGGCGGTGGTCGAGCGTGAAGCCACCGAACAAGGCAAGGAACCAAAGGCTCATTGGGCCCATCTGGTCATTCACGGCTGCTTGCATCTGCTGGGTTACGACCATATAGATGACGACGAAGCCGAAGAAATGGAAGCGTTGGAACGCACATTGCTTGCGGAACTGGGCTACCCCGACCCGTACGCGGACGACGAAATCGAAACATCCACTATCGTGACAACAAAGGATTCAGAGTAATCGCTATGAGCGAAGATCGATCGAGCAACGGGCAGAAGTCATGGCTGGGTAAACTCACCCAGGCTTTTGCCCACGAGCCGAAGAACCGTCAGGAGCTGCTGGAGCTTCTGCGCGATGCACACCAAAACAAGTTGCTGGACAGCGAAGCGCTGGCCATCGTCGAAGGCGCCATCCAGGTTGCGGACCTGCAAGTACGGGACATCATGGTCCCGCGCTCGCAGATGATCAGCATCAAGGCGACCCAGACACCCCGCGAGTTCCTGCCTGCCGTGGTCGACTCGGCCCACTCCCGTTACCCGGTCATCGGCGAAAGCCACGATGACGTGATGGGCGTGTTGCTGGCCAAGGACTTGCTGCCGTTGATCCTCAGGGAGAACGGCGACAGCTTCAACATCAAGGACCTGCTGCGCCCGGCCACCTTCGTGCCCGAGTCCAAGCGCCTGAATGTGCTGCTGCGCGAGTTCCGCGCCAACCACAACCACATGGCCATCGTTATCGATGAATACGGCGGTGTGGCGGGTCTGGTGACCATCGAAGACGTTCTGGAACAGATCGTCGGCGACATCGAAGACGAGCACGACGTCGAGGAAGACAGCTACATCAAGCCACTGCCCAGCGGTGACTTCCTGGTCAAGGCCCTGACGCCGATCGAGAACTTCAACGAGTTTTTCGACAGCGAGTTTTCCAACGATGAGTTCGATACCGTCGGTGGCCTGGTGATGAGTGCATTCGGGCATCTGCCGAAACGCAACGAAATAACCGAGATCGGCCCGTATCGCTTCCGCATCCTGAACGCCGACAGCCGTCGGATTCACTTGCTGCGCCTGACACCTATCGCCCGTTAAATCCAAGGATTGAAATGCGTCGTATGACCCGCCCCGGCTGGCCCGGTAACCTGCTGGCCGTGGCGGCCGGTGCAATCACCACCCTGGCCCTGGCGCCGTTCGATATCTGGCCGTTGGCGTTGCTGGCGGTCGGCTTCTTTTACGCCGGTTTGCGCGAACTGAGCCCCCGCCAGGCCCTCGGCCGTGGCTGGTGCTTCGGTTTCGGCCTGTTTGGCGCCGGCACCAGTTGGATCTACTACAGCATCCACAACTTTGGCGGCGCTTCGGTACTGCTCGCCGGTTTCCTGATGCTGCTGTTCACCGCGGCGATTGCCTGGTTCTTTGCCCTGCCCGCCTGGATCTGGGCGCGCTGGTTGCGTCGCAACGAAGCACCGCTGGCCGATGCCATGGCGTTCGCAGCACTGTGGGTAGGCCAGGAAGCCTTTCGTGGCTGGTTCCTCACCGGTTTTCCGTGGCTTTACTCCGGTTACAGCCAGCTAGACGGCCCGTTGGCCGGGCTCGCCCCCGTGGGCGGGATGTGGCTGGTGTCCTTCACCCTGGCCCTGACGGCCGCGCTGATCTACAACGCTTCGCGCCTGATCAAGACGGGGCGCAAAGCCTTTATTGCGGCGGGTGTGCTGCTGTTGGTCGGCCCTTGGGTCGCCGGCATCGCGCTCAAGGGCCACGCCTGGACCAGCCCGGCGGGTGCACCGCTTAGCGTCGCGGCGATTCAGGGCAATATCGAACAAAGCATGAAGTGGGACCCGGCGCAGCTCAACGCGCAGCTGGCGCTGTACCGCGACATGAGCTTCAGCTCCAAGCGTGTCGACCTGCTGATCTGGCCGGAAACCGCGATCCCGGTGCTCAAGGAGTCCGCCGAAGGCTACCTGGACATGATGGGCAAGTTCGCTTCCGAGCGGGATTCGGCCATGATTACCGGCGTCCCCATCCGCGAAGTCGTCCGTCACGAAAAGCGTTTCTTTAACGGCATCACTGTCGTCGGCGAAGGAGACGGCACTTACCTCAAGCAGAAGCTGGTGCCGTTTGGCGAATACGTGCCATTGCAGGATGTCCTGCGCGGCCTGATCGCCTTCTTCGACCTGCCGATGTCGGACTTTGCCCGTGGCCCCGCCGATCAGGCGATGCTGCAAGCCAAGGGCTATCAGATCGCCCCGTACATCTGCTACGAAGTGGTTTACCCGGAGTTTGCCGCCAGCCTTGCAGCTCGCAGCGATCTGTTGCTGACCATCAGCAACGACACCTGGTTCGGCACTTCCATCGGGCCGTTGCAACACTTGCAGATGGCACAGATGCGCGCGCTTGAGGCCGGCCGCTGGATGATCCGCGCCACCAACAACGGCGTGACCGGCCTGATCAACCCGTTCGGTCAGATCACCACGCAGATCCCGCAGTTCGAACGCGGCATCCTGTACGGCGAAGTGGTGCCGATGCGCAACCTGACGCCTTACCTGCAATGGCGCTCGTGGCCGCTGATCATTGTCTGCGTATTGTTGTTTGGCTGGGCGCTGGTGGCCAACCGGATGGCCAAGACCGTCTGAGACTGACGAGCTTTTGTGGCGAGGGAGCTTGCTCCCGCTGGGGCACGAAGTGGCCCTAAAAAAGGGACTGCTTCGCACTCCAGCGGGAGCAAGCTCCCTCGCCACAATGGATCAGCGATAGAACACCGAATACCCGATCTGCCCCACCGCTTCATTCAGCAACTGCCCGCTCTGCCAGATCGACTTGAACTCAGGCATCCAGCCACCCAATGGCCGGGCATTGTCCACGCCCAGAAACCCCACCGGCGCTGGCACCACCTCAAATCCCGCCTTCTGGAAACTCCAGACCGCCCGCGGCATGTGCCAGGCCTGAGTCACGACCACAACACGCTTGATCCCTTGTGGCAGCAACACCTCGGCACTGAACTGCGCATTTTCCCAGGTTGTACGACTCCGCCCTTCCTGCCAGCGCACGGTTACGCCAGAGTCTTCGAACATCGAATCCGCCATCAATTTGGCTTCGCTGGGCGGCGTGCCGAAATGCAGGCCGCCACTGGTGAGGATCGGCAAACCGGAGACTTTGGCCAGTCTCGCTGCATAACGCTGACGCCCCAGACCCACACCGGTCGGCTGGTCATCGCCCCAGGCCAGGTCGCCTCGCTCGCGCCCGGACCCCAGCACAACGATCGCATCAGCGCGCTGACTCAGGGTCGCCCATTCGGCGCGATCCAGCGCCGGCTCCCGTTCCAGCGCCTTGGCGCTCCATTGCACCACCACCGGCAAACTCATCAGCCAGAACCCGCCGAAGCCCAGCGTAAAGCACACGCCCGCAAGCCGCGGTCTTGAGCGACGAAACCACCAGGCAAGCGCCAGCAACAGCAACAAAATGCCGGGCGGCAGCAGAAGTTGTTTTACGAAGTAACGAAAAGGCATCGAGCATCTCCTGAAGATGCCCGAAGCCTAAGTGGGTTGACGCAATGCGACAACAAATGCGGAAGGACTATGCTTCAAAAAACCATGCGTCATGGCTATAAGTGCCCTTACTTGAATTGCAGAGACCGGACCTTTACCGCGTCCCTGCCCGGTGTTTTGTCCTTGAGCCAGATGATCTTGGCCGAACGTGGTGCGTCTAGTTGCTTCACTGCTTCTGACAAGCATCCGTGTGTTTCACGTTCACTGCGGTCCAGATACGCCTTGACCAATGCAAACTCTGCGGGGCTCAGGCCACGCAACTCCAGCTCCAGGGGACGTTCATCGCGCAACCGGCCAGCTGTTTTTGCCGCGTCCAGGGCCATTCCCAGACGATCGATCAGTCTTTCGTACAGCTCCGGTTTTGTAACTTTTTGCTGTGAATCAACCATCCCTCACCTCATTGAAGATAAGACTCGCTCCCCATTTAGAGCTTAGCTTCCATGAACAAACCGGCTGAACGCCGCGACAAACGGCCCTCGCAGCCATTTCTGCAAGACGCGCGGCAGTAATCAGGGTTTCCCTCGGTAGAGTGCGGTCATGTATGCTACGGCGCTTCCTGTAACTCCACTTCCAGCTCGCTTGGGCACCGCAACGTCGATTTGGCGTGATCACCGTCCAGTGTTGCATTGAAGAGGATTAGGCCACCCCTATTCAGTTCAAAAGTAGCCATGCACGAACAATATCAGCCCCGTGAAATCGAAGCCGCCGCCCAGTCGTTCTGGGACGAGCAAAAGTCCTTTGAAGTCAGTGAACAGCCAGGCAAGGAGACTTTCTATTGCCTGTCGATGTTCCCTTACCCCAGCGGCAAGCTACACATGGGGCACGTGCGCAACTACACCATCGGCGACGTGATCTCCCGCTATCAGCGCATGCAAGGCAAGAACGTCCTGCAACCCATGGGTTGGGACGCCTTCGGCATGCCGGCGGAAAACGCCGCGATGAAGAACAACGTAGCGCCCGCCAAGTGGACCTACGAAAACATCGCCTACATGAAAACCCAGCTGCGCAGCCTGGGCCTGGCGGTGGACTGGTCCCGCGAAGTGACCACCTGCAAGCCGGATTACTACCGCTGGGAACAATGGCTGTTCACTCGCCTGTTCGAAAAAGGCGTGATTTACAAGAAAAGCGGCACCGTGAACTGGGACCCGGTCGACCAGACCGTCCTGGCGAACGAACAGGTGATCGACGGTCGCGGCTGGCGTTCCGGCGCGCTGATCGAAAAGCGCGAAATCCCGATGTACTACTTCAAGATCACCGCCTACGCGGATGAACTGTTGGAGAGCCTCGACGAGCTGACCGGCTGGCCTGAACAGGTCAAGACCATGCAGCGCAACTGGATCGGCAAATCCCGCGGCATGGAAGTGCAGTTCCCGTACAACGTCGACTCCATCGGCGAAACCGGTGCACTGAAAGTCTTCACCACCCGTCCGGACACCCTGATGGGTGCGACCTACGTTGCCGTGGCCGCCGAACACCACCTGGCCACCCTGGCCGCACAGAACAACCCTGAGCTGCAGGCGTTCATCGCTGAATGCAAGGGCGGCAGCGTCGCCGAAGCCGACGTCGCCACCCAAGAGAAAAAAGGCCTGCCAACCTCGCTGTTCGTCGAACACCCGCTGACCGGTGAGAAACTCCCGGTGTGGGTCGCCAACTATGTGCTGATGCACTACGGCGATGGCGCGGTCATGGCTGTTCCGGCGCACGACGAGCGTGATTTCGAATTCGCCACCAAGTACAACCTGCCGATCAAGTCGGTGGTTCGCACCAGCTCCGGTGACACCAACCCGGCGCCGTGGCAGGACGCCTACGGCGAGCACGGAACGCTGATCAACTCCGGCGAGTTCGACGGTCTCGACTTCGCAGGTGCGTTCGACGCCATTGAAGTCGCGCTCATCAAGAAGAACCTCGGCGCCTCGCGCACCCAGTTCCGTCTGCGCGATTGGGGCATCAGCCGCCAGCGTTACTGGGGCTGCCCGATTCCGATCATCCACTGCACCACCTGCGGTGATGTGCCGGTCCCGGAAGATCAGCTGCCAGTCGTGTTGCCGGAAGACGTTGTGCCGGACGGCGCAGGTTCGCCACTGGCGCGCATGCCTGAGTTCTACGAGTGCAGTTGCCCGAAATGCGGCGCTCCGGCCAAGCGTGAAACCGACACCATGGACACCTTCGTCGAGTCCTCGTGGTACTACGCCCGTTACGCCTCGCCGCACTATGAAGGTGGTCTGGTCGAGAAATCGGCAGCCGACCACTGGTTGCCGGTGGACCAGTACATCGGCGGTATCGAACACGCAATTCTTCACCTGCTCTACGCGCGCTTCTTCCACAAGCTGATGCGTGACGAAGGCCTGGTGAGCTCCAACGAGCCGTTCAAGAACCTGCTGACCCAGGGCATGGTGATCGCCGAGACTTACTATCGTCGCGAAGCCAACGGTGCTTACACCTGGTTCAACCCGGCGGACGTCGAACTCGAACGTGACAGCAAGGCCAAGGTCATCAGCGCCAAGCTGATCGCGGACGGCCTGCCGGTGGAAATCGGCGGCACCGAGAAGATGGCCAAGTCAAAGAACAACGGCGTCGACCCTCAGTCGATGATTGACCAGTTCGGCGCAGACACCTGCCGCCTGTTCATGATGTTCGCCTCGCCACCCGACATGAGCGCGGAATGGTCCGACTCCGGAGTAGAAGGTTCGCACCGTTTCCTCAAGCGCGTCTGGCGTCTGGCTCAAGCCCACGTCACTCAGGGCTTGCCGGGCAAACTGAACATCGCCAGCCTGAACGACGAGCAGAAAGCCATTCGCCGTTCGATCCACCTGGCCATCAAGCAGGCCAGCCACGACGTCGGCCAGAACCACAAATTCAACACCGCCATCGCCCAGGTGATGACGCTGATGAATGTGCTGGAAAAAGCCGCGCAAGGCACCGAACAGGATCGCGCTCTGGTTCACGAAGGTCTGGAAGCCGTGACGTTGCTGCTGGCACCGATCACCCCGCACATCAGCCACGAGCTGTGGAATCACCTGGGTCACGCAGACCCGGTGATCGACGCCGGCTGGCCAGTGGTGGACGAAACCGCGCTGGTGCAGGACAGCCTGACGCTGGTCATCCAGGTCAACGGCAAGCTGCGCGGCCAGATCGAAATGCCGGCCAGCGCGACCCGTGAAGAAATCGAAGCCGCTGCCCGCATCAACGAAAACGTGCTGCGCTTTGTCGACGGCCTGACTATTCGTAAAGTGATCGTAGTGCCCGGGAAACTGGTCAATATCGTCGCCAGCTAATTGGATCAGGCACCAGGTGAGCCTGGTGCCGAGTAAAACCTTTCGGGCCGCAGTCGGCCCACATGGTTTCAAGGGGAGCAACAAGATGATCAAACGCAATTTGCTGGTGATGGGCCTTGCGGTCCTGTTGAGCGCCTGCGGTTTCCAGCTGCGCGGCACCGGCACCTATGAACTCGCCTTCAAGGAACTCGACCTGAGTGCCCGCAACTCCTATGGCGAAACCGTGACCATGATGCGTCAGTTGCTGGAAAGCAGCGGCGTCAACATCCACACGGGCGCACCTTACAAACTGGTGCTGGCCGATGAGCAGGAAAGCCAGCGCATCCTCAGCTATGCAGGCGCCGGCCGTACTGGCGAGTACCAGGTCACTACAGTACTCAACTATGACATCCGTGGTGAGCACGACCTGCCGCTGCTGAGCGACAAGCTCGAAGTGCAGAAAGTCTTTATCCACGACGGCAACAACCTGGTGGGTTCCGATCAGGAAGCCACCGATGCTCGCAAGGAGATCCGTCGCGAACTGGTACAACGCATGATGCTGCGCTTGCAGCAACTGTCGCCGGCCCAGCTGGATCAGCTGCAACAGACCGCCGAGGCCAAGGCCAAGGCTGAAGCTGCGGCACTGGAAGCCGCGCAGAAGGCTGAAGCGGAAACGCCGCGTCAGTCGCCTATCGAAATCCCGCAGCAGTAAGACTTACGGGGCGCTCAGGCGCCCCGTTCGCCCTCTCTTATGAAGCTCGCACCCGCCCAACTCGCCAAACACTTGCAAGGTGCTCTCGCGCCGGTTTACGTCATCAGTGGCGATGACCCGTTGCTCTGCCAGGAAGCCGCTGACGCCATTCGTGCAGCCGCTCGCCAACAGGGCTTCGACGAACGCCAGGTGTTCGCCGCCGACGCCAGTTTCGACTGGGGAACGTTGCTGCAAGCCGGCGCAAGCATGTCGTTGTTCGCTGAAAAACGCCTGCTGGAACTGCGTCTGCCATCCGGCAAACCCGGTGACAAAGGGGCGGCCGCGTTCATCGAGTACTGCTCGCGACCGGCTGAAGACACCATTTTGCTGATCAGCCTGCCGAAACTCGACGGCAGCGCGCAGAAAACCAAGTGGGGCAAGGCGCTGGTCGAAGGCCAGCACACTCAGTTCGTGCAAATCTGGCCGGTGGATGCCAACCAGTTGCCGAGCTGGATCCGCCAACGCTTGTCTCAGGCCGGGCTCTCCGCCAGCCAGGACGCCGTCGAGCTGATCGCCGCGCGCGTCGAAGGCAACCTGCTGGCTGCTGCCCAGGAAATCGAAAAGCTCAAGCTGATGGCCGAAGGCGGTCAGATCACCGTCGAGACCGTGCAAGCGGCCGTGGCCGACAGTGCGCGCTTCGATGTCTTCGGGCTGACCGATGCGATTCTCAACGGCGAAGCTGCACATGCCTTGCGCATGCTCGAGGGCTTACGCGGTGAAGGGGTCGAACCACCGGTGATTCTCTGGGCTCTTGCCCGTGAACTGCGTCTGCTGGCCAATATTTCCCTGCAATACAGTCAGGGCGTGCCGCTGGACAAAGCCTTCAGCTCCGCCCGACCGCCGGTCTGGGACAAACGCAAACCGCTGATGAGCAAAGCCTTGCAACGCTACTCGGCGCAACGCTGGGCACAGCTGTTGCTGGAAGCGCAGCGTATTGACGCACAGATCAAGGGGCAGGCTGCGGGTTCGCCGTGGATGAGTTTGAGTCGGTTGTCGTTGTTGATGGCCGGGCAGCGGCTGACATTGCCTGCCGAGTAACCTGTTTTCTCGGCCAGCACCATCCTCTGTGGCGAGGGAGCTTGCTCCCGTTGGGTTGCGAAGCAACCCCCAACCATTCACCGCGTTTTATCGATAATCCGCGTTCAACAGTTTTACGACTGCTGCGCAGCCGAGCGGGAGCAAGCTCCCTCGCCACAGGTCGACTTTTCCCACATATTGCGGGGCTAGACAGAACCCCAACTTCGGCAGATGATTTCCCCCGCAAAAACCACTCACTTGCGAGAAATCATCATGAGCAAAAAGCCATCTAAAAATGGCCACAACAGGGCCAAATCCATCATCGCCCAGCCACTGTTCCGCAGCCGTCAGGAACGAGCCGGCAAGGGCAAAGGCAGCTACCGCCGCGAAGCCTTCCAGTCTGACAACTGGGAGGCTTCTTACTTTCTGGCGGCCTGAAAGGCAAGCCAGCGCTCAACATGTTAAGGTCTGCACCTGATTCGTATTCCCTGGACCCGTGCATGCCCTTTTGTATTTCCCGTCGTTGGCAACTGCGCCAATTGATCGCTGCCTCCAGCCTCGTTCTGCTTGTCGCCTGCGCGGAAAAACCGACCGCCGCCGACGCCCAACCGCTTCAGACCCTTCCCGTCGCGACAGCCCCAGCGGTGATTCCGCCCGTGGTGCCAACCGGTGAGAACCTCGATATCCAGCCGACCCAAACCTTCGCCGAATGGCAGGCGGGTTTCCGCAAGGATGCGCTGGCCGCCGGCATCCGCGCCGACCTGTTTGATCGCGCCTTCGCCAATGTCAGCCTGGACACCAGCGTGATTCGTGCCGACCGCAGCCAGCCTGAATTTTCCCGCCCGGTGTGGGAATACCTCGACGGCGCCCTGTCGCCGCTGCGTGTGCGCAAAGGCCAGGCGCTGGTCAACCAGCACGCGGACATCCTGCAAAGCATCGAGCAGCGTTACGGCGTTGATCGTCAGGCACTCGTCGCGGTGTGGGGCATGGAAAGTAACTTCGGTCAGTTCCAGGGTAGCAAATCGGTGATCAACTCCCTGGCGACCCTGGCCTATGAAGGCCGACGCCCAGGCTTTGCCCATGCGCAATTGATCGCGGCCCTGCAGATCCTGCAGCAGGGCGATATCGAGCCGGAGCAGATGCTCGGTTCCTGGGCCGGCGCCATGGGCCAGACCCAGTTCATCCCGACCACGTACAACACCCATGCCGTGGATTTCGATGGCGACGGTCGCCGCGACATCTGGGGCAGCTCCGCCGACGCCCTGGCCTCGACCGCGCACTACCTGCAAAGCTCTGGTTGGCAAAAAGGTCAGCCGTGGGGCTTTGAAGTTCAGCTACCGGGCAGCTTCAACTACCTGCTGGCCGATGGCACGATCCGCAAGAGTGTCGCCGAATGGCGGCAACTGGGCGTGACGCTGCCTAACGGCGGACAGGTTCCAGCGGGCTCCGAACACCTGTCCGCAGCGCTGTTGCTGCCGGCGGGTTATCGCGGCCCGGCGTTCCTTGTGCTCGACAACTTTCGCGCGATCCTCAAGTACAACAACTCCTCGTCCTACGCGCTGGCGGTCAGTTTGTTGTCCGAGCGCTTCAACGGCGCGGGCCTGATCAACGGCACATGGCCCAAGGATGATTTGCCGCTGAGCCGCACCGAGCGGATCGAGCTGCAAAATCTGCTCAGCGCCCAGAAATACGATGCAGGCACCGCCGACGGCATCATCGGCGCCAACACCCGCAAGGCGATCCGCAGTGCACAGCAGTCGTTTGGCTGGCCGGCGGATGGGTATCCGACGCACAAGTTGCTCGAAGGCCTGCGTAACCGCTAAAAGCATCGCGGGCAAGCCCGCCCCCACAGGTTATTCGCAATCCCTGTGGGAGCGGGCTTGCCCGCGAAGGCGGACTGTCAGGCGATGAACATCTAAGCCTTGACCACCACATCCTGCTCCAGCACCAACTCCTTGCTCCCCGCATCCAGCCTCACCAACGCCCCCATCGGCAACGTCAGGTTCGGATCGCAGTGCCCGCTGCGCCACCCCGACAGCACCGGTATGCGCAATGGCTCAAAGGTCTGCTTGAGCAATCGTCCAAGCGCAACCGTATCAACCCCGGCCACGTCCCCTACAAGAACCCCACGCAATTTTCCCAGCGTGCCAGCCAAACGCAGTTGAGTCAGCAGCCGATCGATCCGATACAACGGCTCGTTAATGTCCTCGATAAACAGAATGACGCCCTCGGCATCCATTTCGTAAGGCGTGCCCATGGTCGCGGCAATCATCGCCAGATTGCCTCCCAGCAAGCGCCCGTGAGCGATACCAGGCTCGATTGTGGTCAACGGGTAGGCCACCGGGTGCGTCAACACACTGCCCGCCTTCACCTGCCCTCTGAGCATGTTGAAAAACGAGGCCTCGGTAGGCTTTTGCTTGTCACCCAACAGATCAGCATTGAGCAACGGACCATGAAAGGTCACGAACCCCGCATAACGGCTGATTGCCAGGTGCAGCGCCGTGATGTCGCTGTAGCCGATGAACGGCTTGGCGTTGTTTTGCAGCAACTCGAAATCGATGCGGTCGAGCAAACGCGGTGTGCCGTAACCGCCGCGCAGACAAATGATTGCATCGACTTCACAGTCGGCGAACGCCGCGTGCAGGTCATTGAGGCGCACATCGTCGCTGCCGGCCAGGTAGCCATCCTGCTCGTAGACACCGGGAAAGATTCGCAGCGCGTAACCACGAGCTCGCATCCAGGCAATGGCTTTGTCGGTATCCAGGGCAGCGGGACCGGCAGGCGCGATCACCCCGATCATCCCTTCCCGGGGCAAGGCCGGCACCGGCGTATGTGGAAACAGTGTGTGGGTCGGTCGAACGGTCATCCATGAATCTCCCTGCGCGAAATCTTCAGCACACAGTAGTCAGGAACGGGGACAAACAGAAGAGGGTCCGTTGCCCCGCAGGTTGCAGGAAAAAACGGTGATCGCCGTAGGCAAGGCGAAAAAATGCCCGCAAGGCCGGAAAGCCGTGCGGGCATTTTGTATTTCTCACCGTGTGATCAGGACGACATCAGCTCGGCTTTAACCAGTTTCGCCTGCTCGTCGGCGTGGTACGAGGAACGTACCAACGGGCCGGACGCGACGTTCTTGAAGCCCATTTTGTAACCTTCCTCGGCGAACCAGGCGAAGGTGTCCGGGTGCACAAAACGCTGCACCGGCAAGTGGCTGCGGGACGGTTGCAGGTACTGGCCCAGGGTCAGCATGTCGATGTCGTGTTCACGCATGCGCTTCATGACTTCGATGACTTCTTCGTCAGTCTCGCCCAGACCCAGCATCAGGCCGGATTTGGTCGGAATGTGCGGCATCATCTGCTTGAAGCGTTGCAGCAGGGTCAGCGACCACTGGTAGTCCGAACCCGGACGCGCAGCCTTGTACAGGCGCGGCACGGTTTCCAGGTTGTGGTTGAACACATCCGGTGGCTCGGCAGCGGTGATTTCCAGTGCGACATCCATGCGGCCACGGTAGTCCGGGACCAGGGTTTCGAGCTGCACGTTCGGCGACAGCTTGCGGATCTCGCGGATGCAATCGGCAAAGTGCTGGGCACCGCCGTCACGCAAGTCGTCGCGGTCAACCGAGGTGATCACCACGTATTTCAGTTTCAGGTCGGCAATGGCGATGGCCAGGCTTTCCGGCTCATTGACGTCCAGTGGTTTCGGACGGCCGTGGCCAACGTCGCAGAACGGGCAACGACGGGTGCAGATGTCGCCCATGATCATGAACGTCGCGGTGCCGCCGGAGAAGCACTCGCCCAGGTTCGGGCAGGACGCTTCTTCGCACACGCTGTGCAGCTTGTGCTTGCGCAGCAGGGCCTTGATGCGGTCGACTTCCGGGGAAACCGGGATGCGCACGCGGATCCAGTCGGGTTTCTTCGGCAGTTCGGTGGTCGGGATGATCTTCACCGGGATGCGTGCAACCTTCTCGGCGCCGCGCAGCTTGACGCCGGCTTCAACCTTGGCACGCGGGGCCGGACGCTCGGTGACATCCAGCGTCGGGATCATGGTTTGCACTGCATCAGTAGTCATATCAGTCGATTCCGCCCGTTAGGGTCGTCTGCTCAGCATAGTCGAGGTGTTTGACGAGCTGCGCGCGCAGCCGGGCACTTACCTCGGCAAATTCAATCGATCCTGCGTGATCGCTCAGCTGGGTCATCGCCAGCCCGGCGTAGCCGCAGGGATTAATCCGTCGAAACGGTTCCAGGTCCATGTCCACGTTCAGGGCCAGGCCATGAAAGGAACAACCGTGGCGAATCCGCAAACCCAGGGAAGCGATTTTCGCCCCGTCGACGTAGACACCCGGCGCATCCGGCTTGGCCGCGGCAGTGACGCCGTAACTGGCCAGCAACTCGATCAGGCAATGTTCCATGCGGGTAACCAGGTCACGCACGCCGAAACCGAGCTTGCGTACATCCAGCAACAGGTAGGCCACCAACTGACCGGGACCGTGATAAGTCACCTGACCACCGCGATCGACCTGCACCACCGGAATATCGCCCGGCAGCAGCAAATGCTCGGCCTTGCCGGCCTGGCCCTGGGTGAACACCGGCGGGTGTTCCACCAGCCAGATCTCGTCAGCGGCATCACTGCCACGTTCGTTGGTGAAGCGTTGCATGGCATGCCAGACCGGCTCGTAAGCCATCTGGCCGAGCTCGCGAAAGCCCAGCGTGCCAGACATCACAGCACCATGTGCACGAAACCGGTAGCCCGCAACTCGCTGTTGATGTCGTACAGCTGTTCTTGACCGGTGGCGATGATGTGCAGCTGGATGGTCGTGTACTTGCCGTTGGTACTCTGGCGCTCGGCCAGGGTCTTATGGTCAACGGTCGCGTGTTTCTCAAGGATCTCGATGATCTTGTCCTTGAAACCCACGCCGGTGTCGCCGATCACCTTGATCGGGTAATCCGCGCAGGGGAATTCGATCTTTGGCGCCTTTACTTCGGTGTCTGTCATGGCGTAACGGCCTCGTAAGCCGTGGCAACGGACATGGCCCCGCTCCGGATTGGAGCGGGGCCATGAGAGTCCACACTAATTCAGTTGAACAAGCCGTAGAAGAATAGACGGATGCTATCCCACATGCGACGGAAGATACCACCCTCGTCGACCGCGTCCAGGGCGATCAGGTCAGCGCTGTGCACCACCTTGTCGTCCAGTTTCACTTCGACTTTACCGATCACGTCGCCCTTGGCGATTGGCGCAACCAGTTGCGGGTTCATGGTCATGCTGGCGGCGAGCTTTTTCAGCTGGCCTTTTGGCAGGGTCATGGTCAGGTCTTCAGCCAGGCCGGCCTTGACTTGATTGGTGCTGCCTTTCCACACAGGGGCCTGAGCCAGCTCGGCGCCTTTCTGATAGAAGGTCTGGGTTTCAAAGAAACGGAAACCGTAGGTCAGCAGCTTCTGGGTTTCAGACGCACGAGCCACTTCGCTGTTAGTGCCGAACACCACGGCGATCAGGCGCATGCCATCACGTACGGCCGAAGACACCATGCAGTAGCCGGCTTCGTCGGTGTGGCCGGTTTTCAGACCGTCGACGGTTTTGTCGCGCCACAGCAGCAGGTTGCGGTTAGGTTGCTTGATGCCGTTCCAGAAGAACTCTTTCTGCGAGTAGATCGCGTAGTGGGCCGGGTCTTCGTGGATGATCGCGCGAGCCAGCACGGCCATGTCGTGAGCCGACGAGTAGTGCTCAGGGTTCGGCAGACCGGTCGGGTTCATGAAGTGGCTGTTGGTCATGCCCAGGTCGGCCACGGTTTTGTTCATCATGTCGGCGAAAGCGTCTTCGCTGCCGGCAATGTGCTCGGACAGCGCAACACTGGCGTCGTTGCCCGACTGAATGATGATGCCGTGCAGCAAGTCGCTGACCGTCACCTGCGTGCCGACCTTGATGAACATCCGCGAACCGCCGGTACGCCAGGCGTTTTCGCTGACGGTCACCGGATCGTTTTCGCCGATCTGGCCACGACGGATTTCCAGGGTCGCGATGTACGCGGTCATCAGCTTGGTCAGGCTGGCAGGCGGCAGACGCTGGTCACCGTTGTTCTCGACCAGCACGTTGCCGCTGCTGGCATCCATGAGCACATAGGCTTTGGCGGCCAGTTGTGGCGGCGACGGCATCATCTCGACCGCGAAAGCGGCAGGCGAGAGGAGCAGCGGGACTAGAAGGCACAGGCGTTTGGCAAAGGTGGTGATGTTCATCCGTCTCTCGAAATCGCTAATGGAAACTGCCCGAAGGCAAAACTAATCTAGATGGCCTTCTAACGGGCCATCGCGTGTTCAGTCGTTCACTCAGAACCCTTGCCGGGCTTTTGTTCTTCAACGAGCCAACAACCAGGTTCACCCCCCGAAACCGCAAGTGAACCGTCAATCAAGTACTACGTATTACTCGGCGGTGACCACGCTCGGCGAACCGAGATTGGCCAGGCGCACGCTGTTCTGCACTTGCTGGATTTCACCCGGCGAGCCGATCGGCCCCAGGCGCACCCGATGCAGTGTCTGTTGATTGCGCACGATCGAGCTGATGAACACCGGAGCGCTCACCATCCCGCTGAGCTTCGATCTCAGGAGTTCTGCAGCGTCCGGGTTGGCGAACGCGCCCACCTGCAGATACTGGCCAGAGGCTGGTACAGAAGCGTTTTTTTTTGCATCGATCTGCACGGGCACGACGGCCGCGGCGTGTTGCTGCGGCGGCGGTGTCCATTGTTCGACCGTGCCGGCCGAAGCGGTAATCGTCGGCGCGGTATTTTGCGCGACTTGCGGTTCATTGAGCATCAAAGGCGCCGGACGGCCTTTGGCGGCCCACCATTGCTGAGGATCGATGCCTTCAACCTTGACCCGTGCAGTGCCGGTTTCGGCATAGCCGAGTTTTTTCGCGGCAGCGTAGGACAAGTCGATGATGCGGTCCGAGTAGAACGGGCCACGGTCGTTGACCCGCAGGATCACGGTCTTGTTGTTGTCCAGGTTGGTCACCCGAACGTAACTAGGCAGTGGCAAGGTCTTGTGGGCGGCACTCATGCCATACAGGTCATACACCTCGCCGTTGGCGGTGTTCTGGCCGTGGAACTTGGTGCCATACCAGGACGCCGTGCCCGAGGCGACGTAGGTCTTGGATTCCTGCAGAGGGAAGTAAGTCTTGCCCAGCACGGTGTACGGGTTGGCCTTGTAAGGACCGGTGTGCAGGGTTGGCGTGGCATCCGGGATGCGCGATACGTCGACATCCCACCACGGTGCGCCATCTTTGTGAGCGCGGTTGATGTCCAGCCCCGGCGCCGAGCGCACGGCGGTGGAAGAAGACTTCTGTGTCGGCGAGCGGCTGGTCGAACAACTGGCGACCAGCACCGCCAACGTGGCGAATGCCATCAGCTTCAGGGGTTTATTCATAGGCAATGCCCGCATTACTTGACGCCCCGTGCTTGGACCAGCTGTTCAGACAGTTGATGTACGGCCATGGCGTACATCACGCTGCGGTTATAACGCGTGATTGCGTAAAAATTCGTCAGGCCCATCCAGTATTCAGGGCCATTGTCACCTTCCAGGCGGAATGCCGTGACCGGCATATCATCGCGCAGCGCATCATGACTTGACCACCCCAGCGCCCGCAACTCCCCGACGGTTTTAGTCGGCTCGATGCCCGTGGTCAAACCTTCGTCGACCTGCCCGCCACGCACATCGGCGCGGCTGACAACAGGTTCACCGGCCACCCAGCCGTGACGCTTGAAATAGCTGGCGACGCTGCCGATGGCGTCGTCCGGATTGGTCCAGATATTAATGTGGCCGTCACCGTCGAAATCCACTGCATAGGCGCGGAAGCTGCTCGGCATGAACTGCGGCAAGCCCATCGCTCCGGCGTAGGAGCCCTTGAGGGTCAGTGGATCGACCTGTTCTTCCCGGGCCAGCAGCAGGAATTCACGCAATTCCTTGCGGAAGAATTCGGCACGGGGAGGATAGTCGAAACCCAGGGTCGACAAGGCGTCGATTACCCGGTAATTACCGGTATTGCGACCGAAAAATGTCTCAACGCCGATGATCGAGACAATCACCTGGGCCGGCACACCGTATTCCTGCTCGGCACGGGCCAGAACCGCCTCGTGCTGCCGCCAGAAATCCACGCCGCGGGCGATGCGCGCGTCGGTGATGAACATCGGGCGATACTCGTTCCACTGTTTGACCCGCTCGGCGGGTTTCGAGATCGCGTCCAGAATCGTTTGCTTGCGCTCGGCTTCGCGGAACACGCCCATCAGCTGTTCACCGGCAAAGCCGTAGTCGCGGGTCATTTCACCGACGAATTCGGCCACCTGGGGTGTGCCTTCGTAATCGCCGGCCAACGCGTCCTGCGCGATGCCAAGGATGCTTACCAGGCCGACCCATGGCGCATATCGAGTCGCCCAGCCACGCATTACTTGCATTGAAATCTTCACCTTATTCAAACTTGTGCGATCCACTTACGATGGGTATGGATCGACATCAAAACCCCAAACGCTGACAGCAGCGTTACCAGCGAAGTTCCTCCGTAGCTAATGAACGGCAACGGCACCCCCACAACCGGCAACAGGCCACTGACCATACCGATGTTGACGAAAACGTAAACAAAAAACGTCATGGTGAGGGCGCCTGCGAGCAATTTGCCGAACAATGTCTGGGCCTGGGCGGTAATCACCAGCCCGCGGCCGATCAACAGCAGGTAAATCAGCAGCAGCGCGCAGATGCCGACCAGACCGAACTCCTCGCCCATGACCGCAATAATGAAGTCGGTGTGGCTTTCCGGCAGAAAGTCCAGGTGCGACTGGGTGCCCAGCAGCCAGCCTTTGCCGAATACGCCGCCAGAGCCGATGGCCGCTTTCGACTGAATGATGTTCCAGCCCGTGCCCAGCGGATCGCTTTCCGGGTCGAGGAACGTCAGGATTCGCTGCTTCTGGTAGTCGTGCATGATGAAGAACCACATCCCCACGGCCACCGGCACGGCGGCGGCCAGCACGCTGAGGATCCAGCGCCAGCGCAGGCCACCCATGAAGAGCACGAACGCACCGCCCGCCAGAATCAGCAACGAAGTGCCGAGGTCGGGCTGGCGCACGATCAGAATGAACGGCAAACCAATCAGAAACAGACTGACGCCCACATGCTTGAGCTGCGGCGGCAAGGTGCGCTTGGACAAGTACCAGGCGATGGTCGCCGGCATCAGGATCTTCATGAACTCCGAAGGCTGGAAGCGGATCACCCCCGGAATGTTGATCCAGCGCGTGGCGCCCATGGCGTTGTGGCCCATGACGTCCACCACCACCAGCAACAGCACGCCGAGCACATAACCGACCGGCACCCAACGGGCCATGAAACGCGGTTCGAACTGGGCAATGACGATCATCGACACCAGGCCGATGCCGAACGACGTGGCTTGCTTGGCCAGCAGATCCCAGCTCTTGCCGCTGGCCGAATACAGCACGAACAGGCTGCCGGCGGCGAGGGTCAGCAGCAGGATCAGCAACGGGCCGTCGATGTGCATGCGTTGCAACAGCGTCGCGCGGCGACGCATCACATCCTCACTGGATAGGATGCGATCGAAATTACTCTTCACGGGCCGTAGCCTCCGCACTGATAGGGCTGGCGTATTCGGCTTTCAGTCGGCCGTCCTGGTCCAGGAGCCAGGCGTCCATGACCTGGCGCACCACCGGCGCGGCGACGCCGGAACCGGACTCGCCGTTCTCGACCATCACCGACACCACGATTTGCGGGTTGTCGGCCGGCGCGAAGCCGACGAACAAGGCGTGGTCGCGGTGGCGTTCCTGAACCTTGGAACGGTCGTACTTCTCTCCCTGCTTGATCGCGACCACCTGGGCCGTACCACTTTTGCCGGCGATCCGGTATTGCGCGCCGATCGACGCCTTGCGCGCCGTACCGCGAGCACCGTGCATCACCTGCTGCATGCCGTGATTGACCTTGGTCCAGTCGGACGGATCGCGCAGGACAATGTCCGGCATCGGATTGTCATCTTTCGGTCGCTCGCCTTCGACGGTCTTGGCCAGGTGCGGGCGGTTCCACACGCCTTTGTTGGCCACCAGCGCCGTGGCCTGGGCCAGTTGCAGCGGCGTGGATTGCATGTAGCCCTGTCCGATCCCGAGAATCAGCGTTTCGCCGGGGAACCAGGCCTGGCGACGGGTCGCGCGTTTCCACTCACGGGACGGCATCAGCCCGGGCGACTCTTCGAACATGTCCAGGGAGACCTTCTGCCCGATACCGAACTTGCCCATGTACGCCGACAGCCGATCGATCCCCAGCTTGTGGGCCAGGTCATAGAAATAGGTGTCGTTGGACCGCATGATCGCCGTGTCCAGGTCCACGTAACCATCGCCGGTACGGTTCCAGTTGCGGTATTTGTGATCGTAATTGGGCAGCATGTAGTAACCGGGGTCGAAGACCCGGGTCGATGCGGTGACCACGCCCGAATCCAGACCGGCAATCGCCACCGCCGGCTTGATGGTCGAACCCGGCGGGTACAAACCACGCAGCACGCGGTTGAACAGCGGCCTGTCGATGGAGTCGCGCAACTCGGAATAGGCTTTGAAGCTGATGCCGGTGACGAACAGGTTGGGGTCGAAACTCGGCTGACTGACCATTGCCAGCACTTCGCCGGTTTTCGGGTCCAGCGCCACCACTGCGCCACGGCGACCGCCGAGCGCCGCTTCGGCGGCTTCCTGCAATTTGATGTCCAGGCTCAGGACGATGTCCTTGCCGGGTATCGGATCGGTACGCTTGAGCACACGCAATACGCGGCCCCGAGCGTTGGTCTCGACTTCTTCGTAACCCACCTGACCGTGCAGTTCGGGCTCGTAGAAACGCTCGATGCCCGTTTTGCCGATGTGATGGGTGCCGCTGTAGTTGACCGGATCGAGGGACTTCAGCTCTTTCTCGTTGATCCGCCCCATGTAACCCACCGAGTGCGCAAAGTGCGCGCCCTGCGGGTAGTGACGCACCAACTGCGCGACGACTTCCACGCCCGGCAGACGGAACTGGTTCACGGCGATGCGGGCGATCTGCTCTTCAGTCAGCTCGAACAGGATCGGCACCGGCTCGAATGGCCGACGCCCCTGCCGCATGCGTTTCTCGAAGATCACCCGATCCTCGGGCGTCAGCTCCAGCACTTCGACGATCACATCGAGCACTTGCTGCCAGTCGCCGGAACGCTCGCGGGTCATGCTCAGGCTGAAGCTCGGCCGGTTGTCGGCCACTACCACGCCATTGCGGTCGAAGATCAGCCCACGCGTTGGCGGAATCGGTTGCACATGGACGCGGTTGTTTTCCGACAGGGTCGAGTGGTACTCGTACTGGATCACCTGCAGGAAATACAGGCGCGCGATCAGCACGCCGATCAGCGTCACCACTGCAATTGCCCCGAACACGACGCGGCCACGCACCAGACGGGCGTCTTTTTCGTGGTCCTTGATGCGAATCGGCTGGGACATGAGGCAGAACTACTTGTGGTAAGGGTGGCCGGACAGAACTGTCCAGGCACGGTACAGCTGTTCGCCGATCAGAATCCGCACCAGCGGGTGCGGCAACGTCAACGGCGACAACGACCAGCGCTGATCGGCTCGCGCACAGACTTCCGGCGCCAGCCCTTCGGGGCCGCCGACCATGAAATTCACCGTGCGCGAGTCGAGCCGCCAGCGATCGAGTTCGACCGCCAACTGCTCGGTGCTCCAGGGCTTGCCGTGGACTTCGAGGGTCACAATACGCTCGTTCGGCCCGACCTTGGCCAGCATGGCTTCGCCTTCCTGACGGATGAAGCGTGCCACGTCGGCGTTCTTGCCACGGGTGTTGAGCGGTATTTCCACCAGTTCCAGCGCCAGCTCGGACGGAAGACGCTTGGCATATTCATGCCAGCCTTCTTCCACCCATTTGGGCATGCGTGAACCGACGGCGATCAGTCGCAGTCGCACAGCGGTCCCTTATTGCTGGTCTTTGTTGAGCTTGGTGAAGTGCTCATGGGTGTTTTCCGGGCTGTGGTGCGCAGCGCTGGCCGAACGGCTCTGCTCGGCACCGGCCCACAGGCGCTCCAGGTCATAGAACTGGCGTGCCGAGGCGGTCATCATGTGCACGATGACGTCGTCCATATCCAGCAGAACCCAGTCGCTGTCGCCCTTGCCTTCTTCACCCAGCGGCTTGACGCCCTGAGCCTTGACCGCTTCGCGGACCTTGTCCAGCATCGCGCCGATCTGACGGTTGGAAGTACCGGTGGCGATGATCATGAAGTCAGTGATGCTCTGCTTTTCACGAACGTCGATCACCTGAATGTCCTGGGCCTTGACGTCTTCCAGGGCCGCTACGGCAACCTTCACCAGTTCTTCGCCGACCAGCTCAGGGCCGGTTGGAGCTTCTACTGGCAGCGGGGCGCTCTTGAATGTGCCTTTGCGCTTTACTTTAGCTACGTCTTTGTCAGTCATATAAAACTCGTTTTGCTCGTATGTTCGGGCGCTTCGATACACGCATTCACGTGCCTAGAAGCGCACCCTTTTTCAGTTCGACGCACGGTAGAGTCCGTGCGCATCGATGTAGGCCAGGACCGCGTCGGGCACCAGGAAACGTACCGACTTACCGCTGGCCAGCAGTTGACGGATCTGGGTGGCGGATACCGCGAGCGGCGTCTGCCAGACGAATGCAATCTGTCCGCTCGGCCCTTTGAGGGCCAGCGGGTCGCTCACCGAGCGCGCTGCCAGCAGGTTGCGCAAGGCATCCGGCGGTTCGCTGTCGGCATCCGGGCGTTGCAGCACCAGGATGTGGCAATGCTGGAGCAACTCTTCCCAGCGGTGCCAAGTGGGCAGGCCGCAAAATGCGTCCCAGCCCAAAAGTAGAAAAACCTGGTCTTCAGCGGCCAGTTCGGCGCGCATCAGTTCCAGGGTGTCGATGGTGTAGGACGGTTTGTCCCGCTGCAATTCGCGGGCATCCACCACCAGCGGTGCAACACCGTCCACCGCGCACTTGACCATCGCCAGACGGTCCTTCGCCGACACCTGCGGCGTACCGCGATGAGGCGGCCGGGCACTCGGTGTCAGGCGCAACTCATCGAGCGCCAGCGATTCGGCGACTTCCAGCGCACCGCGCAAATGGCCGATGTGCACCGGGTCGAACGTCCCGCCCAGCATGCCGATACGTCGAGGCGCAGGTTCGCTGGCGGTTACCGGGGCCGACGGATTAAGGTCGCCCAAGTCAGACCGACGCCTGGCCGCGCAACTGGCCATCACCGACCACGATGTACTTCTCGCAGGTCAGACCTTCAAGGCCCACCGGGCCGCGGGCGTGCAGCTTATCAGTAGAAATGCCAATCTCGGCACCCAATCCGTATTCGAAGCCATCGGCGAAGCAGGTCGGCGTATTGATCATGACCGACGACGAATCGACTTCAGCCACGAAACGCCGGGTGTCGCCCTGGTGTTCGCTGACAATCGAATCGGTGTGATGGGAGCCGTACTTGTTGATGTGCTCGATGGCCTGGTCCAGCCCGTCGACCACACGGATCGAGAGGATCGGCGCCAGGTATTCGGTGTTCCAGTCGTCTTCAGTGGCCACCGCGGCATCGATGATCGCCCGAGTGCGTTCGCAACCACGCAGTTCAACGCCTTTTTCGCGGAACTGTGCAGCCATCGACGGCAGGAAATCCTTGGCAACGGTTTGATCCACCAGCAGCGTTTCCATCGCGCCGCAGATGCCATAACGGTAAGTCTTGGCGTTGAAGGCGATGCGCTGGGCTTTCGGCAGATCGGCATGGGCACTGACGTAAACGTGGCAGATGCCGTCCAGATGCTTGATGACCGGAACGCGTGCGTCACGACTGACGCGCTCGATCAGGCCACGGCCGCCACGGGGCACGATGACGTCGACGTACTCAGGCATGGTGATCAGCGCACCCACAGCGGCACGCTCAGTGGTTTCGACCACTTGAACCACAGCGGCCGGCAAATCGGCCTCGGCGAGACCGCGCTGGATGCAGGCTGCAATGGCACGGTTGGAATTGATCGCTTCGGAACCGCCGCGCAGGATGGTCGCATTGCCCGACTTCAGGCACAGGCTGGCAGCATCGATGGTCACGTTGGGGCGGGATTCGTAGATGATCCCGATCACGCCCAGCGGCACCCGCATCTTGCCGATCTGAATTCCCGACGGACGGAAACTCATGTCGCGAATGGCGCCAACCGGGTCCGGCAACGCTGCAACCTGACGCAGACCGACGATCATACCGTCAATGCGTTCCGGGGTCAGTGCCAGACGCTCCAGCAGCGCAGGTTCCAGACCATTGGCGCGACCCGCGGCCAGATCCAGTTCATTGGCCGTCGTCAGCTCGACACGCGCGGCGTCCAACGCATTGGCAGCGGCCTGCAAGGCGCGGTTTTTCTGCGCGGTGCTGGCACGGCCGATGATGCGCGACGCTTCGCGGGCGGCGCGACCCAGGCGGGTCATGTAGTCGAGAACGGACTCAGTCATGGTCTGTGGTGGTCTTTGCTAAGGTCTTGGTAAAGAGTAAAGCGGCAGATTATAGCTGTCGCGTCTCCCGACTAACAGCGGTGACGGGCGGATGGTCGAAATGGAGGGCAATTTGCCGACGTTCAGCCGGGATTAAGCTGCAAATTGTTATCATCACGACTCAATCAGCCCTGATAAACACCGTTCATCATGACCAACCTGACTGTTCGAGCGTCCGTCGCGAGCCTGCCCAAGGGGCTCCCGGACGCGTTTTTCGACCGAGACGCCCAGACACTGGCCCGGGATTTACTCGGCAAAGTCATCCGTCATCGGGTCGGCGACTTGTGGCTCAGCGCCCGAATCATCGAGACCGAAGCCTATTACTTCGAAGAAAAAGGCAGCCATGCCTCTCTCGGCTACACAGAAAAGCGTAAGGCTTTGTTTCTGGATGGTGGCCACATCTACATGTATTACGCCCGGGGCGGTGACTCCCTGAATTTCAGCGCTCAAGGTCCGGGCAATGCGGTGCTGATCAAATCCGCGTATCCGTGGGTCGATGAGTTGAGCGGGCCGGCGAGCCTGGCGCAGATGCTGTTGAACAATCCTGACGCCCAGGGCCGCCCTCGTCCCTCGCAAAAGCTTTGCGCCGGGCAAACGCTGCTGTGCAAGGCATTGGGTTTGAAGGTGCCGGTCTGGGACGCCAAGCGCTTCGATCATGAAGTGCTGCTGGTGGAGGATGTCGGCCCGGCGCCTGGCCACATCATTCAAACCACGCGCCTGGGCATTCCCCATGGGCGCGACGAACACTTGATGTACCGCTTCGTCGACGCGGCTTACGCGCCGTATTGCACGCGGAACCCGCTGCGACGGGGGCAGGTCGAAGGTCGCGATTATTTTTTGCTGACATGAACAATCAAAAGAATTTGAAGCATCCACAATCCCTGTGGGAGCGGGCTTGCCCGCGATGAGGCCATGCAGGTTGATATCAATGTCGCCTGTTATACCGCTATCGCGGGCAAGCCCGCTCCCACAGTATTCAATTGTGCTTCGAGATATGCATGGGTCCACGGGGACCATTTGAACATTCGATGGAGTTGTTTTTATGGGCCCATGGCTCGATAGCGTGACCGGATGGCTGGCGGCGAATCCGCAGTGGCTGGCCGCGGCAGTATTCATTGTGGCCTTCGTGGAGTGCCTGGCGATTGCCGGACTGATCGTACCCGGCACCGTGCTGCTGTTTGCTGTCGCGGTGCTGGCCGGCAGTGGTGCGTTGTCATTGAGCGAAACACTGTTGCTGGGATTCGTCGCCGGCGTGCTGGGCGACATTGTTTCGTACTTCATTGGGCGACATTTCCACCAAAACATCCGGCGCCTGCCCGGCCTGCGCCATCACCCGGAATGGATCGCCGGAGCCGAGGCGTATTTCCAGCGCTATGGTATCGCCAGCCTGCTGGTCGGACGCTTCATTGGTCCGCTGCGACCCATGCTGCCGATGGTCGCCGGGATGTTCGACATGCCCTTCCCGCGTTTCGTCGCCGTCAGCCTCCTGGCCGCTGCCGGTTGGAGCGTCGCCTACCTGCTGCCCGGCTGGGCCACGGGGGCAGCGATCCGTTTGCCGCTGCCGGAAGGTTTCTGGCCTGAAGCCGGGATCGTCGCCGGCAGCATCGCGGTGATGCTGGGCTTGAGCGCAACCAGCAGCCTGCGCCGCCATCGCAAAGCGACAATACTGATCAGCGGCATGAGTTTTCTGATCCTGACGGGCCTGTTTATCGGCTACCCGCACCTGACCGCCCTCGATCAGGGTGTGATGACCCTGGTGCAGGAGCATCGCAGCCCGACGCTCGATGAAGTCGCCGTCACCTTCACGCTGATCGGCGAGTTCCGCAACATGCTGCTGTTTAGCGCCCTGCTGACCGCTTTGCTGCTACTGACCCGACAATGGCGACAGGCGATTTTCGCGGGCAGCACCCTGCTCGTCACCGCACTCGGCAACACCTTCACCAAACAGTTTTTCGCCCGCGTGCGCCCGGAAGTATTGAGTGATCCGCTGGTGAGCTACAGCATGCCCAGCGGTCACGCGTCGGGTTCCTTCGCGCTGTTTCTGACCCTCGCCGTTCTGGCCGGTCGCGGACAACCACCGCGGATGCGCCTGACCTGGCTGCTGGTGGGTTGCCTGCCGGCGCTGGCGATTGCGTTGTCACGCGTCTATCTGGGGGCGCACTGGCCAACGGATGTACTGGCCGGCGCGATGCTGGCGGCGTGTGTCTGTGCGGCGAGCCTGGGGTTGAGTCAGCGACAAACACCGCTCAACGCCATGCCACCCAGGATCTGGTGGCTGGTGTTGCCGGCGATGGTGGCGCTGTTCGGGTTCTTTGCGTTGCGGCATTTACCGCATGCGATGCTGAGATACGCTTACTGATCAGGCGAACAACTCACCCTGCAATTCATCCAGCAGCGCCTGAATCGCATCCAGTCGCTGCTGCGGATCATCGAGTTGCAGCAGGTCGATCTTGTCCACTTCGGCGAACGGCAACAAGTACGCCAACTGATTGGCCAGCGATTGTTGCCCGGTCGCCTCGGTGCCCATGTTCAAGGCTTCGACCATCGGGTGTTCGGCCAGGGCCTTGAGCAATGCAACCAGATCGGCGTCTTCATCCTGCAACGGCTGCTCGGGTTCGTCCTCCAGCCACTCGACCTCGGCGACGGTCAACTGATCGCGCTGAACCTCGGTGCGCAACACATGGAAACGCCGTCCGCCCTGCACCCGAATGCCCAGCAGACCGTTGTCCTGCTGCTTGAAATCAGTGATCCGCGCTTCACACCCGACCAGCGCATAACCCGCCGGGGCGATGCCGACCTCTTCTCCGTCGAGAATGCACACCACGCCGAAGCCGCCGCCCTGTTTCATGCAGCGGCTGATCATGTCCAGGTAGCGCGCCTCGAAGATCTGCAAGTCGAGGATGCAGCCAGGAAACAACACCGTGTTCAGCGGGAAAAGCGGCAAGCTCATAGACATTTCCTTACACCACCATCGACACCGCCAACGGCAGGAACACCGCCGTGGCCACGCCCATCAGACTCATTGCCAGCGCCGCAAAGGCGCCGCATTCTTCACTTTCCTGCATGGCCACCGCGGTGCCAACGGCATGGGCGGTCATGCCCAGCGCCATGCCGCGCGCCTCGGGGCTGTGGACGCCGAGCCGGTTCAGCAGGCTCGGCCCAAAGATCGCTCCGATCACGCCGGTAATCAATACGAACACCGCCGCCAGCGCCGCGACACCCCCAATCTGCTCGGCCACCAGCATGGCAATCGGCGAGGTCACCGACTTCGGCGCCATGGTCATCAGGATCATGTGTTCGGCACCGAACGACCAACCCAGCAACACGCCCATGCCGGTGGCGACGACACCGCCTATCACCAGCGTAGTAAATATCGGCCAGAACAACTGCCGGATCCGCCGCAGATTGAGGTAAAGCGGCACAGCCAGCGCGACCGTGGCCGGGCCGAGCAAAATACTGAGGATCTCGGTGCTTTTGCGGTACTCGGCGTACGTCAGGCCGCAGCCCACCAAAACGCCAATCACCAGCAACATGGAGACCAGCACCGGCTGCAGAAAGATCCAGCGGGTTTTCTCGAACGCCGCGAGCACCAGTTGATAGGCGCCGAGGGTGATGCCGATGCCGAACAACGGATGATGAATCACCGACGCCCAGGCGCCTTGCCAGTCAAAAATCATTGCGGGTCCTCGCGGTGCGCGTGGCGCTTGACCATGCGCTGCATCAGCACACCGGCGAACGCCATGGACAACAGCAGCGACAATACCAGCGCACCCACAATGGCCCAGAAGTCCGCGGCAATGTCCTTGGCGTAAACCATCACGCCCACGGCCGGCGGCACCAGCAGCAACGGCAGGTAACGCAGCAAGCTGCTCGCGGCGAGGTTCAGCGGTTCGCCCACCTGGCCACGACAGATCAGGTACACCAGCAGAAGCAGCAGGCCAATAATCGGCCCCGGCAGCACCGGCAAAAACAAATGATTGATGGCTGTGCCCAGCAATTGGAACAACACCAGCCAGGTCAGGCCACGTAACAACATCCGTCCTCTCCCCTGCAAATTCGCTCCCGGCATTATAAGCATGCCAACACTATGGACCGGCATTCGCCAAAAGCATGGTCAGTTGACCGGAGCAATTTGCCATGTTGATCTAAAGTGGTAATCCGGGAGGTCAAATCCCCCCACCTCAAAACTATAAAACCGATGAACCCAAGGAGAGTCTCAATGCCCTATGTTCCCGTTGCAGAGCTCAAAGATTATGTCGGCAAGGAACTTGGACGTTCCGATTGGCTTACCATCGATCAGGAGCGCATCAACCTGTTCGCCGAAGCCACAGGGGACTATCAGTTCATCCATGTCGACCCGGTCAAAGCCGCGCAAACGCCATTTGGCAGTACCATTGCCCACGGTTTCCTGTCGCTGTCGCTGATCCCCAAACTGATGGAGAACATCCTCATCCTGCCTGAAGGGGCAAAGATGGTGATCAACTATGGTCTGGATAGCGTTCGTTTCATCCAGCCAGTGAAGGTCAATTCCAGGGTTCGCCTCAAGGTCGACATGAACGAAGTCACCGAGAAGAAACCCGGCCAATGGCTGCTCAAAGCCACCGCCACGCTCGAGATTGAAGGTTCGGACAAACCGGCCTTTATCGCCGAGCCGCTGTCGCTCTGCTTCGTGTAAACCCTCCCGGATGCGAAGCAGCTCATGCTGTTTCGCGACCTCTCTCTATTTAAGGTCATAGAGCTGCGGCATACTCGGTCGCCTAATTGCCCGGATCCCGCTATGCGCTCACTTGCACTCATTGCCTTGACCCTGATGCTCACCGCTTGCGGCGACGGCGAATCGCTGTTGCCTCCCGACGCCCGCCTGCCGGACGGTGGACGCTATCGCGGTGATTTGGTCAACGGCTTGCTGCAAGGCCAGGGCCGCGTCGATTACCCGAACGGCAGCTGGTACGCCGGCAGTTTCGACAAGGGCCAGTGGCATGGCCAGGGCGAATGGCACGGCAGCAACGGCGAAGTGTATCGCGGGAGTTTCAACCTGGGATTGTTCGACGGCCAGGGCACGCTGACCACCAGCGGCAGCAGCTACACCGGCGGCTTCAAAGCGGGTCGGCGCGAAGGCGAAGGCACCCTCAAAGAAAACGGCATGACCTACCGCGGCGAATTCAAGGCCGATCAATATTCGGGGCTCGGCCGTCTGGAACTCGATGACGGCAGTTCGTACCAAGGTCAGTTCGCCCATGGCAAACCCAATGGCGAAGGCCAGCGCGGCGACGGCAGCGGCAATCAGTTCACCGGGCACTTCAAGGACGGTCAGCTGGAAGGCAACGGAACATTCAACAGCGCTGATGGCGATATCTACGTCGGCGGTTTCAAGAACAACCAACTGCACGGCAAAGGCCGCTACGAGAATGCCGACGGCGATGTCTGGCTGGGCCAATTCAAGGAAGGTTCGCTGAACGGCAAGGGCGAGTTGATCGGCGCCGACGGCAGCCACTACATCGGTCAGTTCAGCGACTGGCGCTTCACCGGTCAGGGCCGCCTGAACCTGCCCGACGGCAGCTTCTACATCGGTCAGTTCGACGGCGACAGTTATCAAGGTCGTGGCACGCTGGTACTGACCGACGGCACCGTGCAGAGCGGCACCTGGGTCAATGGTCAGCGAGTGCGCGATGCCGATGGCAAGCTGCTGCCCGATAGTCTTGAGCTCGGTTTGCTGGCCCAGGGCCGCTTGCTTGAAGACGCGCTGGCCAATGTGCCGGCCTCGACCCCGGCGATCGAGCTGTACACCCTGACCCTCGGCGGTGACGGCAAGCAGAGTGTGTTCCTGCGCGAATCCGATTACGTCAGCAACATGCTCACCAGCCGTTTCGGTGCGTTTGGCCAGATTCGTTTGGTGAACCACCGCGACCATCTCGTCGATCGGCCGATGGCCACCCGGGAAAACCTGCGTCGCGCCGCGCTGACGCTGGCCGAACGCAGCGGTCCGGAAGACTTGATCTTCATCTACCTGACCAGCCACGGCACCAGCGAACACGAACTTGTGCTCGATCAGCCGCGCATGGAACTGTCCGACCTGCCGGCCGACGAACTCGCTGCGGTGCTCGCACCATTGAAAAACCGCGACAAGATCATCGTGATCTCGTCCTGCTACTCCGGTGGTTTCATCCCCGCTCTCAAGGACGAACGCACGCTGATCATGACGGCCTCACGCGCCGACCGCGTGTCGTTCGGGTGCTCGGAAGAAGCCAACTTCACGTACTTCGGCGATGCGCTGTTCGCCCAGGCCCTGAATCAGACCGACGATCTGGAACAAGCCTTCAAGCTGGCCAAGGCCACCGTGGCCGAGCGGGAACTGGCAGACAGCTTCGAAGCCTCTGAACCGCAGATCTGGGCGCCGAAAACCGTTCTCTCCCACTGGCAGCTGTTACGCAAACAGCAGGCACGAAAAGCGCTACAAAGTGTCTCTATCAGCAACAAGGATGCAAAGAGCAACTAAGCTGATCAGTATCAAGGGGGACACACTATGTACTTGACGCCTCAGCATGTACTGCTTGCCGGAGCTACCGGTCTGACCGGTGAACATTTGCTTGATCGCCTGCTCAACGAGCCCACGATCACGCGCGTATTGGCCCCCTCACGCCGGCCGCTGGCCGAGCACCCCCATCTGGAAAACCCGGTCGGCGACCCGGCAGAGTTCCTGCCGCAGCTGAACGGTCGCGTCGACATCGCCTACTGCTGTCTCGGCACCACGATCAAACAGGCAGGCTCGGAAGAGGCGTTTCGCGCGGTCGATCTCGACATGGTGGTGGCTTTCGCCAAACGGGCGCGGGAAATGGGCGCGCGGCACTTGATCGTGATCAGCGCCCTGGGGGCCGATCGGAGATCCTCGATTTTCTACAACCGGGTTAAAGGCGAGATGGAATACGCATTGCGCGCGCAAAACTGGCCGCAGCTAACCATTTGCCGACCTTCGGTGTTGCTGGGCGATCGTATCGAGCCACGGCCGGCCGAGCTGTTCGCCGGTCCGTTGTCCCGCCTGATCCCGGGCAAATACCATGGCATCGAAGCCTGCCAACTGGCTCGCGCGATGTGGCGGCTGGCGCTGGAGGAGCAGGATGGGCTGCGGATTGTTGAGTCGGATGAGTTGCGCAAGTTAGGCAAATAATCCGCGGACCTGTGGCGAGGGAGCTTGCTCCCGCTGGACTGCGTAGCAGTCCCAATTTATGGGGCCGCTTCGCGACCCATCGGGAGCAAGCTCCCTAGCCACAAAAGCCTCTCTTACTCTTACAACCCGCCAGTCGCCTGAAAACTCACGCCGATCACCGTCAACACCGACAACGGCAACAACAGCGTATCCAGCAAAGCGCTAGCCGGCAGATCCACGCCAGGATAGCTCGGCGCCTCAGCGCCAAAGCGATCCATGGCGCAACAACCGCCGTTCATGGCATACAAATCCAGCCGCGTCCCCGCATACACCACCGGTGCCCCCGGCTTCGCAGCATCCAGCGTGCGCGCCGTGGCACAACCCGTCAGTTGTAGCGCCAGCACGATCATCAGCAGCTTATTCATCGCTGGTCAGATGGTGTTCGCCCCAACGCGGCAGCATGTCTTGCGGAATGTTCAGCAGGTTGAGAATCCGCGCCACGACGAAGTCGATCAGGTCATCGATGGTTTGCGGCTGATGATAGAAGCCCGGCGACGCCGGCAGGATCGTCACGCCCATATTCGACAACTTGAGCATGTGCTCCAGATGAATGCTCGAATACGGCGCTTCACGCGGCACCAGAATCAGCTGGCGGCGCTCCTTCAACGTGACGTCAGCGGCCCGTTCAATCAGGTTGTTGCAGGCCCCGGTCGCAATGGCCGACAGCGTGCCAGTCGAACACGGTACTACCACCATCGCTGCCGGCGCGCCGGAGCCCGAGGCCACTGGCGACATCCAGTCTTCCTTGCCGTACACCCGAATCTGCCCGGCGGCAGCGCCGGTGTATTCGGTGAGGAAGGCCTGCATCATCTGGGTTTTCGGCGGCAACGTAACGTCAGTCTCGGTGGCCATCACCAGCTGCGCAGCCTTGGAGATCAGGAAATGCACCTCGCGATCTTCGCGGATCAGGCAGTCCAGCAGGCGCAAACCGTACTGGGCGCCCGAAGCGCCTGTCATCGCCAGCGTGATGCGTTCCGGGCCGTTGTTCATTTAAGCGCCTCGGCGAGTTTGCCGTGCAGGCCGCCGAAGCCGCCGTTGCTCATGATCACCACGTGAGTGCCGGGCTGAGCCTGGCTTTTCACGCGCTCGATAATGCCTTCCAGGGAATCGCTGACAATCGACGGCACCGTGCACAGCGCCGCGGTAGCGCCCAGGTCCCAGCCGAGGTTGGCCGGTGCGTACCAGATCACCTGATCGGCATCGACCACGCTTTCCGGCAAACCGTCACGGTGAGCGCCGAGTTTCATGGAGTTGGAGCGCGGCTCGATGATGGCGATCAACGGCGCGTCGCCAATGCGTTTACGCAGACCGTCGAGGGTCGTGGCAATGGCCGTCGGGTGGTGAGCGAAATCGTCGTAGATGGTGATGCCACGAACTTCGGCGACTTTTTCCATCCGGCGCTTCACGCTTTTGAACGCACTCAATGCAGCGATGCCCATGGACGGCACAACACCGACATGCCGCGCTGCCGCCAAGGTGGCCAAGGCGTTAGCAACGTTGTGTTGACCGGTCATGTCCCACTCGACCACGCCTTGAGCGACACCTTCGAACATCACTTCGAATTTCGAACCGTCTTCGCTCAGCAACTTGACCTGCCACTGACCGCCAGCACCAGTGGTTTGCACCGGGGTCCAGCAACCCATCTCGATTACGCGCAGCAATGCCGGCTCGGTGGTCGGATGAATCACCAGACCCTCGCTCGGGATCGTACGCACCAAATGGTGGAACTGACGCTCGATAGCGGGCAGATCGGGGAAGATGTCGGCGTGATCGAACTCCAGGTTGTTCAGGATAGCCGTGCGCGGGCGGTAATGAACGAACTTGGAGCGCTTGTCGAAGAACGCACTGTCGTATTCGTCGGCTTCGATCACGAAGAACGGCGTGCCGCCCAGACGCGCCGACACCGAGAAATTTTGCGGCACGCCGCCGATCAGGAAGCCAGGGCTCATGCCCGCGTGCTCCAGCACCCAGGCGAGCATGCTGCTGGTGGTGGTTTTGCCGTGCGTGCCGGCGACGGCGAGCACCCAGCGACCTTGCAGCACGTGATCGGCCAGCCACTGCGGGCCGGAGACATATGGCAGGCCTTTATTCAGGACGTATTCGACAGCCGGGTTGCCGCGGGACATGGCGTTGCCGATGACCACCAGATCCGGGGCCGGATCGAGCTGCGCCGGGTCGTAACCCTGGGTCAACTGAATGCCCTGAGCCTCAAGCTGAGTGCTCATCGGCGGATAGACGTTGGCATCGGAGCCGGTCACGTGATGGCCCAGCTCTTTGGCCAGAACCGCCATCGAACCCATGAAAGTGCCGCAGATACCAAGAATATGAATGTGCATAGTCGACCTCGTAAAACATGGCCGCAGGTTAGCGTAGGGAGGCGAAAATCGCACTCTTTAGCTGAGACTTGCCACGACCACTGTGGCGAGGGAGCTTGCTCCCGTTGGGCTGCGCAGCAGCCCCAAAACCTGAAGTCTCGTTAATTCTGCAACAACGACAGGCGACTGCTGCGCAGTCGAACGGGAGCAAGCTCCCTCGCCACAAAAGCGGGTTAGCGTTCGATTCCGTGTTTACGCAGTTTTCTATAAAGGGTATTGCGGCTGACGCCAAGTTGCTCGGCGGTATGGGTCATATGCCAACGGGTTTGCTCCAGCGCATTCAACAATGCCAGCCGCTCGGCATCATCCAGGGGATGTTCGGAAGGCTGTTCAACGGCAACAACCGGCATCGGTCGCGTCTGCCGAATCATCGCAGGCAAATCCTCCAGACCGATCCACCCGCCGTCACACAACGCCGCCAGCGTGCGCAGCACATTGCGCAACTGCCGCACATTTCCGGGCCAGGCAAAACCCAGCAACGCCTGGCGTGCCGGTTCATCAATCAGCACCGTCTCCCCGCCCGCCTCTTCCGCCAGCAGAAAATCAAGCAACTGTGATTTGTCACTGCGCTCGCGCAACGCCGGCAGTGCGATCTCCAAACCGTTGAGCCGGTAGTACAAATCCTCGCGGAAGCTGCCGTCCTGCACCCGTGCCAGCAAATTACGGTGAGTGGCGCTGATGATCCGCACGTTGACCGACTCCGGTTCACCGCCAATCGGAACCACTTGCCGATCCTCCAGCACCCTCAACAGACGGGTCTGCAACGCCAGGGGCATGTCGCCGATTTCATCCAGAAACAATGTCCCGCCATCGGCCTGCTGCAACTTGCCACGCATGCCCTCCTTGCGCGCGCCGGTGAAGCTGCCGCCGCGATAACCGAACAGTTCGCTCTCGATCAGGCTTTCGGGGATGGCCGCGCAATTGAGCGCGACGAAGGCCTTTTCCGCCCGTTGACTGGCCTGATGCACCGCTTTGGCAAAGGCCTCTTTGCCGGACCCGGTTTCGCCGTTGATCAGCAGCGGTACGTCCCGCTCGAAGACGCGAAGGGACTTGCGAAAATCTTCCTGCAACCCCGCGTCCCCCAGACAAATGCCCGACAACCGCGACGGCTCGGCAATCGCCGGAGCGGGTGCCACGGGCACTGGAATGCTGCGCGGCTGACCGCGCAACACGGCAAACAGACTTCGCCCGTCACGGGTGCGCAGCGGCCAACTGGCGCTGGCATTCACACTCGCGCGGCCCAGCAACTCGTCCAGCGAGCAGTCGAAAAACGCCTCGACCGGTTTGCCCAGCAGTCCGCCGCGAACATGCCCCAGCAGGTTGAGCGCACTCTGGTTGACCGCGCAGATCCGCCCTTCCCCGTCAAACGCCAGCAACCCTTCGCTGAACAGCCCGACAGATTCAGCCTGCAGGTGGAAACGCAGCAACCACTGATTGTCGAAGTAACGCAGGAAATAGCAGCTCTCGATCATCTTCGCCGACAGATTGACCAGCGCCATGGTGTGGAACTGGCTTTGCCGCGAGACTTCGTGACGCGCGGAAGACACGTCGAGTACCGCCAGCAGCTCGCCATGCGGGTCGAACACCGGGCTCGCCGAGCAGGTCAGGCCAGTGTGGCGGCCGCGAAAGTGTTCGTCCTGGTGGATGGTCAGCGACTGGCGCTCCACCAGGCAGGTGCCGATACCGTTGGTGCCTTCGCAGGCTTCGCTCCAGTCGGCACCGAGCCAGAGGCCGGCGCGCTCGAAAATCTTGCGCTCGGCGGGCGCGGTCACGCAGTTGAGGATCACGCCGCGCGCATCGGTCAGCAGCACCGCATGACCGGCGCCGGAAAGTTGCTGATGCAGGCTGCTCATTTCGTTGCCGGCGATGTGCAGCACTTGCTGCAGGCGCTCGCGGCTTTCGAGGACGCGACCATGTTCCAGCACCGTCGGCGCCATGGTCAGAGCCGGGTCGAGGTGATAGTCCTCAAGACAACGCAGCCAGGACCGGGCAATGGACGGATCGCTGCCGGGACCGTGCAGGTGGGATTTGCCCTGGGTCACGGTCAGCACTTGCTGGGCATGGCGACTCAAATGGTTGTCGTGCATTTCTTATTATTCTCCCCGAGAGCTGTGCTCAAACCCCGTTAAGGCAGGCACACATCTTGTGGCGAGGGAGCTTGCTCCCGCTCGAGTGCGAAGCGCTCGCCAAACCATGACCGGTAGACATTTTTGGGGCCGCTTCGCAGCCCAGCGGGAGCAAGCTCCCTCGCCACAGAGGAATACCTGATGGCAATGCTGGCCCAGCATCCTCCAGCCATCGGCGCATTGCAATGCTGGCAAGACCGCTCGGTCACACGCTGTGCCACAAGCGGTACAAAGTGTCACGGGCACCGTACCGAAAGCGTCACAGACGCCGCCCGCCCGTCCGACAAAAATCGCGCAAGGCCTTGATTTGCCTGACCTGCAGGGCAGTGGCCCGACCTTTGCTCTACGCTTATAGCAAGCGCACAAGCGCTCTCCCTTATAAGCACAAAAGCCAAGGAGAAATCACCATGCGTTACGCTCACCCCGGTACTGAAGGCGCTATCGTTTCGTTCAAGAGCAAATACGGTAACTACATCGGCGGCGAGTTCGTCGCGCCTGTCAAAGGTCAGTACTTCACCAATACCTCGCCAGTGAATGGCCAACCGATTGCCGAATTCCCGCGTTCCACGGCCGAAGACATCGACAAGGCCCTGGACGCTGCCCACGCCGCTGCCGACGCCTGGGGCGCCACGTCCGCCCAGGCTCGCTCGCTGGTGCTGCTGAAAATCGCCGACCGCATCGAACAGAACCTGGAAGTCCTGGCAATCACCGAATCCTGGGACAACGGCAAAGCCGTGCGTGAAACGCTCAACGCCGACATCCCGCTGGCCGCGGACCATTTCCGCTACTTCGCCGGTTGCATCCGCGCGCAGGAAGGCAGCGCCGCCGAGATCGACGGCAACACCGTGGCCTATCACATCCATGAACCACTGGGCGTGGTCGGACAGATCATTCCGTGGAACTTCCCGATCCTGATGGCCGCCTGGAAACTCGCCCCGGCCCTGGCTGCCGGTAACTGCGTGGTGCTCAAGCCTGCCGAGCAAACCCCGCTGGGCATTACCGTGCTGATGGAGCTGATCGGCGACCTGCTGCCGCCGGGCGTGCTTAACGTGGTGCAAGGCTTCGGCAAAGAAGCGGGCGAAGCCCTGGCCACCAGCAAACGCATTGCCAAGATCGCCTTTACCGGCTCGACCCCGGTCGGCTCGCACATCATGAAATGCGCCGCCGAAAACATCATTCCGTCCACCGTGGAGCTCGGTGGCAAGTCGCCGAACATCTTCTTCGCCGACATCATGCAAGCCGAAGAAACCTTCATCGAAAAAGCCGCCGAAGGCTTGGTGCTGGCGTTCTTCAACCAGGGCGAAGTCTGCACCTGCCCGTCTCGCGCACTGGTGCAAGAGTCGATCTACGATGACTTCATGAAAGTGGTGATGAAGAAAGTCCTGCAAATCAAACGTGGCGACCCGCTGGATACCGACACCATGGTCGGCGCCCAGGCGTCCGAGCAGCAATTCGACAAAATCCTTTCGTACCTGGAAATCGCCAAGGGCGAAGGCGCCGAACTGCTGACCGGCGGCAAGATCGAAAAACTCGAAGGCAGCCTGGCGACCGGGTATTACATCCAGCCGACCCTGCTCAAGGGCACCAACAAGATGCGCGTGTTCCAGGAAGAAATCTTTGGCCCGGTGGTGAGCATCACCACGTTCAAGGACGAAGCCGAAGCCCTGGCCATTGCCAACGACACCGAGTTCGGCCTGGGCGCCGGTCTCTGGACCCGCGACATCAACCGCGCCTATCGCATGGGCCGCGCCATCAAGGCCGGTCGCGTGTGGACCAACTGCTACCACCTGTACCCGGCGCATGCCGCGTTCGGCGGTTACAAAAAGTCCGGCGTCGGTCGTGAAACTCACAAAATGATGCTCGATCACTATCAGCAGACCAAAAACCTGCTGGTGAGCTACGACATCAATCCGTTGGGGTTCTTCTAACTCAACGCGATACCGCGTAACGGCTATCGCGAGCAAGCTCGGCTCCTACAGGATCACGCCGTACCTGTAGGAGCATGGCTTGCCAGCGAAGGCGCCCTCAATGACACATCAAACATCGCCCTGCCGCTCTGGCACGGGCTTTGCGTGCCCGCTCTACAGGCAAATGCAGTTCCCGACAGTCCAACAGATCAAACAATAAAAAAGACAGCGAGGACTTATGACTTCTTCCACACAGCTCAAACCCACACTCGGCACCCTGCATTTATGGGGCATTGCCGTCGGCCTGGTGATTTCCGGCGAATACTTCGGCTGGAGTTACGGCTGGGGCACCGCAGGAACCCTGGGTTTCCTCGTCACCGCGTTGATGGTGGCGACGATGTACACCTGCTTCATCTTCAGTTTTACCGAATTGACGACCGCCATTCCCCACGCTGGCGGGCCATTCGCCTACAGCCGGCGGGCCTTTGGCGAGAAAGGCGGACTCATCGCCGGCATCGCCACCCTGATCGAATTCGTCTTTGCGCCGCCGGCCATTGCGATGGCCATCGGCGCTTATCTGAACGTGCAGTACCCGGAGCTTGATCCCAAGATCGCAGCTGTTGGCGCCTATTTCGTGTTCATGGGCTTGAATATCCTCGGCGTCAGCATCGCCGCGACGTTTGAACTGGTAGTCACCGTGCTGGCGGTCGCCGAATTGCTGGTGTTCATGGGCGTCGTTGCGCCGGGCTTCAGCTTCAGTAATTTCGCGCTTAACGGCTGGTCGGGCGCCAACGAGTTCACCATCGGCTCGATCCCTGGCATCTTTGCGGCGATCCCCTTTGCGATCTGGTTTTTCCTTGCGATTGAAGGCGCGGCGATGGCGGCCGAAGAAGCCAAGGACCCGAAACGCACAATTCCCAGGGCTTACGTCAGCGGCATTCTGACTCTGGTGTTCCTCGCGATCGGCGTGATGGTGATGGCGGGCGGCGTGGGCGACTGGCGCCAACTGTCGAACATCAACGACCCGCTGCCTCAGGCGATGAAAGCCGTGGTCGGCAACAATTCGACCTGGATGCACATGCTGGTGTGGATCGGCCTGTTCGGTCTGGTGGCGAGTTTCCACGGGATCATTCTTGGCTACTCGCGGCAGTTCTTTGCGCTGGCCCGGGCCGGTTACCTGCCTCGCGGCCTGGCCAAGCTCTCGCGCTTCCAGACTCCGCACCGGGCGATCCTGGCCGGCGGCGTGATCGGCATCGCGGCGATCTATAGCGACGGTCTGGTCAACCTGCAAGGCATGACCCTGACGGCAGCAATGATCACCATGTCGGTATTCGGTGCCATCGTGATGTACATCATCAGTATGCTGAGCCTGTTCAAGCTGCGTAAAACCGAGCCAAATCTGGAACGCAGCTTCCGCGCGCCGGGTTACCCGATCGTCCCGGGCATTGCGCTGTTCCTGGCAGTGGTGTGCCTGATAGCGATGGCATGGTTCAACCCGCTGATCGGCTGTGTGTTCCTCGGATTCATGGCGGCCGGTTATTTGTATTTCCAACTGACCGCCAAGCAGCGCTTCGATGCGCCGGCGGATGCGATGCTCGAAGGCGTCTGAGTTGCACCGGCGCCGGGCTGATTGCCTTGCGCCTGCTTTATTGAAGTGCACACAGATCCCCTGTGGGAGCCAGCCTGCTGGCGATTGCGGTCTGACAGTCAGCACAGATTTTGAATGACACACTGCAATCGCCAGCAGGCTGGCTCCCAAAGGGAATGTCAGGGTAATCAAGACTTCTACACATCAGGAGGACACCGTCCCATGGCCACATTTGCCCATTCCGTCGGCGCCCAGACCTACCGCTTCGCCAGCCTCAAAGAGGTCATGGCCAAGGCCAGCCCGGCGCGCTCCGGGGACTTTCTGGCCGGCGTCGCCGCCCTCAACGATGGCGAGCGTGTGGCCGCGCAAATGGCCCTGGCTGATATCCCGCTGACTCATTTCCTGCAGGAAGTGCTGGTTCCCTATGAGGCCGATGAAGTCACCCGTCTGATCATCGACACCCACGACAAACAAGCCTTCGCCGCGGTCAGCCATCTGACTGTCGGCGGATTCCGCGATTGGCTGCTCAGCGATGCCGCCGACGAACAGAGCCTGCGCGCCCTCGCCCCCGGACTGACGCCGGAAATGGCCGCGGCCGTGTCGAAAATCATGCGCGTGCAGGACCTGGTGCTTGTCGCGCAGAAAATCCGCGTGGTCACGCAATTTCGCGGCACCATGGGCCTGCGCGGACGCTTATCCACACGCCTGCAACCCAACCATCCCACCGACGAACCGGCGGGTATCGCGGCGAGCATTCTCGACGGACTGCTGTACGGTAACGGCGACGCGATGATCGGCATTAACCCGGCCACCGACAGCATTGCCTCGATTTGCGCGATGCTGGAAATGCTCGACGCAATCATCCAGCGCTACGAAATTCCTACACAAGCCTGCGTGTTGACCCACGTCACCACGTCCATCGAAGCGATCAATCGCGGCGTTCCGCTGGACCTGGTGTTCCAGTCGATCGCCGGCACCGAAGCGGCCAATGCCAGCTTCGGCATCAACCTGAACGTTTTGCAGGAAGGCTACGACGCCGGTTTGAGCCTGAACCGCGGCACGTTGGGGCAAAACCTGATGTATTTCGAGACCGGTCAGGGCAGCGCCCTGTCGGCCAACGCCCACCACGGCATCGATCAACAGACCTGCGAAACCCGCGCCTACGCCGTGGCGCGACATTTCAAACCGTTCCTGGTGAACACAGTTGTAGGATTCATCGGCCCGGAGTACCTCTACAACGGTAAACAGATCATCCGTGCCGGCCTGGAAGACCACTTCTGCGGCAAATTGCTGGGCGTGCCCATGGGCTGCGACATCTGTTACACCAACCACGCCGAAGCCGATCAGGACGACATGGACACCCTGTTGACCCTGCTGGGCGTGGCCGGGATCAACTTCATCATGGGCATCCCCGGTTCCGACGACATCATGCTCAATTACCAGACCACCTCGTTCCACGACGCGCTCTATGCCCGACAAACCCTGGGGCTGAAGCCGGCGCCGGAGTTCGAACAGTGGCTGGCAAAAATGGGCATCTTCACCCAGGCAGACGGCAAGATTCATTTCGGCGACAGACTGCCGCCCGCCTTCCGCCAGGCGATGGGGCAACTGGGATGAGTGTCGAAATGGATAAACCGCGTGTTGATGCAGAAAACCCATTGCTGGAACTGCGGCGCCTGACCCCGGCGCGGATTGCCCTGGGCCGCACCGGCACCAGCATGCCCACCAGCGCGCAGCTGGATTTCCAGTACGCCCACGCCCAGGCCCGGGACGCGGTGCACCTGCCCTTCGACCATGCAGGGCTTAGCACGCAATTGGCGGAGTGCGGATACGAAAGTGTGCTCCTGCACAGCGCCGCCACAAACCGGGACAGTTATTTGCAGCGCCCTGACTTGGGGCGGAAATTGAGCAATGAGTCGGCGCAAATCTTGCGCAACCATGCTTCAGCCCATCCCGGCGGCGTTGATCTGGTGATTGTCGTGGCCGATGGTTTGTCGGCACTGGCTGTGCACCGTCACACTGTGCCCTTCCTTGCGCGCATGCGAGAACAGATCGAAGTCGATGGCTGGACGGTTTCTCCGGTGATTCTGGTAGAGCAAGGCCGGGTCGCGGTGAGCGACGAGATCGGCGAGTTACTGGGCGCCAAAATGGTGGTCATCCTGATCGGCGAACGCCCTGGACTCAGCTCGCCAGACAGCCTGGGGTTATATTTCACCTACAATCCAAAGGTCGGCCTGACGGATGCTTACCGCAACTGCATCTCCAATGTGCGACTGGAAGGCTTGAGTTATGGCATGGCGGCACACCGCTTGCTTTATCTGATGCGTGAAGCCTGTCGGCGGCAGCTGTCGGGGGTAAACCTGAAGGACGAAGCGCAGCTTCAGACGCTGGAGTCCGACGCAGGAGCGGATATGAAAGGTAATTTCCTACTGAATTCGCCGAAAACCTGAACCGTTTCCGCATTGCGTTTCTGATTCGATTTCAGGCAGGATCGAAACACGGCTGCCCGAGTGAAGAACCGTTCGCCGTCAGAGCACGTGAAGACAGCCACTTGAAGACGAGACCTATCGATGCGGATTATTCAAGCGACCCTCGAACACCTGGACCTGCTGACCCCGTTGTTCGTCAAATATCGCGAGTTTTATGGTTCCCTGCCGTATCCGGACTCGTCCCGGGCGTTCCTCGAGAAACGCCTGCGCCGCAAGGAATCGGTGATCTACCTGGCCCTGGCCGATGACGACGACAAGAAGCTGATGGGTTTCTGTCAGCTGTACCCGAGTTTTTCGTCGCTTTCGCTTAAACGCGTGTGGATCCTCAATGACATCTATGTCGCTGAAGACGCCCGCCGTCAGTTGGTCGCCGACAACCTGATGCGCACCGCGAAAAAAATGGCCAAGGAAACCAACGCCGTGCGCATGCGCGTTTCCACCAGCAGCGACAACAAAATCGCCCAGAAAACCTACGAATCCATCGGATTCAAGGAAGACACCGAGTTCAAGAACTACGTGTTGCCAATCAGCGACGAGCTGTAACGCCGCTGTGCTGAGGCGAGCTCTTGTGGCGAGGGAGCTTGCTCCCGCTCGGCTGCGCAGCAGTCGCAAAATCAGCCAATGCAATTCCCCTGACCTACCGCGAGCTCAGGCTTTGGGAGTGCTTCGCCCTCCAGCGGGAGCAAGCTCCCTCGCCACAATGAATGGTGTAATGGCCAAATCTCGCGACATCCCCCGCGACAAACTCGACGCGCTTTTCACTTGTCAGCCCGTATAATGCCGACCTTTCCGGCTTGTAAGAAAAACTACACCCGTCTGTAGCCTTACACGAAGTCATCCGCACAGGCCTGCCGAGTCTCGCCGTCACCACAGGTGCCCCCATGGATTTCAACCCGCTCGACCTGATCCTGCATCTCGATGTTTACCTCGACTTGCTGGTAAACAACTACGGGCCATGGATCTACGCCATTCTGTTTCTGGTGATCTTCTGCGAAACCGGCCTGGTGGTGATGCCCTTTCTGCCGGGTGATTCCTTGCTGTTTATTGCGGGTGCCGTGGCGGCCGGTGGCGGCATGGACCCTGTGCTGTTGGGCGGTTTGCTGATGCTCGCGGCGATCCTCGGTGACAGCACCAACTACATCATCGGACGAACGGCGGGCGAGCGCCTGTTCAGCAACCCGAACTCGAAAATCTTCCGTCGCGACTACCTGCAACAAACCCACGATTTCTATGACAAGCACGGTGGCAAAACCGTGACCCTGGCGCGTTTCCTGCCGATCATCCGCACCTTCGCACCGTTCGTCGCCGGCGTGGCGAAAATGCCTTATCCGCGTTTCTTTGCCTTCAGCGTCCTCGGCACCATTCTTTGGGTGGGCGGCCTGGTGACCCTCGGTTACTTCTTCGGCAACGTACCGTTCATCAAGCAAAACCTGTCGCTGCTGGTGGTGGCCATCATCCTGCTGTCGCTGGTACCGATGATCATTGGTGTGGTGCGCAGCCGCTTCGGCAGTAGCGCGTCCAAAGCCGAACCCCGCTGAGCGATGTGGTCGCTCAGCGCCTGGCGTCGCCGGCGCATCCTGGCCAGACACCCGATTGCCGACGACATGTGGCAGCGGGTGCGCCATCACCTGAGTTTTCTCGACGGCATCAGTGCCGCTGAAGACCAATGGCTGCGTGAAGCCAGTGTGCTGTTCATCGAAGACAAACACCTGACCGCCTTGCCCGGTGTCGAACTCCACCAGGAGCAGCGCTTGCTGCTCGCGGCCCAGGCGCAATTGCCCTTGCTGAACCTGGGGGATTTGAACTGGTATCAGGGTTTTCACGAAATCGTCCTCTACCCCGACGACTTCCTCAGCCCCCAGCGTCATCGCGACGCCAGCGGCGTCGAGCACGAGTGGGACGGCGAACACAGCGGTGAAGCCTGGCAGCAAGGCCCGATCATCCTCGCCTGGCCGGGCGTGATAGCCAGCGGCGGCTGGGAAGGCTACAACCTGGTGATCCACGAACTCGCGCACAAACTCGACATGCTCAATGGCGATGCCAATGGTCTGCCGCCGCTGCACGCCGACATGCGCGTCAGCGACTGGGCCAGCGTCATGCAAGCGGCCTACGACGACCTCGACCGACAACTGGACCGCGATCCGGACGCCGAAACCGCCATCGATCCCTACGCCGCGGAAAATCCCGCCGAGTTCTTCGCGGTCACCAGTGAATACTTCTTCAGCGCCCCGGATTTGCTGCACGAGGCGTATCCTCAGGTGTATGAACAGCTGAAGCTGTTTTACCGGCAGGACCCACTGACACGGCTGCGGCAACTTCTGGCCGAAGACCCGGTCTATCAGGCACGCGACTAAGGTCTCTACGACCTCTGGTACGTGGCGTCGACGAAGGAATATGCCTATAATCGCCGCCACTTTTTGGTCAATCCGGCCAAGTGTTTTTGGTCAACTAACGGGGGGCACCGCCCAATGAGCTACAGCAAGATTCCGGCTGGCAAAGACCTGCCGAACGACATCTACGTCGCGATCGAGATTCCGGCCAACCACGCGCCGATCAAATACGAAATCGACAAAGACAGCGATTGCCTGTTCGTTGACCGTTTCATGGCCACCCCGATGTTCTACCCGGCCAACTACGGTTACATCCCGAACACCCTGGCTGACGACGGTGATCCCCTCGACGTGCTGGTCGTGACCCCTTACCCGGTTGCTCCAGGCTCCGTCATCCGCGCCCGTCCGGTCGGCATCCTGAACATGACCGACGACGGCGGCGGCGATGCCAAAGTCATCGCAGTCCCACACGACAAGCTGTCCCAGCTGTACGTTGACGTGAAGGAATACACCGACCTGCCACCCCTGCTGATTCAGCAGATCGAGCACTTCTTCGCGAACTACAAAGATCTCGAAAAAGGCAAATGGGTGAAAATCGAAGGTTGGGCCGGTGCAGACGCCGCCCGCGAAGCGATCACCAAGTCGGTTGCTGCCTATAAAGGCTGAGACGCCACTGGCCTTGCGCCACTGACGACTTGAAAAAACCCCGGTTTATCCGGGGTTTTTTGTGCGTGTTTGAATCAGTTTAAACAGCACGTTTACCCGGCGGGCACACCGGTTTTTTCTTGTTTAATTCTTACCAAAGACGTCTTACATCAAGACTTAAAATTCACACCAAATTTGAACGGTTTGTTGAATCAAAGCCTTATGCCGCGCGGCTAGACTCGTGTTTATGAAAAAGAACAAAACCTGCGGCCCACGATTCAGAATGCTCCTGGTAGAGGTCAAAATCACGACCACGAGATTTGCCGAATTCCTGGGTATTTCCGACCCTCAAACTGTCCACAACTGGTACTCCCGCGGAGTGCCCGACTACCGCATGGAAGATGTCGCAAGAAGACTCTCCGTGAACAGCGAATGGTTGAAAACCGGCGAAGGGCCGAAAGACGCCAGGGAATTACGTCTGATCGACGACTCCGGCAACGCCTTCGACGCCCAGTCGCTCCGCGGCACCTATCGGGTCATCGAACCAGTCGATATCGAACTGCCCTTTTACAAAGAAACGGCCATCACACCCGGCTCTGACAAAACCCATGTCATCAAAGACCCCAGCGAATCGATCCGCCTGCCGCGTAGCAATCTCGACTCCCTGGAAATCAATCACGTCGACGCCATCTGCGCCCGGATGGTCGGCAACAGCATGGCCGAAAGAATCGAAGACGGCTCCATCGTCGCCATTGATCGTGGGCTCACACAAATTGTCGACGGAGAGATCTACGCCATCGAGCACGACGGCATGTTGCGCATCAAATACCTGAGTCGGGTGCCGGGCAACGCGATTCGCATGCGCAGCCACAACAGCGCCGAATACCCCGAAGAGATCTTCAGAGTCGCGCAAATCGAAGAAGAAAACATCAGGGTGCTGGGATGGGTGTTCTGGTGGTCGACGCTTAACAAACGCAGGCCGCCGGTGCCGTTTTTGTAACACCTCGACGGGCAATCCCCACCTCCAGGCCTCACACAATCCCTGTAGGAGCGAGGCTTGCCCGCGAAGGCGTCCGAACACTCACCCTCATTCTCAGGGTCGATCACCTGGCCCGAGCACCCGACAGCACCACTCAACACACCACGCTGGGAATTCTCCAAAAAAATCAGTATGCTGCGCCCCACATTTGCGCATCGACCCGCCCCGCGGCTCTGATCGCACCGACAAGGCAGATGATTTTCTCGCCGAGTCCCACAGCCGGACGCAAGATCCGGGTGTACGTTTTGAAGGCTGGCGCGGTTTACCAAAAATGAACCAAGCCAGTCCCCGAGAAGCCGGCCACAAGCCGGCTTTTTAACGTCTGGAAGAAAGCACGCAGCATCAACGCATGCAATGCAGAATCGGTCAGCAGCCTGCTGACCCATTACGGATAACTAAACCCCTTAACCAACGTCAACTCCCCCACCGCCCGCATCGGCACCAGAAAAGTCTCCATCTTCTCATTCGGCGTCCCTTCCTCCGTTATCACCGTCACCTGCGCCGTCGTCAGCGGTTGAACCGCGTCCTCCTGCCCGTCCTCATCACTCCGATACCCGCCCCCGAAGTAATTCACGTAAACGAGGTACTGACCTTTGATCGGCGCCGGCATGGCAAAAATTTCCGGGCCGTACCCCGTCGTCACGTCCACGTCCAGCGCAGCACCATTCGGCACAACACGATCGCCATACCAAATGTGTGCCCCATCAGGCGTGATGAGGTGCAAGTCCAGATCCGTACCGTCGCTGTCCCAGGCCAGCAACACTCGCAATTTCGCCGGGGTGGCGCCACCACTGGTATTGAGAAATTGCGTGCGATGGCGTTGCAGGCCATCGGGGCTGCGGACTTCGACGCTATTGCTGCCGTTGGGAAATGAGAACGGTCGATCGAAGCGGCCAGCGGAATCGATTTTCAGCGGCATGCTGACGCCATTGACGATCAATCGTCCCGGTTCAGTGGACTTGGGCGTGGCTTTGATCTGGCCGGTGATGCGTGCGGTGTTGGCTTGCCCTGCCGGGGTATTCACCGAGGAAGCCGGGTAGTTGACGGTCTGGCGGAAGTTTTCACCTTCGCCCTCGACCGCACCGGTGCGCCAGCCGCCGACGGGGGTGTCGAGTTTGACGGCGCTTTCAGCCGCGGAAACCGTCGGCAGCACGCAAACAGAACAAAGGAACAGGAGGACCTGTGGATAACGGAGTTTCATGGCCTATTCCAGCAAGAGGTGGCGGGCGAGCCCTTCGATGTAGGTTTCATCCTGGCCGTTGGGGTGTGCTTCGAAGGCCAAGTGCAGGTATTCGTGGGTCAGGTCGAGGCGGTCTTGCAGCGACAGCACGCCGCGCACATAGATGCGCTGACGCTCGCGGTCGACGTACGGGCGGCCGAAGGCGAGGCGACAGACGGCGAAAGTGCTGACTTCGTTGTAGCCGGTTTCGCTTTCGAGGCGTTGGCGCCAGCCGCGGCGTTGGGTTTGCAGCCAGTCTTGCGCGGCGGGCAGCGCTTCGCAGGAGGCGACGGGGTTGTCCCAGCGGCTGAGGCTGGCGCGTGGGTAAGCGTGCAGCAGGATCGCGTCGTAGCGTTGGCCGGCGTTGGCTTGTTCGACAGCTTGCTGCCATGAGAGTTTGTCCGGGCCGGGCTGGTCGGAGTGGTAGGTGACGGTGCTGCCGGCGAGGACGAGGTCGCTGGTCCACGCGGCGATGTTGCGCGACTCGGTGGTGGCCGGGCGTGGCGCGACGCGTTGACGGCTGCTGCTGTCATCGATGCTCAGGCAGTCGCCGTTGCGGGCGGCGTTTTGCAGCAGATAGGTGCGGATGGCGACGGCCAGGGCTTTGGCGGCTTCAGCGGGTTCGGGTTTGGCTTCGCGCTGCAGGACGCGGGCGACGTACTCTTCTCGGTCCAGGCGTGCGACCAGTTTGTCGCCCACCAAAAACAGCTCACCGTCGCTGTGGATATCCAGTTGATTGCCGTTGGCGAAATCAACGCGATAGTCGCCCTGCAGAGGCCCGGAAGAAACAACCCGATCCCCCGCCAAAACGCGTCCAATCGGATAGCGAGAAAACAGCCCGACCTCGACGCAACGCCCCGCATCAACAGGCCAACCCACCGGCAACACCGAAGCCAACGCCTGACCGTAATTGCGCAGAACCATCTGACTGGTCCCCCGTCCACCGGCCCAGATCGGCGTGCCATCCGTCAGCCAACCCGCAAAACCTCCCTGACGCGACGAGGGATCCTGATCCTCCAACCAGCTCCAGGTTTTCACCCGCAACCGGCCACCGAGTTCGCCCACGACATTGCCATCAGCGGCATTCAACACCACGTCCAGCAACACCCTCCGCGCCTGATCCTGCGCGGGCATCACGGCCAACATTCGCAGCAACTCCACCACCGAGACCCGAGTGGATGGCTGCAACGAAGGCAAATCAAGCAGCCACTCCGGCGCTTTCCGCGCCTGCCAATACGTGCGCCAATCTGCGCCAACAATGCCCAAACGCGCAGGCTCAAAGTACAACCCGCAGGACTTCACCAGCGCCTGATCACGCTCAATCTTGCCGCCCGCGATGCAGCAATAAACTTCTTCTTTCGACTGCCCCCGACATTCATACGCCGGCTCTCGGGCATCGGTGTCCACCAGCCAGACGTAGACAAACAATTTCCACACACTACCCAACGGCGTCTGCAAGGAGTCAGGCAACGGCTCGCGAGAAATCACCTGGGTCCGGCTCAGCGACAGCAATTCACCCTTGAGGCCCAGTCGCAACGGTTCGTCCTGCGCTGTCGCCAGCGCAGGGATCAAACACAGTAGCCACCAGACCAAACGTCGGGTCATGTCAGTTGACCGTGACCTGACCAAGCGCCGGTTTCTGTTCCTGGGCCTGATGCTGCGGCGCGTAGACCTGAGTGAAACGCACCGGCGGCAGGTTGAACTGGCCTTTTTGCGAGAAGCGCACCAAGTGACGCAGACGCAATTCGCCGCTCAGAGCATCCACCGGAATCGCGTAAGCCATCTGACCCGGTTCGAAGCGCGCCTTCTCCAGCGCCGTCGGTTCAGTGCCGGCCTTGCCCATCAACTTGATGCCCCACGTGGTGCGCTCGACGTCCGCGCCCGGTGGCAACGGCACTTCGATCATCCCGTAGCGCAGCGGTTTGGCGGCTTTGCTGGTGATGATCACTTCGTCCAGATACAGGCTGTCGCTGGACAACGGCTTGGTGCCGACCGCTTCGAGTTTGAACGTGAAGGCTTCGTCACCCGGCACCAGTCGCGACAGGCGACGGGTGATGGTCACAGCCATCGGATCAACCGGCGGTTGCCGGGTCTGGAAGCTCAGCGCTGCACGCAACGGGCGTTCTTGCGTCCCGGTCAGCGACAACACGGCGGGCACTGGCGAAGCGCCCTGCCACGTCCAGTACATCTCGCCGGTATCACCGTAGTTTTTCTTCCAGCCTTCACCCGGTGCCAGGGCGATGGTGGGCGAGGCCTGCTCGATGCTGCGTTGCAACCAGGTCAGCGCCAACGCGCGTTCCAGGGTCGATTGCTGTGGCAACAGACGTTGCAACAGGGCTTGTGCGTGAGCCTGATCGAAGGCTTGCAGCGACAGGTTCAGCGCTTCTGCAAACGGCTGAGAACTCACAGCCAGACGCTGTTGCGCATCGGGTAAATGACGATTGAAAGCGTCGGGCAACGTCACCTTGGACTGACGAGCCAACGATGCCGTCAACGCACGCGCCGCCGCCAACCCGAGCGCCGAATCCGGATCGCTCATGACGATGCTGTCTTCACCATCCTCCATCAGATTCGCGGCATTGCCCTCACCCGCTTTCGCCAGGTCATCCATCAAGCCGCTGAGCAAGGTGTTCACCGGCAATTGCATCTGCTTGGCGAACGACAGGATCAACGCCCGTTGCAGCAGTGGCGTGTTTTGCGCCTGTTTCGAATAGACCTCCAGCACCCGCTGCCAATGCTCCGGCGGCAGGCTCAGCTCCAGCGCTTTGCTGGCATGCCAGTCGGCGTAGTAGGCGTACGCGGTGAGGAACGCATCCGGCTCACCGTCCATGCCCCACCACGTGAAGCTCGCGGATGGCCCGGCCATTTGCACCAGGCGCAGACGGCTGTTCTGCATGATCAGGCGCAATCGATCGCGGATCTGCAGATTCGACGACAAGGTCGGGTACGCGATGCTCAACGGCAGCAAACGACTGGCCGTCTGTTCGACGCCGCCGTACGGATAGCTCAGCAAATCATCGAGCGCCGAGCGGAACAGCGCTTGCGGACTGTCATCCAGACGCAGGCGAATGTCCGTTGCGTCCGCCGGCAAGCTCAGCGGTGTATCACCGCTGGCCACGTCCAGGCTTTGGCTTTGCGTGACCTGCCAGCCTTCGCCGGTCGCGGTCAGGCGCACGGCCAGCGCGTCAGCGGTTTTGCCGTCCTGCACCAGCTCGGCGGTCCACTCGCCAGTGGCCAATGCAAACGCCGGCAGTGCGATGTAGTTGATGCCGTTGTTCAGGGTGACGGGCACGCGCTGTTCGGCACCGGCGTAATGAATCACCAGCTCAGCCTTGACCGGTTTTTCCGCCTGACTGAAGGCGAACACACCGAGGTCCGGTTTGTCGCCCGTGCGGAATTTGCTCGGGCCACTCCACTTCAGGTACAGCGGTTTTTCCGAGCGCAGGAATTGCTTTTTCTGCCCGACCTGACCGTCGTCGGCGATGGCTCGCGCCGTGATGCGCCAGCGGGTCAGCGAGTCGGGCATCTTGAAGGTGAAGCGGGTTTTGCCATTGGCGTCGGTGATCAATTCCGGCTGCCACGCCGCGGTGTCGACGTCTTCACGACGCGGCCGCTCCAGCACTTTCACGCCGCGCTCGCTGCGGTTGGCTTTGCCCGGTGCACCAGGGCTGCCCGGCAACGCGACGTCGTAGCTGATGAACGACAGACTGGCGCTGGTGCGCACGTTGTTGCGGCGCGGGTGGTAGAAAAACTGGTCGATGGTCGGCGCGACTTCGGGTTGCAGCGCGTAGACCATTTCGTCGACCACGCTGACCGTCAGGTGCGCCGGTATCGGCTTGCCGGCGAACTGGGTGGTGAGGTCGACGGACACGGTATCACCCGGTTGATAAACCTCTTTATCAGTGGTGATGGCCACGTCGATCTGCGGCGCAATCACCTTGATCCCGGCGTTCTGGAAGCTGTATTGACCGCCCTTGGTGTACAGCACCGAGAACGTCAGGTTCGGCGCGAAATTGTCCTTCACCGGGATGCGTGCGCGGTATTGGGTATCGCTGAGTTTTTCCATCTTCAGCCAGTCGCCGCCCTTGGACAGTAGCGCCGTGGCTTCGACTTTGTCGCGCTCAAGCGACAGCAGTGCATCACTGATTGGCTCAGGGAAAGTGATCAGCGCGAGGGCTTCGTCGCCGGCCTTGTACTCGGGTTTGTCGAGGACGATTTCCACGGTGCCGGGCACGGCTTTGACGCCGTCACCGGTGACCGAATGACCGGTCGCACCGACCACACGACCATGCTCATCCTTTAATGTCAGGTTGTAGGTGCCAGGGCGCTCGAAGGCCAACGTGAAGCTTTTATCGGATGCGGCGAGTTTGTCTTCGCCGGTGCTCTGGTCTTCCAGCCGCACCCAGCTGTAGCTGCTCGGCGTGACGGTTTTGCTTTGCTCGCTGCCACCTTCGTTGGCGTAGCTGAAAACAACCTTATCGCCCACCGCACTGAAACGCTGCGGTGCCCGCAGACTGAAACTCGCGGCACCCCGGTCGATCAGGATTTCCTTGGTGGTCCTGACCCGATACGCCGCGCCATCGCTGGCGAAAACGGTGAGCATGTAACGGCTCGGTTTCTCGGCGGCCGGCAGGTCGAGGGTCGCGTTGCCTTTGGAGTCAGTGGTCAGTTCAGTGCTGGTCAGTTCCACCGGAAATTGCCCGAGGTATTGCAGCTCGTTATCGACCATCGACAGTTGCTGGGCGCGCAGGCTCAGGGTCAATTTGGCGTCAGCCACCGGTTTGCCGTCGGGGTACAGCAGCACCAGATTGCCTTTGACCGGTTCGCCGGTGCGGTAGTCCTTTTTGGCCAGGTTCAACGAGATTTCGAAGTGCGGCTTGATGTATTCGGCTACGCGAAAGGCGCTGCTGTAGGCCTGATCCTTGTAGCTGAAACGCAATTCATAACCGCCCGCCACGGCATTGTCCGGCAACTGGAAACGACCTTGAGTGCCAGCCTTGGAATCGAGTTTCAGCGCCAGCGTTTGCAGCGCGGTGCCCGTGGCATCGAGCACCGTCACGTTGACGTCGGCAGCGGTTGGCAGCACCGAATCGCGAGCATTCTTGAACTCGCGACCAACGATTTTCAGCGACACCCAATCCCCCGGCCGATACAGCGGCCGGTCGGTGAACGCATAGAGTTTGGTGTCGTAGATTTCGCTGTCGTAATAGAAGTTCTCGGAGACAAACACCCCGCCCTCTTCGTCCTCGCCGATCACGAACGAACGCTCCGGGCTGACGTGTTTCAGACGCAACAAACCATCAGCATCGGTGGCACCGCTGCTCATCACGCCGAGGCCATCGGTCCACAGCACATTCACCTTCGGCACCGAACTGCCTTCGTGTTTGCGTGCGGCCCAGACCACCAGTTCATCACCGGCAATCTTGCTCACGGCCACGGTGTTGGAGACGAAAACCATGGTGGTCGCGCGGTACTTACCGACCAGCGCTTCCACCAGATACAGGCCCGGCTTCAGATTGCCCAACGGGATGTACACGTTGCCCGGCGCGACAGTGACGAACTCGCTGGAAGAACCGGCCAGATTCACGCCTTCTGGCGGCTGGATCGGTTTGGCTTGCCACAGCGGATAACGGAACTGGCTGACCACCGGCAGGCCCGGAATCAGCGCGAATTGCGGCTGTGCGTCGTAAGGCGTTGGCGCGGCGATGGCGGTGCCCATCTTCAGTTCCGGCACTTCCTCGGTGACTTGTTTGCGCGACTCGTAGGAAAACGCCCGCTGCATCACCCGACGGGATTTTCGATACCAGTTGTCCCACAGGTACGCGAGGGTGTTCGACAGGCCTTCGCCCTTGAACTGACCGTCGCTGACCACGCGGTGCAGGTTCTTCTGGCGCTTGAGGAAATCCAGCGGTTTGTCGATGCGGTACACGCGAATGTCGGCGCCGCCGTAAGGCTCCATGCGGAAACGGCGATAGTCGCGGCCCGGCGCTTCGAGACGGACCATCGCCTGTTCGTCGCTGGCGAAACTGCTGTCGGCCAGCAGAAAAAAGCTTTCACCGGCCACCGGCGTGTAGCCGCTCGGCTCGACGGTGTCTTCGGCATTCACTGCCGAAAAAGGCAGCACCAATACCAACAGTAGAGACATAAAGCGCAGCATGCGGGCACCGGTCATTGGGAGAGAAAGTTCAGTCGATAGACGCCGATGAAGTTTGGGTTGGCTGCGTCGGGTATCCATCGGGTGTCCTTCCATGTCATGAGTTGCTGCAGGCTCGCGGATCGCATGCCGTTGTCAGTGGGGGTGGTGGTGCCGGTGTGATAGGCGATGTAGCGGCCCATCCAGATCATCAGGTGCTGGTCGTCGCCCTGATCGAAAAACATCAGGTCGCCGGGCCGGGCTTGCGCCAGGTCACGGCCAACCAGATGGCTGTTGAACTGAATCAGTTTGATCGCGTTGACGTACGGCCCGACCTTGCCGCCACCCTGCTGCCATTGCTGGGCGAGGCCGCGTTGGGCATCACTCAGTTGCAGCTCCGGCGGCAGGTAGCGGTTGGACAGGCCATTGCTGCGCAGCCATTTGTCGTCATGGACTTTCAGCGCTTCGTTGGCGGCAAAACGCACAAGCCCCGCGCAGTCCTGCTGATACCAGCGCGGGCTCGGGCCTTGGGTCAGTTGTTCCTGGGCGATGCGCACGAACCAGGCGCGGAACACCTGGGATTGCTGCGGGTCGAGCGGCGCGGAGTCACTGGCAAATACGCGACTGCCCAGCAACAACGCCAGCAGGCCGAGGCCTCGGATGAGTGCAGTCACAGGGCTTTCCATTCCAGTGGCAGCCATTGCCAGTGGCCGTCCGGCTCGCTGCCTTCGGGCAACGTCAGCGCATATTTGCCATAGCCGCCGAGCTTGCGCAGTTTCGGGATCAGGTAAGTTTGCGCGGCGTTGTAGAACACCGGTTCCATGTCCTGCGGCAGGCTGTCGAGGGTTTCCTGTTGCATCAGTTGCGCCATGGAATCCGGGCCGAAGTAGACCGGCATCAGCAGGTCTTTCGGCACCACATCGGCCATCGGCGGGAAGCGTTTGTCGAGGGTGCCGAGGGCTTTGTCCACGAGCTTGTCGTCGAGGGAAAACAGCAGCGTCGAACCGTGGCGCGCCAGGCTGACTTTCATGAAGGCCTTGCCGGTGATCGCGTCCGGGTTCTCGGCATCCTTGGCTTTGTAGGGGCCGAAGTTGGAGCTGACCTGACGCTGCCACTGGTGGGTTTCACCTTCCTGTTTTTCCACCACCGGGAACGCGTGTTCTTCGACGTTGCCTTCGTAGGCACCGACCATCGAGCTGAACAGGTTGCCCAGGTCGCCGTCGAGTTTGGCGCTGTCATCATCGTTCAGACTGGCCACCAGCAGCGGCGTGTACAGCCGCGAATCGGCGTACCAGCACAGGCCAGCGGCGCCGGCCATGTGTTCGGTCAGGGCCTGGGCCACGGTTTCTTCGGCGCCGAGTTTCACCAGCAGCGGTTTCTGTTGTTCGGCGGCGAGCGGCAGCGCCACGCAAGCACTGGCGCCCATCGGCATCGCTTGCCAGATCGGTTTGAAATCGAAGTCTGGCTGGTTTTCCAGTTCGTCCATGGCCAGGAAGCTGTGCCAGCCCTTGTCGTCCATATCGAAGCGCAGGCCGGCGAAGTTCGGGATGAAACGCTGATACCCCATGGCCAGGACACTGGAATTGACCGAGAGGCGTTGTTTCACTTCCGGCGCGCGGGGTGGCAGGCCGAAGGCTTCGGGGAACAGTTTCTGGCCGCCAAGCAGCGCTTCCAGCGATTGAGTCGAAACCATGCCGCGCTCATCGATCGGGCCATTACTGTTGTCGTACAGTTTCGAAGGATTGGACAGCACCACCAGCTTGTCGCCATGAGAGGCAAACAGCAGCGCTTTGCTGTTGTTGTAGGTGAGCTGATACAGCGGCACCGTATCGCCGGCGACCTTGATGTCACCGAGTTGCGTCAGCTGCGAATCATCCAGCGCCACTTTCGCCAGCGGCTCCAGCACCTTGGCCAGTCCACCGCGATCCATCACCAGCAAGAAATCCTTGAGCCGCCCGTCCGCCCCGCGCCACAGCGCCACGTCCGCCGGTTGATCGAAAAGCTGCTCGATCAGGCTGTCCTGCAGCTTCAGGTCATGTTCATAAATGATCCGCCGCAGACTGCCGATCAAGCCGAGACGATCGGCATGCGCTTCGTAATAGAAGACGAAATCTTCGGTGAGGGTTTCCTTGAGGAACGGCACCGCCAGCAAATCCTTGGGCAACTGGCTCAAGGAGTGGGTTTCGAGCAGGCCGTCCGGGCGGCTCATGCCCAGTTTATCGCTGGCCAACGCTGCGGGCGGCGCCTTGGGTTTGTGCATGAACCAGCCCAGTCCGGCCGCCACGCCAGCCACAAGGATCAGCCCGCCCAGCAGCACTGGCCAACGCCGGGAAGGTTTGGCTGCGGGTGCGTCAGCGGCAGGAGAAACAGTGTTATCGCTCATGTTCACGCTCATTTTCCCAAAGCTCAGCAATTCATCCGTGGTGCGGGATGCTTAATAGTTGAAAGTCTTGACCAGCAGCAGGTCACCGATCGCGCGCAGGGGCACGATGAAGGTCTCGCGTTTTTCGTCGACGGTGTTTTCGTTGAGCACCAGATTGATTTGCGAGGTGATCACCTCGTGCTGGTTGCTGGTCTCATCGAAGTTATAGCCGCCGCTGCCGAAGTTGCCCCAATAGTTCACGTAAACCAGATAGGTGCCATGCAGCGGCGCGGTCATGGTGAACATTTCCGGGCCGGGACCGTCGACGCCATCCGGGTCCAGACCGCCGCCGTTACTCATCGCCGGGCGAGCCCAGAACGCGTGCTGGCCGTCGGGGGTAATGATGTGCAGGTCGAGTTCGGCTTTCGGATCGTCCCAACCCAGCACCACGCGAATCCGCGCCGGGGTGCGCAGGTTGTTGGCTTCATAGAATTGGACGCGCTTGAGGGATTTGCCTTCGACACTGCGCACTTCGACACTGTTGGAGCCCGCGCCGAATGCGTACGGCCGGGCGAAACGCCCCTGGTCGTCGGTGTAGAGGTTCAGTGGATTGCCGTTGACTGCCAGCGTGTGCGGCCCGCGTTGCGCGCCGATGGCCTTGAGCTGGCCTTCGATCATCGTGCGATTGCGCTGCACGCCCCGGTCGATGGGGGGTGGGATAGGCGACTTGGGGGTTTTCGCTGCGATCGAGCAGGCCGTTGTAGCGCCAGCCGCCCACCGGTTCCGACAGTTCGGCTGTCGGCTCGGCGCAGGCAGCGGTCGCGCAGACCCACCCTATCAGGCATAGAAAAAATGAACGCATGTGACGCCTCCTGCCATGCATAACGAAACCTTGCGCCTGATCCTCGGCGCGTTACAGATCAAAAAACTGCGTTTCGTCAGAAAGACCCGTGACTATTGGGTCGTTGAAGGCGCGAAGGTTAGCCATTTGGCGGGTTTTTAACAATCGTATGCGTCTTGATTTGCGGGGGATATCACGATGATTGTGGGGCGTGAGCCGAATAGCGGCCTTATTCGCCAAATAATCCTGTGCTCGCGGATGTACCCGAAACCCTGTGGGAGCTGGCTTGCCTGCGATGACGGTGTATCAGGCGGTGGGTGTTTTGATGGTTTACATATCCATTCCTGCGGTAACGGCGGCTATTGGTTCCGCCCTTACGGCGGGTTACTTGGAAGAGCGCCAAGTAACCAAGCGCCCAGCGCCCCTGACGTACGGTGGCTCGCCTAGGCTCGCCATGCCCTCGCTCCGGTCCTACTCCGTGGGCCCGCCGCCATCGGCCATCCATGGCCGGGGGCGGCTAACCCGGCATCCATGCCGGGTTGCCCACTGCGCAGAACCTGCGCTCGGCCTTCCGACGGGGCAGATCAAGATCCAAAACAAAGCGAGGCGGCCTGAGAGCCGGCCTGAAGTTCGTCAGGATCATCGGGGGTGAACACCAATGTCATCCCCCCCAACAATCCCCTGTGGGAGCTGGCTTGCCAGCGATGAACGCCCAGACACCGCGTTCATTCAGACCGCACGCGTTATCGTTAACGACCATCGCTGGCAAGCCAGCTCCCACAGGGGAACGCATACACCTGAAGAACCAGGTCGGCCGGTAGGCCGCCTCGGTTGCATTGGCGGTAGTCGCCCCTTCGAGAGGCTTCGTTCCGGTTCTGCGCAGTGGGCAACCCGGCATGGATGCCGGGTTAGCCGCGCACGGCCATGGATGGCCGATCGCGGCGGGCCCACGGAGCAGGACCGGAACGAGGGCATGCCGAGCCACAGCGAGGCACCGAACGAAAGGGGCAAAAGCGCTTGGTTACTTGGCGCTTCTCCAAGTGACCCGCTGTAAGAGCGGAACCGCCAGCCGCCGTTAGCGAAGAAACGGATATACACACCAATCAAATAAACACCCACCCCAAGCGAACACCGCAGGCTGCGTTTCCTCCTCATGATCACGGCTACCCAATGGCCGCTGATTTGCCCATAACCCCCATGTCTGCTAGTGTCGCGCCGGTTTAACGTCAACCGGAAATCGCCGCCATGGCCCGCAAAAAAGCTGCACTGGATTTCGAACAATCCCTCGCCGACCTGCAAACGCTGGTGGAGCGACTGGAGAACGGCGAACTGTCGCTGGAAGACTCGCTGACGGCTTTCGAGCAGGGCATCGGTCTGACCCGCGATTGCCAGGCAGCGCTGGCCCAGGCCGAGCAAAAGGTTCAAGTGCTGCTCGAGCGTGATGGCGAGCTGGCCGAGGAACCCTTCGACGCGGATCAACCAGAATGATTGCAGCGTATTCGGCGACCAGCCAGGCCCGCGTCAATGCGGCACTGGAAACCTTGTTCATCGCACCAAGCCCTGAACTCGCGCGGCTGTACGAAGCCATGCGTTACAGCGTGATGAACGGCGGCAAACGCGTTCGTCCATTGCTGGCCTACGCCGCGTGCGAAGCGTTGGGCGGCAAGGCTGAGCAAGCCAACGGCGCAGCCTGCGCGGTGGAGCTGATCCACGCTTATTCGCTGGTTCACGACGATCTGCCGGCGATGGACGACGACGATCTGCGTCGCGGCCAGCCGACCACCCACAAGAAATTCGATGAAGCCTGCGCGATTCTCGCCGGCGACGGCTTGCAGAGCCTGGCCTTCAGCGCCCTGCTCGACCCGCGCCTGAGCTCATCGGACGCAGAGATTCGCCTGCAAATGGTCAGCGCACTGGCGTTGGCGGCCGGTCCGGCGGGCATGGTCGGCGGTCAGGCCATCGACCTCGGTTCGGTTGGCTTGAAGCTCGATCAAAAAGCCCTCGAAACCATGCACCGGCACAAGACCGGCGCGCTGATCGAGGTCAGCGTCAAACTCGGCGCCCTCGCCAGTGGCCGTGCCGAGAAGGACGAACTGAAGTCCTTGCAGGCGTATGCACAGGCCATCGGCCTGGCGTTCCAGGTGCAGGACGACATTCTCGACGTCGAAAGTGACACCGAAACCCTCGGCAAACGCCAGGGCGCCGACATCGCTCGCGACAAGCCGACCTACCCGGCCCTGCTCGGCCTCGATGCAGCCAAAGCCTACGCCCTGGAACTGCGCGACCAGGCCCTGCACGCGCTGCGACCGTTTGACGCTGCCGCCGAGCCGTTGCGCGATCTGGCCCGTTATATCGTCGAACGCCGCAGCTGACAGCGTATCCGCCAAAAAAGAGCAACGCGTGGGCAGGGGGCGATGCATCAGGTAAACTGCCGCATCTTTTATACCTATAACGATTCGCCTGATGCCCACGACGTTTCATGAGATTCCCCGCAAGCGCCCGACCACGCCCCTGCTCGACCGTGCCAACACGCCGGACGGCCTGCGCCGGTTAGGCGAAGCCGAGCTGGAAACCCTGGCCGATGAGTTGCGCCTGGAATTGCTCTACACGGTCGGTCAGACCGGCGGGCATTTCGGTGCAGGCCTGGGCGTCATCGAGCTGACCATCGCGCTGCATTACGTCTTCGACACCCCGGACGACCGGCTGGTGTGGGACGTGGGTCATCAGGCTTATCCGCACAAAATCCTCACCGGCCGTCGCGAACGCATGGGCACCCTGCGCCAGAAGGACGGCGTCGCCGCCTTCCCGCGTCGTTCCGAGAGCGAGTACGACACCTTTGGCGTCGGCCACTCCAGCACTTCGATCAGCGCAGCGCTGGGCATGGCCATTGCCGCCCGCCTGCAGAACAGCGATCGCAAGGCGATTGCGGTGATCGGCGACGGCGCGTTGACCGCCGGCATGGCGTTCGAGGCGCTGAACCACGCGCCGGAAGTGAACGCCAACATGCTGGTGATCCTCAACGACAATGACATGTCGATCTCGCGCAATGTCGGTGGCCTGTCGAATTACCTGGCGAAAATCCTTTCCAGCCGCACCTACGCGAGCATGCGTGAAGGCAGCAAAAAGGTCCTGTCGCGCCTGCCCGGCGCCTGGGAAATCGCCCGCCGCACCGAAGAATACGCCAAAGGCATGCTGGTCCCCGGCACGCTGTTCGAAGAGCTGGGCTGGAACTACATCGGCCCGATCGATGGCCACGACCTGCCAACACTGATCGCTACCTTGCGCAACATGCGCGATCTGAAAGGCCCGCAGTTCCTGCACGTCGTCACCAAGAAAGGCAAAGGCTTCGCCCCGGCGGAAGTCGACCCGATCGGTTACCACGCCATCACCAAACTCGAACCCGTCGATGCACCCGCCGCTGCGCCGAAAAAGGCTGGCGGGCCGAAGTATTCCGGCGTGTTCGGCGAATGGCTGTGCGACATGGCCGCTTCTGATCCACGCCTGGTCGGTATTACGCCGGCCATGAAGGAAGGCTCCGATCTGGTGGCGTTCAGCGAGCGTTTTCCGCTGCGCTATTTCGACGTGGCCATTGCCGAGCAACACGCCGTGACCCTCGCCGCCGGCATGGCCTGCGAAGGCGCGAAACCGGTGGTGGCGATTTATTCGACATTCCTGCAGCGTGGCTACGACCAACTGATCCATGACGTCGCGGTGCAAAACCTCGACGTACTGTTCGCCATCGACCGAGCCGGTCTGGTGGGCGAAGACGGCCCGACACACGCGGGCAGCTTCGATCTGTCGTTCCTGCGCTGCATCCCCGGCATGCTGGTGATGACCCCGAGCGATGAAAACGAGCTGCGCAAAATGCTCACCACCGGCCACCTGTACAACGGCCCGGCGTCGGTGCGTTACCCGCGCGGCAATGGCCCGAATGCAACGATCGAGAAAGACCTGCAACCGATCGAAATCGGCAAAGGCGTGGTTCGCCGCCAGGGCAGCAAAGTCGCCCTGCTGGTGTTTGGCGTGCAACTGGCCGAAGCGCTGAAAGTCGCCGAGACGCTGGATGCCACCGTGGTCGACATGCGTTTCGTCAAACCGCTGGATGAAGCGCTGGTTCGCGAGATTGCCGGCAGCCATGAGTTGCTGGTGACCATCGAAGAAAACGCGATCATGGGCGGTGCCGGCGGCGCCGTCAGCGAATTCCTCGCCCGGGAAAACATCCTCAAGTCGATGCTGCACCTGGGCTTGCCGGACAGCTATGTCGAGCACGCCAAGCCTGCGCAAATGCTGGCCGAGTGCGGGTTGGATGAAGCCGGGATTGAAGCATCGGTGCGTCAGCGGCTGCAATTGCTGAACATCTAAACACCAGACATCTACAAAACCCTGTGGGAGCGGGCTTGCCCGCGATAGCGGAGTGACAGTCAACTGATTCTTTGACTGTTACACCGTCATCGCGGGCAAGCCCGCTCCCACATGAGTGTGTGCAACCTCTAAAAAGTGTTCGCTTTAAAGCGTCAACGGACTACCCATGAAACTCTCCCCCCTCGCCCTGACGCTGACGCTTCTGCCGTCCGGCCCACTCCTGGCTGACACTTTCGAACGCGACCAGGCCCTGAAGCTGCCCGACGTGCTGATCAGCGCCAACCGCCAGGTCGAGGCCCGCAACGACAGCAGCGCCGCCAACACCGTGTTCACCCGCGAAGACATCGACCGTCTGCAACCCGGCAGCGTCACTGACCTGCTGCTTCGTGTGCCGGGCGTGCAAGTCGGGCAAACCGGCGGGCGCGGCAGCCTGCCGGGGATTTACATTCGGGGGACGAAGTCGGCGCAGAGTCTGGTGCTGGTGGATGGTCAACGCATCGGCAACTCGACTTCCGGCGACAGCAACCTGCAACACCTCAACATCGAACAGGTCGAGCGCGTGGAAGTGCTGCGCGGCTCCCGTTCGGTAATTTACGGCAGCGATGCGATTGGCGGGGTGATCCAGATTTTCACCCGTCGTGGCACCGAACAAGGCCTGCAACCGCGTCTGCATGCGGGTTTCGGCAGCAACCAGACCTGGGAGCGCAGCCTCGGCGTGTCCGGGGGCAATGAGCAAACCCGCTTCAACCTGGGTGCCAGCCTTGATGAAACCGCCGGGATCAATCGCACCCACGAGTCGTACCCGAGCGATGGCGATCACGATGAGTATCGCAACAAGTCGTTGAGTCTGAGCCTGAGTCACGCCCTCACCGATGACATCGAAATCGGCGCCAACCTGCTGGATAACCGTGGCAAGAGTGCATTCGACAACCCGTTCGGCCGCTTCGACAGCACCACCTTCAAATCGGTCCAGCAGCAGCCTTACAACGAGTTCACGGTGAGCAGCCTCAGCAGTTACGTCGATGCGCGCATCAACGACCTGTGGAAAACCCGCGTCGAATTCGGCCACAGCGAAAACCGCGAGAAGTCCTTCGACAAGCTCAGCGACGAACGCGGCGTGTTCAACACTTACCGCGACTCGCTGAACTGGCAGAACGACCTGACGCTCGACGCGCGCAACAGCCTGATCCTTGGCGGTGACTGGTACGAAGACCGCATCAACAGCAGCACAGCGTTCGACGAGGACAGCCGCTGGAACCGCGCGGCGTTTATCCAGCATCGCTATCAGGCAGACAGTTTTTCCACGGAACTGGGCCTGCGCCGCGACCAGAACCAGCAGTTCGGTAGTCAGAACAGCTGGAGCGGCACGTTCACCCTGCCGTTGAACCCGGACAACGATGTGCTGCTGACCTACAGCGAAGGCTTTCGCGCACCGACGTTCAATGACTTGTATTACCCGAAATACAGCAATCCGGACCTGAAGCCTGAAACCTCGAAAAGCTATGAGCTGCAATGGCGCAGTCAGCTGACCGATATCAGCCGCCTCGAAGCCTCGCTGTATCGCACCGACCTCAAGGACGCGATTATCTTCGGCAGCAACAACCGCCCACAGAACGTCGCCTCGGCGCGGATCAACGGGTTTGAAGCGGCGTTGAAGCAGGAGCTGTTCGGCTGGCAGAGCGCTCTTGGCGTGGCGATCATCGACCCGCGGGATCGCGACAGTGGCCACACCCTGGCGCGTCGAGCTCGGCGGACGCTAAGCCTGGATCTGGATCGGCAGTTCGATCGACTGGGTCTCGGCGCCAGTTGGCAAGCGGTGAGCAGCAGTTATGACGATGAGAACAATCAGCAGCCGTTAGGCGGTTATGCGTTGCTGGGATTGCGCAGCAGTTGGGCGCTGAATCGTGAGATCAAGCTTGAGCTGAAGGTCGACAACCTGCTGGACAAGGGTTACAGCCGGGCGCTGTACAGTCATGACGGCAGCCAGTTCGGGTATCGCGAGGAAGGTCGGGCGTGGATGTTTGGGGTGACCTGGACGCCGGAGCTCTAAGAGCAACTCGGTCACCTGTGGCGAGGGAGCTTGCTCCCGCTCGACTGCGCAGCAGTCGCAAAACCGGCCGACGCAATCCCATCTGAAGTAACCCACTGACAGATTTGGGGCCGCTTCGCAGCCCAGCGGGAGCAAGCTCCCTCACCACAGGTCAGCGGTCAGGCGCGATGACTTGGCAAAGCTTGGCCGTCGCCTCGATCATCTGCCCACTCGGCCGCTCCAGGCCCTTGTCGGTCACCAACCGTAATTGCCCCTGCGCCACCGCCGCCACCTGCGGCCAGGCCTTCCACGCCTCCAGTTGCGCCTGATCGCTGGCCAGAATCACCTCGGGGTTACGCTGCAACACCGCCTCCACACTGACCTGCGGCGCCGGCAGCGTCAGGTCGGCAAACACATTGCGCGCACCGCACACTTGCAGCGCATCACTGATGATCTGCCCCCCGCCGACGGTGTACAGGGGCCGATCCCAGACCTGATAAAACACCCGCAACGGTTCGTCCCGTCGATAGCGCTGGCGCAGTGCATCGAGGCGCTGACGCAGATCGCTGGCCAATGCAATGCCACGCTCGGGACGACCGAGTTGCAGGGCGATCGTCTCGATTTGCGCGGTCAGTTGCTCAAGATTGTGGGAGTCGGCTACGTACGTGGGGATGTTCAAGCGCTTGAGTTGTTCACGCTGCGCCGGGCCGACGCTTGCGGGCCAGAGCAGCAGCAAATCGGGTTTCAGGCTGAGCAGCCGTTCCATGTCCAACTGGCCGTAGCGGCCAACGGAAGGAAGGTCTTTGAGTTCAGCAGGACGATCACCGGCATCGAGCACACCGACCAGAAGATCAGTCGAACCCAGTTCAACAACGATTTCAGACAGAGATGGCGCGAGGCTGACGACGCGCTCGACAGCAGAGGCCAGGCCGCTGACGGCCAGCAGCAAAACCGCCAGCCCGATGCGACACATCAGCCGAGTTGACGCGGAATACGGTAGAGGTAGAACAGCACCGTCGTCGACAGCGCCAACAGCACCAACGGCACCGCTTCAAGCCCCACGAAGACAGCCAACGCACCGATCCAGGCCGGTAAAGCGGCGGCCAGAAACGCAGTACGGCGCTTGGCAGCCAGGACAATCCACGCGGCAGGCTCTTCAGGGGTATCGAGGGATTTCTGGGTGGCGATCAGCGCGTGTTTGTAGCCACCGAAAAACTTCAGGCTGACAAACATCGAGGCCACACCGGCGATGAACAACGGCATTGCCAACACCGGCAGAAGTGCCTCGCCCTGGCCGAATACGCCGTTGATCACGAACAGCGGCAACAAGGCCAGCGCCAGGTATTGCCACCAGTTGACGGACAGTCGCCGCCGCACCTGACCGCGGGTCACGCCCGGTCTACCTCGCCCTGGTGCTCGTTGCCCATCATGTGGTCAAGCTTGCTGGCCTTGGTGGCCAGGTAGAGTTTGTTGTGCGGGTTGTGGCCGGTGTGCAACGGCACGCGTTCGGCGACCACGATGCCCATGTCGGTCAACGCTTTGACCTTGCGTGGGTTGTTGGTCATCAGACGCAGGGATTTCACGCCCAAGTGCTCAAGCATCGGCAGGCACATGGCGTAGTCTCGCTGGTCGGCGGCAAAGCCCAGGCGCTCGTTGGCTTCAACGGTGTCGGCGCCGCCGTCCTGCAATTCATAGGCGCGGATCTTGTTCAGCAGACCAATGCCGCGGCCTTCCTGACGCAGGTACAGCAACACGCCACGGCCTTCACGGGCGATGGCCTGCAACGCGGCTTCGAGTTGCGAGCCGCAGTCACAGCGCTGGCTGAACAAGGCATCGCCGGTCAGGCATTCGGAGTGCAAGCGGCCGAGTACCGGAGCACCGTCGTCGAACTCACCCAGGCTCAGCACGACGTGTTCGCGCCCGTTTTCTTCATCGAGAAAGCCGTGCATGGTGAATTGCGCAAAAGGCGTTGGCAGCTTGGAAGCGGCGACAAAAACGACAGGCACCGGTGTGCTCCTGATCAATAAGTACTGGAGATTCGCAGACGCGGCATTGTAACAGCACGTTCCTACAGACGCTTAGGCTGAATTATGGAGCATAACGATCTAAAAGTTTGATTTCAGGCCCGCCTCTAAACCCGTAGGAGCAGAGCTTGCTCGCGAAGGCGTCCCGACATTCAACGTTGATGTTGACGGTACGGACGCCTTCGCGAGCAAGCTCTGCTCCTACAGGGTTCATTGGTGTTCAGTTCGTGTAGAGCGGATAAGGCTGTTTCCAGCGTTCGAAGATCGGTTTCAGCCGGCCGTTTTTGACCAACACCTCCATTCGTTGGTCGAACAACGCCATCAACTTCCGCGCCTTGGGCGTATCGGCAAAGCACAGGTACAGCGGCAATTCCGCTATATGCGTGCGCCGGAACTGGGACGGATCCTTGGCCCGGCGGACCACGTAATCAATTTCGGTCAGCGCATCAATGTAGTAGTCGGCGCGGTTGTGGGTCAGCATCGACAGAATGCCGGTGCGCCGAACAACTTCGTTATAGCGGTTAACGTTGGGCAGGTAATTCTGGAAATCGTAGCCGCGGACCCAGGCCAGTCGATAATTGCCCAGGGTCTCCGGAGTCGGTGCCGGATTACTGGCCAGCCCCAGGGCATAGATGTGATCGGTGTCGTAATTCCAGCGCGGATACAGCAGGTCGCTGACTTCATCGCGATAGCCGCCGACACAGGCGTCCACTTCGCCACGCTGGGCCAGGCCGATGGCGCGAATGTAAGGTTCGGTGCGGATGTCCAGTTTGACCCCGGCCGGCTCGAAGACTTCACGCAGCACGTCCCAACCCAGGCCATGGCCATCGGCGGCGGTGTAGTCTTCCCAGTCTTCGCTGGCCAGATGAATCACCGATGGCGTTGTCACGGCCTCCCCCGCCTGGGCAAGCGAAGCAAACAGGGCGAAACCCATCACAGCCAACCAGCGTCGAGCCATCCTAGTCTCCGGCTCCGCCAAGCATCAGGCGAAAATCCATACCAGCCCCTGCATCGCCAACCACGCGAACACCCCGGCCAATACGTCGTCAAGCATGATCCCGACACCACCGTGCACATGCCGGTCAATCCAGTGAATCGGCCACGGTTTGAGAATGTCGAAGAATCGGAACACCACAAAACCCGCGAGCAGCCAGTACCAGCCTTCCGGCACCAGCCACAGGGTGATCCACATCCCGACCATTTCGTCCCAGACGATGCCTTCGTGGTCGTGCACCCGCAAATCGTCGGCCACTTTGCCGCACAGCCAGAAGCCGAACAGCATGGTGATGCCCAGCATCAGCCAGTAACCCCAGTCGGGCAGCATCTGCCACAACGGAATAAAGGGTAGCGCAACTAACGAACCCCAGGTGCCCGGTGCCTTTGGCAAGGTGCCCGAACCGAAGCCGAACGCCAGGAAATGCCATGGATTGCGCCAGACCGACGGCGGTACGAATTCCGCCGGAACCTGTTTGGGATGATCTGTCACGGTGTCTCCCGAAAATGTTGATAGCCCCGTGTCTGCGGGGTGATGTCTTGTCCGGCAGCATCCAGCAGCACGACGCCCTGCCCCGTCACCACGCGCCCGATCACATGGATCGGCCAGCCATCGGCCACCAGTTGCGGCAACTCGACGGACGGTAAGGTAAAGGCCAGCACGTAATCGTCTCCGCCGCTCAGGGCGGCGTGTTCGGCGCCCGATTGACCGAGGAAGGCCACTAAAGCCTTCGACAGCGGCAATCGGTCCCGTTCAACCTGAATGCCCACCTTCGACGCCAACGCGATGTGCCCGCAGTCGGCCAGCAGGCCATCGGAGATGTCCAGCGCCGAAGTCGCCTTGCCGCGCAAAGCCTGACCCAACGCGAGTTGCGGTTGCGGCGACCAGTAATGCGCCAGCAACGGATCGGCAATGGCGGCTTCGGCGGTTTGCTGACCGAGTACCAGCGGCAAGGCACCGGCGGCGTTGCCCAGCTCACCGCCGACACACAGCAGGTCGCCTGGCTGCGCACCGCTGCGGGTCAGCGCCAAACCACTCGGCACACGCCCGAACACTGTCATGGTCAGGCTCAACGGCCCACGGGTGGTATCGCCGCCCACCAGCGCCACGCCGCAGCTCTGCGCCATGAGGCTCAAACCACGGGAATACGCTTGCAGCCAATCGGCGGTCGCCGAAGGCAAGGTCAGGGCAAGGGTAAAGGCAATGGGGGTGGCGCCCATGGCAGCCAGGTCACTGACGGCCACGGCCAGCGAGCGCTGACCGAGCAGAAACGGGTCGCAAGGGTCTGCGAAATGTACACCGGCCACGAGCGTGTCGGTGGAAATCGCCAACTGCTCCCCTGCGGGAACAGCGAGCAAGGCGCAGTCATCGCCGATCCCGAGGGCAACGCCTTCGCCGCCCTGCGCACAGGGCGCGGCGGCGAAGAAATTGCGGATCAGCTCAAACTCACCCATGGCTGAGACAAAGAGTTCAAGCGCCGATCAGCGCTTGAACGCCTTCACTTCAGCTTCACGCAGACGCGGGGCCAGCTTGTCGAGTACACCGTTGACGAATTTGTGACCGTCGGTGGAACCGAAGACTTTCGCCAGCTCGATACCTTCGTTGATCACAACGCGGTACGGCACGTCGACGCGCTCGAGCAGTTCCCAGGTGGACAGACGCAATACCGCCAGTTCAACCGGGTCCAGCTCTTCGATGGTCAGGTCGAGGCAAGGCTTGAGCGCGGCGTCGATCTTGTCCTTCTGCGCGGGAACTCCGTGGAGGATTTCGCGGAAGTAGGCGCCGTCGACATCGCTGAAATCGTTATCGACCCGGAACTGCGCTTCGATCTCGTTCAGCGACTGCTTGGCCATGTGCCATTGGTACAGCGCCTGAGTCGCGAGCTGACGGGCTTCGCGACGCTTGACGCTTTTCGATGGCTTGCCGGCATCCGCAGGCTTTGGATCGCGCGGGTTGAAACGATCGCTATCGTCGCTAATCACTTGGCCTCCAACTGCGCCAGCAGGCTGACCATTTCCAGAGCGGACAGGGCAGCTTCAGCACCTTTGTTACCGGCCTTGGTGCCGGAACGTTCGATGGCTTGCTCGATGGAATCAACGGTCAGCACGCCGAAAGCGACCGGTACGCCGAATTCCATGGACACCTGGGCCAGGCCCTTGGTGCATTCGCCCGCCACGTATTCGAAGTGCGGAGTACCGCCACGAATGACCGCGCCCAGAGCGATGATGGCTGCGAACTCGCCCTTCTGAGCGACTTTCTGCGCAACCAGCGGGATTTCGAAGGCGCCAGGCGCACGGATGATGGTGATGTCGCTTTCGCTCACGCCATGGCGAACCAGGGCATCAACTGCACCGCTGACCAGGCTTTCAACGACGAAGCTGTTGAAACGGCCTACTACCAAAGCGTAGCGGCCTTTAGGGGCGATGAAGGTACCTTCGATGGTCTTCAGGGTCATTCGTTAGATCTCTTAAAGAGCCGGGACGCGTCTTCTACGCGTCCCTCAGTGATATTTGAACCGCGAATACAGCGCCGGAAATTCCGCAACGACGTTCACTTTGTGGCGAGGGAGCTTGCTCCCGCGGGGCCGGTCCGCGCTCGGGCGTAGCGGCCCCTCTTGTGGGCGCTGCGCACCCAAGCGGGAGCAAGCTCCCTCGCCACAGTAAATCAAACAAGCTTCAAGTGAACAACGATGCCGAAACCCGGTGTCTTATTCGGAGGGCACGTATTCTACAACTTCCAGATCGAAACCGGATATCGCATTAAATTTCATCGGCGCACTCATCAGGCGCATTTTGCGCACGCCCAGGTCCCGAAGGATCTGCGAACCGGCACCGACAATGCTGTAGGTGGTCGGTTTTTTCGCCGGTGCGTGCTCCGCTGTTTCACGGATGTGCGCCAGCAACACGTCGCCATCGAGCGGGTGACCGAGCAACAGCACCACACCGCTGCCAGCCTCGGCAACCGCGGCCATGGCGGCACGCAGGCTCCAGCGGCCAGGCTGTTTGACCATCAGCAAGTCGCGCAGCGGGTCCATGTTGTGCACGCGAACCAGGGTCGGTTCTTCGGCGCACACGTTGCCCAGGGTCAGGGCCATGTGCACGTCGCCTTCCACGGAATCACGATAGGTCACCAGGTTGAATTGGCCCAGTTCGCTGTCCAGCGGCTGCTCGGCAATCCGCTGAACGGTACGTTCGTGGATCATCCGGTAGTGAATCAGGTCGGCGATGGTGCCGATCTTGATGTTGTGCTCGGCAGCAAACGCTTCCAGTTCAGCGCGACGGGACATGGTGCCGTCGTCGTTCATCACTTCGCAGATCACGCCGCTCGGCTCGAAACCGGCCATGCGCGCGAGGTCGCAGGCAGCTTCAGTGTGGCCAGCGCGGGCCAGGGTGCCGCCGGCCTGGGCCATCAGCGGGAAGATGTGGCCCGGGCTGACGATGTCGTCAGCCTTGGCGTCTTTCGCGGCGGCAGCCTGCACGGTACGCGCACGGTCGGCGGCGGAGATGCCGGTGGTCACGCCGGTGGCGGCTTCGATGGACACGGTGAACTTGGTGCCGAAACCGGAACCGTTGCGCGGTGCCATCAGCGGCAGCTTCAGCAGTTCGCAGCGCTCGCGGCTCATCGGCATGCAGATCAGGCCACGGGCGTGCTTGGCCATGAAGTTGATGTGTTCTGGCTGGCAGCACTCGGCGGCCATGATCAGGTCGCCTTCGTTCTCGCGGTCTTCGTCATCCATGAGGATGACCATCTTGCCTTGGCGGATGTCTTCAACCAGTTCTTCGATGCTATTGAGCGCCACAAGGCACCCCCTTGGGTCAGGATTTGAGGTAGCCGTTGGCGGCCAGAAAGCTTTCAGTGATGTTCCCGGACTTCGTAGGCTCTGCGGCCTTATCGCCCAACAGCAGGCGTTCCAGATAACGGGCAAGCAAGTCGACTTCCAGATTCACCCGGCGACCTGGCTGATAAGACGCCATGATGGTTTCGCTCAGGGTGTGCGGAATGATGGTCAGCAGGAACTCGGCGCCATCGACCGCATTCACGGTCAGGCTGGTGCCGTCGACGGTGATCGAGCCTTTATGGGCGATGTACTTGGCCAGTTCCTTCGGCGCACGGATGCGGAATTCCACGGCGCGCGCATTCTCGGTGCGGGCAACCACTTCGCCCACGCCATCGACGTGACCGCTGACCAGATGCCCGCCGAGGCGAGTGGTCGGGGTCAGGGCTTTTTCCAGGTTGACCGGGCTGCCGCTTTTCAGGTCGTTCATGGCGGTGCAGTCGAGGGTTTCGCGACTGACGTCCGCGGCAAAGCCATTGCCCGGCAATTCAACGGCAGTCAGGCACACGCCGTTGACCGCGATGCTGTCGCCCAGTTTGACGTCGCTCAGATCGAGCTTGCCGGTTTCTACGTGTACCCGCACATCTCCGCCTTTTGGGGTCAATGCACGAATACTGCCGATGGATTCGATGATGCCGGTAAACATGGAGTCCTCCTCGAGAACAGGGCCGTCGCGTGGCGCAGGCCCGGAATTATACGCTCGCCGCTGGCGCAGGAATGGCAATGACTCGCCAGTCATCGCCAACCGCGCGGATTTCGGTGATTTTGAGCTCGGGCGCGTCTTTCATCTGCGCCAGCGGCCAGTCGAGCAGCGGCCGGGCTGAAGAACCCAGGAACTTGCCGGCGATGAAGATCTGGAATTCATCCACCAGACCTTGCTGGGCAAATGCACCCGCCAGACGCGGGCCCGCTTCGACCAGCACTTCATTGACGCCGCGATTGGCCAGTTCGACCAGCAACTTGCGCAGGTCAACCAAACCATCCTCGCCCGCCACGATCAGGCATTCCGGACCGTTGGCGTATTGCTCTTCGATTGCCATGCAAGTGGCGACCAATGCCGGGCCGGCCTTGAAGAACGGCGCGTCCAGCGGCACTCGCAGACGGCCGTCGATCAGCACGCGAAGCGGCGGACGGCTCATGGCCAAAGCGGTTTGCCCGGCGTCCAGTCCCAACTCGTCAGCGCGCACGGTTAAACGGGCGTTGTCCGCCAGCACCGTGTCGGCGCCGGTCAGCACCACGCTGGCCTGGGCGCGCAGGCGTTGAACCGCCGAGCGTGCAGCCGGGCCGGTGATCCATTGGCTCTCGCCGCTTTCCATCGCCGTACGGCCGTCGAGGCTCATGGCCAACTTGACCCGCACGAACGGCAACCCGTGCTCCATGCGTTTGAGGAAGCCTTGATTGAGCTTGCGCGCCTCCCCTTCCAGCACGCCGCTTTCGATAGCGATGCCCGCCTGGGCCAGACGCTGCATGCCGCGACCGGCCACCGACGGGTTCGGGTCCTGCATCGCCGCGACCACGCGTGCCACGCCTGCATTCACCAGCGCATCGGCGCAAGGCGGCGTGCGGCCGTGGTGGCTGCACGGTTCGAGGGTCACGTAAGCGGTAGCGCCACGGGCCTTGTCACCGGCGGCGCGCAGGGCGTGGACTTCGGCGTGGGGTTCGCCGGTGCGCTCGTGCCAGCCTTCGCCGACAATCTGCCCGTCCTTCACGATCACACAGCCAACACGCGGGTTGGGGTGTGTCGTGTAATGGCCTTTGCGCGCCAGTTCCAGGGCGCGGGCCATGTAATGGGCGTCGAGGATGGCAAGTTCTGGGGAGGTGGTCATTCTTTCACCGGCTCACGGGCCAGGCGATCGATCTCTTCGCGGAACTCGTTGAGGTCCTGGAAGCGCCGATACACGGAGGCGAAACGAATGTAGGCGACTTCGTCGAGCTTTTGCAGCTCGGCCATCACCAGTTCACCGACCACGAGGGACTTGACCTCACGCTCGCCGGTGGCGCGCAGCTTGTGTTTGATGTGCACCAGCGACGATTCGAGGCGCTCGACACTCACCGGGCGCTTTTCCAGCGCACGCTGCATGCCGGCACGGAGTTTTTCTTCGTCGAACGGCTGGCGGCTGCCATCGGTTTTGATCAGGCGCGGCAACACCAGTTCAGCGGTTTCGAACGTCGTGAAACGCTCGCCGCAGGCCAGGCATTCGCGCCGGCGGCGCACCTGTTCGCCCTCGGCGACCAGACGCGAGTCGATGACCTTGGTGTCGTTGGCACCGCAGAAGGGACAGTGCATGGTGGCAGGCAACAAAAAAAGGGAGGGCCATGGTAGCGCATCCCGGTGGCAAGACAAGCCATAGGGTTTGCGGTATACAGACTGGCTATATAGAACGATCCATGGATTTCACCTTGCTGGAGCCGCAAATGTCCCTCAGACCGCTCGTATTGCTCAGCCTTTTCAGCCTGTTGGTGGCCTGCAGCAGCGATGCACCCAAGCCCCAGCCGCCGACGCCAGGGCCTGCCCCGCAGGCGGCGCAGAAGAAAGCCAAAGAGTCCGCCAACCTCGGCCCGCTGCCCGCGTATCAGCGTGAATTGAGCGGCACCCTGCAAGGCGTGCCGGCCGGCGCCGAAGTCGAACTGGCGCTGCTGGTGATCGACGAAAAGGACCGCCCGCAGCAATTGCTCGCCAGTTCGAGCCTGATCGGCACCAATCAAGTGTTGCCGTTTCATCTGCGTTTCAACCCGGAATCTTTCCCGGTCGGCGCCCGCGTTGAACTGCGGGGTCGCGCCAGCCAGTCCGGCCAGCTGATTTTGCATCTGCCGTCACAGACCATTACACAGCCAACCACGCAGGTATTGGGTCAGCTGCAATTCGTCAAAGCGCCATGATTTCACCGCTCGACCTGCAACAGGCATTAAGTGAACTGCTGGGTGACGCCCAGCTTGTCCCTGTCGCATTGCCCGATACCGAGCTGAAACTCTGGCTGATCGACGGCGACAACATGGATCGCGCCTTCAGTCCGGAAGAAACCCGACGGATTCTGCATGAACCGCCGTACTGGAGTTTCTGCTGGGCCAGCGGGCTCGCAGTGGCGCGCTATCTCGCCGAATTCCCCGAGTGGGTCAAAGGTAAGCGGGTACTGGATTTCGGTGCCGGTTCCGGGGTCGCGGGGATTGCCGCCGTGAAGGCCGGGGCGCTGGAAGTAGTGGCCTGCGACCTGGATCCGCTGGCGATTGCCGCATGCCGGGCGAATGCCGAACTCAATGAAGTGGAACTGAGCTACTCGACGGACTTTTTCGCCGAGGCGGATCGGTTTGATCTGATTCTGGTGGCCGACGTGTTGTATGACCGGGCGAACCTGCCGCTGCTCGACGAGTTTTTGAGCCGTGGGCGGGAAGCGCTGGTGGCGGATTCGCGGGTGCGGGATTTTCGTCATCCGTTGTATCGGCGCATTGAAATGCTGGAAGCGATGACTTTGCCGGATCTGTGTGAGCCGGAAGAGTTTCGGCATGTGAGCCTGTATCACGCGCGGCGCGCTTAAAAGCTTCGCGGGCAAGCCTCGCTCCTACAGGTCCAGCGCCGCTCTCAATAACGACGCGGACCTGTAGGAGCGAGGCTTGCCCACAAAGGCGTCCGGTCAGGCAACACACCTCTCATAGGCCACCCCGCTTCCGGCCACACCCCGCCAAGCCGTATAGTTGCCCCATTCACGCTTTTACGAGATCCCCCATGAGTCAGGAAACGCCGTACATCTTCGACGCCACGACTGCCGATTTCGACCAGTCGGTGATCGAGAACTCTTTCCACAAACCGGTGCTGGTGGATTTCTGGGCCGAATGGTGTGCGCCCTGCAAAGTGCTGATGCCGATGCTGCAGACCATCGCCGAGAGCTATCAGGGCGAGTTGCTGCTGGCCAAGGTCAACTGCGACCTCGAACAGGACATCGTCGCCCGCTTCGGCATTCGCAGCCTGCCGACCGTGGTGTTGTTCAAGGATGGCCAGCCGGTGGATGGCTTTGCCGGTGCACAACCAGAATCCGCCGTACGGGCGATGCTTGAGCCTCACGTACAAATGCCGCCACCGGCGGCGGCTGATCCGTTCGAACAGGCTCAGGCGCTGTTCGACGAGAGTCGTTTCGCTGACGCCGAGGCCGTTCTCAAAGTGCTGCTGGGCGAAGACAACACCAATGCCAAGGCGCTGATACTTTATGCCCGCTGCCTGACTGAACGCGGCGAACTGGGTGAAGCGCAAACCGTGCTCGACGCGGTGAAAAGCGACGAACACAAGGCTGCATTGGCCGGCGCAAAAGCGCAGATCCAGTTTCTCGGCCAGGCCAAAGACCTGCCGGACGCCGCGGACCTGAAAGCGCGTCTGGCGAAGAATCCGCAGGACGATGAAGCGGTGTATCAACTGGCGATCCAGCAACTGGCCCGTCAGCAGTACGACGCCGCGCTGGATGCGTTGCTCAAGCTGTTCATCCGCAACCGCAGCTACAACGAAGGCTTGCCGCACAAGACCTTGCTGCAGGTGTTCGAACTGCTGGGCAATGATCACCCGCTGGTGACCACGTATCGCCGCAAGCTGTTTGCCGCGCTGTATTGACCGCAACTTTGTAGGAGCTCGGCTTGCCGGCGAAGGCGTCCTTGAGATCGCCTTCGCGAGCAAGCTCCGCTCCTACAAATTTGGTTCGATCCAGCTGTAGAGCGGCGTATCCCCGCCGCTCGATACCTTCACATCGGCGCAATGGCGCAAACGCACCAACAAACGCTTGCCCGACGCAGCGCTGCCTGTCAGCCCTTCCAACTGCTCCAGCAAATCCGGCCCGCTCAACTGCCCGGCCTTGCGCAGCAAATCCTTTGCGATCTGCCACTGCGCATCATCCTGATTGATCGGTTTTGCCGGCGCTACGCTGGCTTCAGGCTTGACCACCTGCAATTGCGCGCCGAGCCGTGCCCAGTCACCGTCGTCCATCTCCAGGGTCAAATCCACCGGCCAGTCGCCGATGCTTCCGCGTATCCGCAACATAAGTCTGCTCCTGCACATTTCTGACCCACATGCTCCCATGGGACTTGTGCAACGCCAAGCGGGCGGTCAAACTCTCCGCACTTACGTTATAAGATTACATAACAATTTATTCATTTTACTTTCGGAGACCCGCCATGCGTCGTCTGCTGCTCGCTTTGCCGTTTGCCCTGTTGCCGCTGGCTGTCGCCCACGCCGCTGATGAACATGACCATGAGCACGGCAGCCTTGGCGCCCACGAACATGGCGTCGGTCGTCTGAACGCAGCGCTCGACGGTCAGACCCTGGAGCTGGAACTGGAAAGCCCGGCGATGAACCTGGTGGGGTTCGAGCACGCGGCCACCACCGACGCCGACAAGGCCAAAGTCGCCGCCGTCCGCGCGCAGCTGGAAAAACCGCTGGCCCTGTTCAACCTGCCGAAAGCCGCCGGTTGTGTGGTGGCGACCCAGGAACTGGAAAGCCCGCTGTTTGGTGACAAGCCAGACGCCGATGACGATCACGACAACGACGATGCCAAAGACGCACATCACCACGATCACAGCGAAATCCACGCGCACTATCAATTCACCTGCGCGGCGCCGGGTGCGCTGAAAACCCTGGACCTGGCGAACATCTTCAACACCTTCCCGGCGACCCAGAAAATTCAGGTACAACTGATCAGCCCAAGCGGGCAGCAAGGGGTTGAAGTGACGGCCAAGGCTGCTGCCCTCAAATTTTGAATCCACCGAAGATCCCCTGTAGGAGCGAGGCTTGCCCGCGAAGAGGCCATCACATTCAACATTGATGTCGGCTGGTAAATCGCCTTCGCGGGCAAGCCTCGCTCCTACAGGAGGTGTGTTGGATTTGAGATTGAGACAAGTAACTAAACCCAATGAAACCGGCGCCATGACCCAAGCACTCATCGAACTGTCCGACCTGGGCTTCAGTTGGCCCGGTCACCCGCCACTGCTGGACATCCCGGCGTTTCGCCTGGAACCGGGTGAAACCCTGTTCCTCAAAGGCCCCAGCGGCAGCGGCAAGACCACCCTGCTCGGCTTGCTTGGTGGCGTGCAAAAGCCGGATCGCGGCAGCATTCGCCTGCTCGGCCAGGAACTGACTGAACTCGGCGCCGGCGCGCGTGATCGCTTTCGCGTGGATCACACCGGCTACATCTTCCAGCAGTTCAACCTGCTGCCGTTTCTCTCGGTGCGCGAGAATGTCGAGTTGCCCTGCCACTTCTCCAAGCTGCGCGCCCAGAGGGCGATCCAGCGCCATGGCAGCGTCGATCAGGCGGCGGCCACCCTCCTCGCCCACTTGGGCCTGAAGGACGAAAGCATCCTCAGCCGCCGCGCCGATTCGCTGTCCATCGGTCAGCAACAACGCGTCGCTGCCGCCCGCGCCTTGATCGGTCAGCCGGAACTGGTCATCGCCGACGAACCGACTTCCGCCCTGGATTACGACGCCCGCGAAAACTTCATTCGCTTGCTGTTCGCCGAATGCCGCGAAGCCGGGTCGAGCCTGTTGTTTGTCAGCCACGACCAAAGCCTCGCGCCGCTGTTCGATCGCCACCTGTCGCTGGCCGATCTCAATCGCGCCGCCACTCCGTCCGAGGTCTGAGATGTATTTGTTTCGTCTAGCCATGGCCAGCCTGGCTAACCGCCGTTTCACCGCGATCCTCACTGCATTCGCCATCGCCCTGTCGGTCTGCCTGCTGCTGGCCGTGGAACGCGTGCGCACCGAAGCCAAGGCCAGTTTCGCCAGCACCATCAGCGGCACCGACCTGATCGTCGGCGCCCGCTCCGGCTCGGTGAACCTGTTGCTGTACTCGGTGTTCCGCATCGGCAACGCCACCAACAACATCCGCTGGGACAGCTTCGAACACTTCGCCAACAACCCGAAAGTGAAGTGGGCGATCCCGATGTCCCTCGGCGATTCCCATCGCGGTTATCGGGTGATGGGCACCACCGAGGCGTACTTCGAGCATTACCAGTACGGCCATCAACAACACCTGGAACTGGCCGATGGCCGTGCCTTTGCCACCGATCCGTTCGAAGTGGTGCTCGGCGCCGAAGTGGCTGATGCGCTGCACTACAAACTCGGCGACAAACTAGTGCTGGCCCACGGCGTGGCGGTGATCAGCCTGGTCAAACACGACGACAAACCGTTCACCGTGGTCGGCATTCTGAAACGCACCGGCACCCCGGTGGACCGCACGCTGCACATCAGTCTCGGCGGCATGGAAGCGATTCACATCGACTGGCACAACGGTGTGCCCGCTCAGGGCCAAGGCCGGATCAGTGCCGATCAGGCGCGCAACATGGACCTGACGCCGCAAGCGATCACCGCGTTCATGCTTGGCCTCAACAGCAAGATTTCGACCTTTGCGCTGCAGCGCGAGATCAACGAATTCCGCGGCGAACCGATGCTGGCGATCCTGCCGGGCGTGGCGCTGCAAGAGTTGTGGAGTTTGATGAGCACGGCGGAAAAAGCCTTGTTCGTGGTCTCGCTGTTCGTGGTGCTGACCGGGTTGATCGGCATGCTCACGGCGATTCTCACCAGCCTCAATGAACGCCGGCGCGAGATGGCGATTCTGCGTTCGGTCGGTGCACGGCCGTGGCATATCGCAACCTTGCTGGTGCTGGAGGCGTTCGCCCTGGCGCTGTCGGGCGTGATCGCCGGCGTGGCCCTGCTTTACGTGTGCATCGCTGCCGCTCAGGGTTACGTGCAGGCCAATTACGGTTTGTATTTGCCGCTGGCCTGGCCCAGCGAATATGAATGGACGCTGCTCGGTGGCATCCTGATCGCCGCGCTGCTGATGGGCAGCGTGCCGGCCTGGCGCGCGTATCGCCAATCCCTGGCCGATGGCCTGTCGATCCGACTATGAGGACGTTAACGATGCCCCGCGCTCTGCTTGCGCTGTTGATGCTGGTTGCCCTGCCGTTGTGGGCGGCCGAGCCGAAAGAGCTGACCTGGTCGGAAATGATCCCGCCGGACGCCATGCCGGAGGTGCCGAACATGACGCCCTTGCATGACCTGTCGCAGATGGGCAACGCGCTGTCCGCCGAGTCGGCGCCCGCCGCCAAACAGGACATGCCGAATGCGCCGGTGGTTAAAAGTCTCGACGGCCAGAACATTCGCCTGCCGGGCTACATCGTGCCGCTGGAAGTGAGCGAAGAAGGTCGCACCACGGAGTTTCTGCTGGTGCCGTATTTCGGCGCCTGCATCCATGTGCCGCCACCGCCGTCGAACCAGATCGTGCATGTGAAAAGCGAAGTCGGCGTGAAGCTGGATGAGCTGTATCAGCCGTACTGGATCGAGGGGGCGTTGCAGGTCAAGGCGTCGACCAGCGAGTTGGCGGATGCTGGGTATCAGATGGAGGCGGACAAGATTTATGTGTATGAACTGCCGGAGTGAATCCGGTAGTCATGTGTTGATTTAGAGGACGCTTTCGCGGGCTAGCCTCGCTCCTACGGGTTAACGCAGCACCTGTAGGAGCGAGGCTTGCCCGCGAAGAGGCCCCAAAGGTTCCGCAAAACTCAGGGTCATCACCGTTTCATTGAGCTGAATCAAAAGTCCGTACCAGACGGCTCCGTACCATTGGACATCGAACATTTTCAACGTCCTTTGGAGCCCCCATGCACAAGTCCTTGCTCAGCGCTTCGCTGTTTGCCCTCGCGCTCGCAACCCCGCTCGCCTACGCCCACGAGGCGGGCGACATCATCGTTCGTGCCGGTGCAATCACCGTCAACCCGAAAGCCGACAGCTCCAGCGTCAAGGTCGATCAAGGCCCGTTGGCCGGCGCCGACCTGGGTGGCAAGGCCACCATGAGCAGCGACACGCAACTGGGTCTGAACTTCGCTTACATGCTCGACAGCCACTGGGGTATCGAGCTGCTCGCCGCCTCGCCGTTCGAGCATGACGTGAAGCTCAAAGGCACCGCCCTGGGCGCGGCCAACGGCAAACTCGGCACCCTGAAACACCTGCCGCCCACCCTTAGCGTCGTGTACTACCCACTGGATGCGAAGTCCGCATTCCAGCCGTATGTGGGTGCCGGTATCAACTACACCTGGATCTACGACGAGCACGTCGGTAACGAAGCCCAGGCCAACGGCTTCAGCAACTTCAAGGCGAAAAACTCCTGGGGCATGGCGTTTCAGGTCGGTGCTGATTACATGATTACCGACAACATCATGCTCAACGCCCAGGTGCGCTACATCGACATCGATACCCAGGCGACCGTGGAAAACAACGCAGTGGCACCGGGCACTCGGGCCAAGGTCAATGTGGACGTTGATCCGTTCATCTACATGGTGGGCCTGGGTTACAAGTTCTAACGAGCAATCACGTGGTGGTGAATGCGGGCAATGTGGCGAGGGAGCTTGCTCCCGCTGGGCTGCGAAGCAGCCCCATGATCGGCAACAGCGGTGATTCAGAAAAACCGTATTTACCGTAGTTGCGGCTGCTTCGCAGCCGAGCGGGAGCAAGCTCCTCGCCACAGTTTTGGTAAATGATGCCCATGAAAAAGGCGCCTCGAAAGGCGCCTTTTTCATGGCTGCAAAAAACTCAGCGCCCCAAGAGCCGCGCCAGGCCGACACTCATCGGTGTCTGCGTCGGGGGAGTAAAGCGCTCCAGCAACCGCTGGTTGTTCGCCCGTGAATGGCGGATGTCACCGGAACGCGCCGGACTATGGGTCACCGGCGGCAATTCACCGACCACTTGGGCCAACGCTTCCAGCATTTGCTTGAGGCTGGTGGCCTGGTTCCAGCCGACATTGACCGCGCCGTTTTCAACCTGCGGTTTCTCGATCGCTTGCACCAGCACATCGACCAGGTCCTCGACGTACACGAAATCCCGCGTCTGCTCGCCGTCGCCGAACACGGTGATCGGCAGGCCTTTCTGCGCGCGCTCGCTGAAAATGCTGATCACCCCGGAGTACGGCGAGGACGGATCCTGGCGTGGGCCGAAGATGTTGAAGAAGCGGAAAATCACCGGTTCCAGCCCATGCTGGTGACGGTAGAAATCGAAGTAATGTTCGCTGGCCAACTTGTCCGACGCGTACGGTGTCAACGGCGCCTTGGGCGTGTCTTCGTTGATCGACTCACCTTCACCATTGTTGCCGTAGACCGCTGCGCTGGAGGCAAACAGCACTCGCTTGACGCCGGTCTGGCGCATGGCTTCGCAGACATTCAGCGAGCCGATGAAATTGCTCTGGTGCGTCTTCACCGGGTCGTCCACCGAGGCCTGCACCGAAGCCACCGCCGCCAGATGCGCGACCGCACTGCAACCGGCCATCGCCTTGGCGACCAGCACGGCATCGGCGACGTCGCCGACAATCAGCTCGACCCCAGGGTTATCCAGCGGCAGGTTGCTGCGTTTGCCGGTGGACAGATCATCGAGAATCCGCACCGTATGGCCCTTGGCAAGCAAGGCGTCGGTGAGGTGCGAGCCGATGAAACCGGCGCCGCCGGTGATTAAAACGGGGCCGTCAGCCATGGCGATAGAACCTGTCCAGTAAACTCGGGAGTGCTGCACGCCAGGCACGGGGCTTGATCCCGAAGGTGTGGAGGATTTTCTTGCAGGCCAGCACCGCATGTTGCGGCTCTTCGGCAGCGTCCGGGCGCGCGGCGTGAGCCTGGGCGGTCGGCGCTTCGATGGCTAGCGGGTGTAACGCGCGGGCTTCGGTGAGAATCGCCTGCCCCAGCGCCAGCGGTGTGGTCGCCTCGTGCCCGGCGTAATGGTAGGTGCCCCACAGCGGCGCCGCGCAATCGAGTTGCTTGAGCACCGAAATGATCACTCGGGCCGCGTCGTCCACCGGTGTCGGATTGCCCCGGCGATCATCGGCCATCAACAGTTCTTCCGGTTTTTCGGCACGGGACAGGAAACGCCCAAGGGTGCCGTCGGGGCTGTCATCAAGCAACCAGCCGAAACGCAGCAGCACATGCTGCGGGCAGGTCGCGCGCACGCTTTGCTCGATCCGCCACAAGGCCTGACCACGCAGGCCCAAAGGCACCGGCTCGTCTTTTTCGCTGTAGGCCGTCGCCCGCGAGCCGTCGAACACGCGATAGCTCGAGGGTTGCAGCAGAACGATGTTGTGGTGCTGGCACAGTTCGGCCAGACGCTCGACTGCGCGCTCCTGCCCGGCCAGACGCGGCTCGCTGACCGTCTCCGCCTGAAACCAGTCGAAGTAGTAGGCGAGGTTGATCAACGCGTCGGGGCGGGTGTCGTCGAGCAGTTGCGTCAGGCTCGCGGCATCCCAGCCGTCTTGCGGTGGGCGGGGGGCGAGGAAACCGATGTCTTCCTCCGCACCGAGGCGAATCAGCGCCTGCCCAAGGGCATTTCCGCCGCCCAGTAACATAAGGCGCATTCGCATAGAGTCAGCAGGCCCAGTCTGATTGGAACAATGGCTTTATCGACACCGCTCGGGGGCGATGCCGTCGATAGATGCCGGAATCGTTGCATTTTGCGGGTTTAGTGCGCAACCGTCATCCGTAAAGTGTAGATCCCTTGGTTCACTGCGGCCCCTGTGGCGAGGGAGCTTGCTCCCGTTCGGCTGCGAAGCAGTCGTAAAATCGGGCGGTTTGGAGTGTCAGGATTAACAAGGAGGCAGGTTTTGGGGATGCTTCGCAGCCCAGCGGGAGCAAGCTCCCTCGCCACAGGGACGGCGATAAACCGAGCGGTACTTGCATCTTCCCATCCCCACCCGCATAAATTGTTCCATGAATCTGCCCATCCCCACGGACGAGGCCCTGGCAGGCTTCCACCCCGCCATCAGCGCCTGGTTCAGCAGCACCTTCCCGACGGTCACCGCCGCCCAGGCCCGGGCGTGGCCGCTGATCCGCCAGCACCGTTCGACGTTGATCGCCGCACCCACCGGCTCCGGCAAAACCCTCACCGCGTTTCTCGCCGTCATCGACGAGCTGGTTCACCGCGGGCTGGAAACCGCAGGCGGTTTGCCCGACGAAACGCTGGTGGTCTACGTCTCGCCGCTCAAGGCCCTGTCCAACGACATCCAGATCAACCTGCAAAACCCGCTGGCCGGCATCACTGAGCAGTTACGTGTAATGGGTTTGCCCGAACTGCAGATCACCACCGCCGTACGCACCGGCGATACGCCGCAAAAAGACCGCTCGGCGATGCGCAAAACCGCGCCGCACATTCTGGTCACTACCCCGGAATCCCTTTACGTGCTGCTCGGCTCCGACTCCGGCCGGCAAATGCTCCGCACCACGCGCACGGTCATCGTCGACGAAATCCACGCCATCGCCGCCAGCAAACGCGGCAGTCATCTGGCCCTGAGCCTGGAGCGTTTGCAGGCATTGTGCGCAGCCCCGTTGATGCGTATCGGCCTGTCCGCCACGCAAAAACCGATCGAAGCCGTTTCGCGCTTTTTGGTGGGCCGTGATCGCGAGTGCGAGATCATCGACATCGGCCACGCTCGCCCACGGGATCTGGGCATCGAAGTGCCGCCGGTGCCGTTGTCCGCCGTCATGGCCAATGATGTCTGGGAACTGGTCTACGACCGCCTCGCCGTCCTCGCCCGCGAACACCGCACCACGCTGATTTTCGTCAACACCCGACGCTTGGCCGAACGCCTGAGCCGGCATTTGAGCGAGCGTCTCGGCAAGGAAGCGGTCGCCGCCCACCATGGCAGCCTGGCAAAGGAGTTTCGCCTCGACGCCGAACAGCGGCTCAAGCGCGGCGACCTGCAAGTGCTGATTGCCACGGCGTCGCTGGAGTTGGGGATCGACATCGGCGATATCGATCTGGTTTGTCAGATCGCCTCGCCGCGTTCGATTGCCGGTTTTCTGCAACGGGTTGGCCGTTCCGGCCATCAGGTCGGCGGCACGCCGAAGGGCCGGTTATTCGCCACCAGCCGCGATGACCTGATCGAATGCACCGCCCTGCTCGACTGCGTGCGCCGGGGAGAACTCGACACCTTGCAGATTCCTCACGCGCCGCTGGACGTGCTGGCCCAGCAGATCATCGCCGAGGTCAGTTGCCAGGAATGGCCGGAGCAAGCGCTGCTGGAGATGTTCCGCAAAGCCTCGCCCTACGCCGGACTCGACGAACAACATTATCAGGCGCTACTGCAGATGCTCGCCGAAGGCTACAACGGTCGTCAGGGCATCCGCAGCGCCTACCTGCACCGCGACGCCGTGACTCGCACGTTGCGTGGTCGCCGCGGCAGCAAGCTGACCGCCGTCACCAGCGGCGGCACCATCCCGGACAACGCCGACTACAGCGTGCTGCTGGAACCGCAAGGGCTGAACATCGGCAGCGTCAACGAAGACTTCGCCGTGGAAAGCATCGCCGGCGATATCTTTCAGTTGGGCAATACGTCGTACCGAATCCTGCGGGTCGACACCGGCAAGGTCCGGGTCGAGGATGCTCACGGGCAGCCGCCGACCATTCCATTCTGGCTCGGTGAAGCGCCGGGGCGCAGCGCTGAGTTGTCCTTCGCCGTGGCGCGCCTGCAAGCGCAACTCGATGAGCTGCTCGGCGCCACGCCCGGCAACTTGCAGCCCGCCCTCGACTGGCTGACCGACACCCTCGGCCTGAACCTCGCCAGCGCCGAACAACTGGTGGATTACCTCGCCCGCGCACGCCTGACACTGGGCGCCCTGCCGTCGCAGGACACGCTGCTGATGGAGCGTTTTTTCGACGAGTCCGGCGGAACGCAACTGATCATCCACACGCCGTTCGGCAGCCGTATCAACCGCGCCTGGGGCCTGGCCTTGCGCAAGCGATTCTGCCGCACCTTCAACTTCGAATTGCAGGCCGCCGCCAGCGAAGACGCGATCGTCCTGTCGCTGTCCACCAGCCACAGTTTCGAGCTCGATGATGTCTGGCGCTACCTGCACAGCAACAGCGCCGAGCACCTGCTGATTCAAGCGGTGCTCGATGCACCGCTGTTCGGCGTGCGCTGGCGCTGGAATGCCGGGGTCGCGCTGGCGTTGCCGAGGTACACCGGCGGACGCAAAGTCGCGCCGCAGATTCAGCGGATGAAAAGCGAAGACCTGATCGCCAGCGTGTTCCCCGACCAGATCGCCTGCGTGGAAAACCTCGCCGGCGAGCGCGAGATTCCCGAGCATCCACTGGTGGAACAAACCCTCGACGATTGCTTGCACGAGGCCATGGATTGCGAAGGCTGGCTGACCTTGCTGCGGCGCATGGAAAGCGGCGACGTTCGCTTGATCAGCCGCGACCTGCCGGCGCCCTCGCCGCTGGCCGCAGAAATTCTCAGCGCCCGGCCTTACACCTTTCTTGACGACGCGCCACTGGAAGAACGCCGCACCCAAGCCGTGCTCAACCGGCGCTGGACCGATCCGCAGTCCACCGGCGACCTCGGCGCACTGGATGCCGAGGCGATTCAAGCGGTGCGCGATGAGGCCTGGCCGACGCCGACCAGCCTTGATGAAATGCATGAGGCACTGATGAGTCTGGCGTGCATCAGCGATGCCGAGGCGCGGGCCAATCCGCAGTGGCTCGATTGGTTGAATGCACTTGCCGAGAGCGGTCGCGCCAGTCGTTTGCAGGTCGATGCCGAACGATCTCTGTGGCTGGCGCTTGAACGACTGACGTGCCTGCGGGCGATTTATCCACAGGCGAAATTATTCCCACCGCTGGAGGCGCTGCCGGGGTTCGATGAAGCCTGGGAACCGGGCGAGGCGGTGCTGGAAGTCATCCGCGCGCGACTCAGCGCGTTTGGTCCGTTGCCGCTGAGCGCGATTGCCGAACCTCTGGGATTACCTTCGATACACATCACCCAGGCGCTGGCGCAACTGGAACGCGAAGGTTATGTGCTGCGCGGGCAATTCACCCCCGGCGCATATCAGCAGGAATGGTGCGAACGGCACCTGCTGGCGCGGATTCATCGCTACACGGTCAAGCGCCTGCGGCGGGAAATCGAACCCGTGGCGTTGCAGGATTTCATGCGTTTTCTGTTCGACTGGCAGCATCTTTCTGCAGCGACCCAGGGCCAGGGCAGCGCCGTGTTGCCCGCGATTGTCGGGCAGTTCGAAGGCTACCCAGCCGCTGCTTCCGCTTGGGACAGCGATATTCTGCCGGCGCGGATCAAAGGTTATTCGGCAAGTTGGCTGGATGACCTGTGCCGCAGCGGCAAACTGGTCTGGACGCGCCTGACCGCACGCAGCAAAAGCGCCAGCACCGCGTTGCGCAGCACGCCCATTGTGCTGCTGCCGCGCAGTCAGGTCGGGTTGTGGAGCAGTCTGACCGAACAGACACCGGTCAGCGAACTGTCGCCGAAAACGCAAAAGGTTTACGAAGCCCTCAGTCAACACGGCGCGCTGTTTTTCGATGAGCTGATTCACGAGGCTCATCTACTGCGTTCGGAGCTGGAAATCGCCTTGCAGGAACTGGTCGGCGCCGGGCTGGTAAACGCCGACAGCTTTGCCGGTTTGCGGGCGCTGATTACGCCGGCGAGTAAACGCCAGGCCCGCAGCAGTCGACGCGGGCGCGGGGCGTTTATCGGTGGCATGGACGATGCCGGTCGCTGGGCCTTGCTTCGACGCGGGCCGCCAGTGCCGACTGTGGACAACAAACATCCAACGCCGAGCGACACGCTGGAACACATCGCCATGACCTTGCTGCGCCGCTACGGCGTGGTGTTCTGGCGCCTGCTGGAGCGCGAAGCGGACTGGTTGCCGAGCTGGCGCGAATTGCTGCGCACGTTCCATCGGCTGGAGGCGCGCGGGGAGATTCGCGGTGGGCGGTTCGTCAGTGGTCTGGCCGGTGAGCAGTTTGCCTTGCCCGAGGCGATTCCGTTGCTGCGGGAAGTGCGGCGGCGGGCGCATGACGGGAGTCTGATCGCGGTGTGCGGGGTTGATCCGCTGAACCTGGCGGGTACGCTGTTACCCGGCGCGAAAGTACCGGCGTTGGCGAGTAATCGGCTGGTGTATCGCGATGGTCTTCCGGCGGCTGCCGAGATCGCCGGGAAGCAGGTTTTCTGGTTGGAGCTGGATCAGCAGGGTTCCGCTGAACTGCACACTAAGCTGACTCGCCACCACCCTCTGTAGGAGCGAGGCTTGCCCGCGAAGGCGATCTGGCAGTCGACATCTCTGCTGAATGTTATTGCCTCTTCGCGGGCAAGCCTCGCTCCTACAAGGGAGGTGTTGTTACTGGGTTCGTGGTTGATCAGGCAACAACACTGGCGAATTCTCCGGTGCCGGACCATCGTCTTCCTGCCCGGCCATCGCATGCTTCGGCATCAAAACCTGCTGTGGATAAGTCTGCGCAAAATGCACCCACGGGCTGTTATCCACAAGCTTCTTCAAGCGCTGGTTAAACGCCCGGCTCACCGCATACTGCCCACCCGATACCGTGCGGAACTGCGCTGTCAGCACCACGCCGTTGAGGTCCATTTTGTCGACGCCAAACACGTCCAGCGGCCCTTGCAGGTTGTACTTGAGAAACGCGTCCTCACGGATCGACTCCCCCGCCTCGCGAATCAGCTCGATGGCCTTGTCCACGTCGGTGTCGTAGGTGAACTGCACCGAGAAAAACGCATAGGCGAATTGCCGCGACTGGTTTGTCACAGCCTTGATCTGCCCGAACGGCACCGAGTGCACAAACCCTTTACCGTCGCGCAGGCGCAAGGTGCGGATGGTCAGGCCTTCGACGGTGCCGGCATGCCCGGAATCGAGCACCACCCAATCGCCAATCGACAGCGTGTCTTCAATGATGATGAACAGGCCGGTGATCACGTCCTGCACCAGTTGCTGCGAGCCAAAACCGATGGCCAGACCGACCACCCCGGCACCCGCCAACAGCGGTGCGACGTTGATCCCGAGGTTGGCCATGGTGGTGATTGCGCAGATCACCACGAGGATGATTTTGATCGCGTTGCGCAGCAGCGGAAGGATGGTTTTGACCCGCGTACTGGGCTGTGTCGTGCGTTTATTGATCGGCGGTTTCAGCGCTTCCTGAATCGCTGTATCGAGCACCACCCACAGTAACCAGGTCACCAGAAAGATCAGGCCCATGCTACTCAGCGATTCGCTGATCGCCCGGCCTACCGAGTTGCGCTCGGCGAACTCGAACAGCGAGACGCCCCAGATCCGCCCGAGAATTTCGATGAACACAACAGCCATGACAATCCGCAGCAGCGCATGCAGCAAGCTGAGAAAGCGCTCCTTGTAGGCACTGCTGCGCTGGATCGCCTGGGCTTTTCCGGATTTGAACAGGTGCTGGAAAATCGTGCTGAGGAACACCGTGGCGATCAACAGAATGGTGGTGAACAACGCACAGCGCAGGGCTTTCTGATTGTCCTCGCCGACGCCGATCAGGTTGATCGCCGAGACCATCACCATCAGCAGAATCGGCCAGTACCAGAGCCCGGAAAAGATCCGCAGGGATTCCTGCAATGAAGGCTGTTTCAAGCGCTGCGCCAGCGCCCGGTTGCGGATCAGATGCGCCACCGGACGCCTCAGGCGAATCACCAGTAATCCAAAGATGATCGAGGCAAACAGGCCGGTAAATACGGCGATGCTGCTGGTGATGTTACCGCCCAGTTGCCGGGCGATCTGCGGGCTGGTCAAGGCGTCGCTGAGCGCCGCGAGGAAGCCGATCAGAAACAGCGGTTTTGGGCAGTAATCACGAATGATCTGCACCGCCCGGCGCTTGTGCCCGGTGTTGAACATGACGATCACGCACAAGAACATCGAGGTGGAGAAAATGCCGCTGCTGGTGGCGTAGGCAAAACACAGGGCCAGCGCCCGGCCCACCGAGTTCGGCAGAAAATGGCTGACGTATAGCGTCAGCGGCAGGCAGATCAACGCGGGAATTGTGTATGGCAGCAGGTAGCCGAGCAGGTCCTGGCTGCGCTGCCGTTTTCGAAAAAAGCGCCCTTCACTCAAGCGCTTGTCCAGCAGTGCGCCGAGCACCGTGAGCAAGGCGAACACACCGAGCCAGACGCCGGACAACAACAGGAAATCGCCGACCACGCTCATCGGTGATCGAGACGAAGGCTGGTTCACCAGTTTGTCGACTTCATCCGCCGCCCGATCCGCCCGCACGCGCCACGCGTCGACCAGGTTTTCGTTGAGGTCGAGCTTGTCCTGAACGTCGTCGATGCTGGAACTGATCGCCCCGAGCAAACCGCCCTGGACCAGCGGTTCAGGTTTTGCCGGCTCCTCGGCTGCGGCGGGAAGCCCCGGCAGCGTGGCGGCTTCCAGTTCGTTGCTGCCTAGAAACAGCAACGCCCCCAGTAACATCGCGGTCTTGAACTTGAGCAAAACGGGGAGCTCCTTGAAAAGGGTCGGTAAGGAACTGATTGGCAAATGCCCGGCAAGTTCGGTTTTGTCCGTGAGATAACCCGATCCCCTGTGGCGAGGGAGCTTACTCCCGCTCGGCTGCGCAGCAGTCGCAAACCCACTGCTCGCGGTGTATCTGAATTAACCGATTTGCAGGTTTTGGGGGCGCTTCGCTCCCCAGCGGGAGCAAGCTCCCTCGCCACAAGGCTTCATTCAGTCTCGGGATATTTGATCTTCACGCAAATATCAAATGCCCACCCCTCTATTTTTCCGCACAACCCAAACCCGGACACTGCGCTCCATCAATCAATCCACCGGAGTTGCAGCCATGCCCATTGCCTTGCTCGCGCTGACCCTCAGCGCCTTTGCCATCGGGACGACCGAGTTCGTCATCGTTGGCCTGTTACCCACGATAGGCGCGGACCTCGGCGTCAGCCTGCCGTCCGCCGGCCTGCTGGTCAGTCTCTACGCCCTGGGCGTTGCCATCGGCGCCCCGGTGCTGACCGCCCTCACCGGCAAAGTCCCGCGCAAACTGTTGCTGTTGTCACTGATGGTGCTGTTCACCCTTGGCAACCTGCTGGCCTGGAAAGCGCCGAGCTACGAATCGCTGATCATTGCGCGGATCGTCACCGGCCTGGCCCACGGGGTGTTTTTCTCGATCGGTTCGACCATCGCCACCAGCCTGGTGCCGAAGGAAAAAGCCGCCAGCGCGATTGCGATCATGTTCACCGGCCTGACGGTCGCGCTGGTCACCGGCGTGCCATTGGGGACGTTTATCGGTCAGCATTTCGGCTGGCGTGAAACCTTCCTCGCCGTCTCTGCATTGGGTGTGATCGCCTTCATCGGCAGCCTGCTCTACGTGCCGAAAAACATTGCCCACAGCAAACCGGCTTCGCTGTTGCAGCAATTGCAGGTGCTCAAGCAACCGCGTCTGCTGCTGGTGTATGCGATGACGGCGGTCGGTTACGGCGGCTCGTTCATCGCATTTACGTTCCTGGCGCCGATTCTTCAGGACATCTCCGGCTTCAGCGCCAGCACCGTCAGCCTGGTGTTGCTGGTCTATGGCATCTCGGTCGCGGTCGGGAACATCTGGGGCGGTAAACTGGCCGACAAACGCGGCCCGATCAGCGCCCTCAAAATCATCTTCGCCCTGCTCGCTGCCGTGCTGTTCGTGCTGACGTTCACCGCCGGCAACCCATGGCTGGCGCTGGCCACCGTGCTGGTCTGGGGCGCGGTCGCTTTCGGCAACGTGCCGGGTTTGCAGGTGTATGTGGTGCGTCAGGCCGAACATCACACGCCGCACGCGGTGGACGTGGCCTCTGGGCTGAACATCGCCGCGTTCAACCTCGGTATTGCCGGAGGTGCGTGGGGCGGTGGTTTGATCGTCGCTCACATGGGCCTGATCCACACCGCGTGGATCGGTGGTCTGGTGGTGCTGGTGGCGCTGGCGTTGACTGCGTGGAGCGGTCGTCTGGATCGTCTCGGCCCGGTGTACGCCGAACCGGCTGAAGGCTCGACCCGCATCGTCGCCGGTCATTGATTGCTCTTGTAGGAGCAAGGCTTGCCCGCGATGACGGCGTCACATTCAATGCTGATTGACTGATAAACCGACATCGCGAGCAAGCTTTGCTCCTACAGATGCGAAAAATGGTGTGTTTACCGTCCGTAGTGCCGTCGAAACTTTCTCGCTTGCCCCGCAGTCATCAAAAGACCGGGGCAACCGAGGACCACCAGACGGGAGGCGACATGGCGGCGATTCACATTGGTATTTCAGGCTGGCGCTACACACCCTGGCGGGGCGACTTCTACCCGAAGGGGCTGACCCAGAAGCGCGAATTGCAGTTCGCGTCACGAGCGGTCAACAGCATCGAAATCAATGGATCGTTTTACGCCCTGCAACGGCCCGAACGTTACGCCGAGTGGTACGACGAAACCCCGGCAGACTTCGTCTTCAGCATCAAAGCCCCGCGCTTCATCACCCACATCAAACGCCTGCGGGATATCCACAAACCCTTGGCGAATTTCTTTGCCTCAGGGGTACTGGAACTCAAGGAAAAACTCGGACCGGTTCTCTGGCAGTTTCCGCCCAGCTTCAAATTCGACGCCGAGCTGTTCGAACACTTTCTCGAGCAACTGCCCCACGACACCGAACAGGCCGCCACCCTCGCCCGCCAGCATGATTCGCACGTGACCGGTCACGCCAGCATGAGGGCGTACAAGAAAAAGCCTTTGCGCCATGCCGTCGAGATCAGAAACGACACCTTCGTCGACCCGGCGTTTGTCCGCCTGCTCAAACGCCACAACGTCGCCTTGGTCATCGCTGACACGGCCGGTAAATGGCCGTATCGCGAAGACATCACCAGCGACTTCGTCTACCTGCGTCTGCACGGTGCCGAAGAACTCTATGCCAGCGGTTACACCCCCGAAGCGCTGGAGCGCTGGGGCGAGCGGATCGACGCCTGGAACCACGGCCGGCAACCCTCGGACCCGCAACTGATCGCACCGCGGCAAAAGCCCAAGGCGCGCAAATCCCGGGATGTGTTTTGCTATTTCGACAATGACATCAAGGTCCGCGCGCCCTTCGATGCCCGCCGCTTGCTCGAACACTTTCATCTCGACAAGAGCCTCGCCACCTCCCCCGGCGAGCCTGCTGCCGAAGGGGTGCTGCCATGAATGTGCCCGAGCCGTTCAGCGCCGCCGATGATCAGCCGCCAGCCATGGCCGCCGTGCGCCGCTTCACCGTGCTGACGGTCAACACGCACAAGGGTTTTACCGCGCTCAACCGGCGTTTCATCCTGCCGGAACTGCGTGAAGCGGTGCGCAGCGTGTCCGCCGACGTGGTGTTTTTGCAGGAAGTCCACGGCACCCACGAACATCATCCCCGGCGCTACAGCAACTGGCCGACGATGCCCCAGTACGAATTTCTCGCCGACACGCTATGGCCGCAATTCGCCTACGGACGCAACGCGGTGTACCCGGCGGGCGATCACGGCAATGCGTTGCTGTCGAAATTCCAGATCATTCGCCACGACAACCTCGACGTGTCCATCAGCGGACACGAGAACCGCGGCATCCTGCATTGCGTATTGCGCCTGCCCGGCGACGGCCCGGAACTGCACGCCATCTGCGTCCATCTGGGGCTGCGCGAAACCCATCGCAACGAACAGCTGAAGCTGCTGGTCCAGCGCCTCGAAGAATTGCCGACCGATGCCCCGGTGATTGTCGCCGGCGACTTCAACGACTGGCGCCAGCGCGCCGATGCGCTGCTCAAGCCCTGTGGTTTGCGCGAGGTGTTCGCCGAACACCACGGCAAACCGGCGCGCAGTTTTCCGGCTCGAATGCCTGCCTTGCGCCTGGACCGCATCTACGTGCGCAACCTCAAGGCCAGCCACCCGAAAGTCCTGGCGGCGCGGCCCTGGTCACACCTTTCCGACCACGCACCGCTATCGGTGGAGATCGAGCTATGAGCAGCGCTCCGATGGAGAAAACCACCGTGGAACACGTGTCCACCAACCCGCCGATCCGTGAGCCCGGCGTGGTCGACGTCCAATACGGCTGGCAGGGCAACAACCTGGTGGAACTGCTGGAAAACGGTGAAGGGTATTTTCCGCGGGTGTTCGAGGCCATGCGCCAGGCCAAGACTGAAATCCTCCTGGAAACCTTCATCGTGTTCGAGGACAAGGTTGGCAACGAGCTGCAGCAAGTGCTGATCGAGGCGGCGCAGCGCGGCGTGCGGGTCACCGCCAGCCTCGACGGTTTCGGTTGCGGCGAGCTGACGACCGGCTATCTCACGGCATTGAGCGAGGCCGGCGTGCGCATTCAGATATTTGACCCGGCGCCGAAACGTCTTGGCTTTCGCACCAACTGGTTCCGGCGCCTGCACCGCAAGATTGTGGTGGTCGACGGCACGGTCGCGTTTATCGGCGGGATCAATTTTTCCGCCGACCATCTTGCCGACTTCGGCCCCGAGGCCAAGCAGGATTACTCGGTTGAAGTGCAAGGCCCGGCGGTGGCCGACATTCATCATTTCGCCCTGCTGCAAAGCGGCCGCCCGGCGCGGGCCAAATATTGGTGGCAGCGGCGCCGGCAGCGGCGTTCGGAACTGGCCTTCAGCGACCACGATGGCCAGGTCCGTTTGGTGTACCGCGACAACGGCGATCACCAGACCGATATCGAAGAGGTTTATCGACAAGTGCTGCGCAGTGCCCAGCGCCGCGTGGTCATCGCCAACGCCTATTTCTTCCCGGGCTATCGCCTGCTGCGCGAGATACGCAACGCCGCTCGCCGTGGTGTCGAGGTGCGGCTGATTCTGCAAGGTCAGCCGGACATGATGGTGGCCAAACTGGCGGCGCGCATGACCTATGACTACTTGCTCAAGGCCGGTGTGCAGATCCACGAATATTGCGAGCGCCCGCTGCACGGCAAAGTCGCGCTGGTGGACGAGGACTGGAGCACCGTCGGTTCGAGCAACCTCGACCCGCTGAGCCTGTCGATGAACCTGGAAGCCAACGTGCTGATCCGCGATCGCGCCTTCAACCGCGATTTGTTCGAACGCCTCGAAACGCTGAGCAACAACCACTGCAAAGCCATGTGTGCGGACAAATCCCCGCGCGGCCGGGTCTGGCACATGACCGTCGGTTTCCTGGTGTTTCACTTCCTGCGGCACTTCCCGGCGTGGGCCGGCTGGCTGCCGGCGCACAAGCCGCGCCTGAAACCCTTCACCCACCTCGACGGAGGCGACCATCATGAACCGCGTTGAAGCGCACTCGGCGCCTCACGCCGACAGCCAGCACAAGTCGCGTTTGAGCCGCTGGAAAAAACCGCTGACGATGCTGTTTTTCCTGGCGCTGATCGTGCTGTTCACGATGCTGGCCCAGCGCATCGAATGGAGCGAGGTGTTCGACAACCTTGCCGACTTCAAAGTGCGCACGCTGATCATTGCCTCCGGGCTGACGCTGGTGAGTTTTCTGGTGTACGCCTGCTTCGACCTGATCGGCCGCACCTACATTCGCCAGGACCTGACCTGGAAGCAGATTCTGCCGGTGGGCATCATCAGCTACGCCTTCAATCTCAACCTCAGCGCCTGGGTCGGCGGCATCGCCATGCGTTATCGCCTGTACTCGCGACTCGGCGTGAGCAAAAGCAATATCGCGAAAATCCTCGGCCTGAGCCTGGCGACGAACTGGTTCGGCTACATGGTGATTGCCGGCGCGGTGTTCAGCAGCGGACTGGTGCGCATGCCGCCCGGATGGAAACTCAGCAGTGGTGCGTTGCAAGGTGTGGGGATTTTGTTGTTGCTGGTGAGCGCGGGTTATCTGGCGGCGTGCCGGTTTTCCACGCGACGCGAGTGGGCCATTCGGGGCGTGGAAATCAACCTGCCTTCCTTGCGCATGGCGGTGCTGCAATTGGCACTCGGTGCGCTGAATTGGTCGTTGATGGCAGCGGTGATTTTCACCTTGCTGCCGAGCAAACTGGATTATCCGCTGGTGCTCGGGGTGTTGCTGATCAGCGCCATCGCCGGAGTCATCACGCACATTCCGGCGGGGCTCGGGGTGCTGGAGGCGGTGTTTGTGGCGTTGCTGCAGCATGAGGTGTCGCGGGGGAGCCTGGTGGCGGGATTGCTGGCGTATCGGGCGATTTATTTCATCTTGCCGTTGCTGATTACGTTGGTGATGTACTTGATCGTCGAGGCCAAGGCGAAGTCGCTGCGGATTGCGAAAAAGCCCAAGTAATAACGGCTCTTGTGGCGAGGGAGCTTGCTCCCGCTGGGTCGCGAAGCGGCCCCCTTTATCTCTGAAAAGAAGAGGACTGCTACGCAGTCCAGCGGGAGCAAGCTCCCTCGCCACAAATCACTTGGATTGAATAATGCTCAACCGCTCACCCACCACCATCTCGGTAATCCAGTCCACCAGAATCGAGGTGTACGCCTGCTGTGAAACCGGCTCGCTCAACGCATGATCGGCACCGTCGATAATGCGGTGCGTCAGCGAATGCGTCTGTTGGCACGCGGCGCGGTAGCTCATGATCGTTGCGTGTGGCACGTAGTCGTCGGATTCAGACTCCACCAACAGCACATCCCCGGTAAATTGCGAACAGGCATGCAACGCGCGATTGCTATCGGCGCGAACCAGCGTGCTGCGGTAATCACGCAAATCCATCTTGTCCAGATCGCGCTTGGGCGTATGCCATTGCTCGTCGCGATACAGCGCCGGCACCCGCAGCGCCAGCCAGCGGACCGGACGCAATGAAGTCAGGATCGACGCCAGGTAACCGCCATAACTGGTGCCGACCACGGCAATCGCCGAGGTATCGAGCGCCGGGTGCGCGAGCAATCGGTCGTACGCCGCCAGCAGGTCGCGCAGGTTGTCTTCGCGGGAGACTCGCGTCAGCGAAATGCCGGTGCCGCCGGTGTGCCCGCGCAAGTCGAACGTCAGGCACACGCAGCCGAGACCGGCTATGCCTTTGGCCCGCTCAAGGTCGCGTTCCTGGCTGCCACCCCAGCCGTGCACGAAGAGCACGCCGGGGACTTTCGACTTGGGGCTGAGAAAAGTCCCGATCATCTGTTCATCGTCGATGTCGATCTGAATGGTTTCGCTTCTAGCCGTCATAGGATTGGACCGTTACGTACTTGAGAAGAAATTCACTGTTTTGCGCCGGCCCGCGGTACACCTCGATGGCATCCGACGGCAGCGCCTGATCGATGTAGGTTTCCACCGAAGACACGCGGATGGCGCGCATGCCCGGGTGATTGACGAAACTCTGCAACGCCGCCACTTCCGCGCTGCTCGCGCCGCCCATGCGCCAGGACTGTTCGAGCACGCCACTGCGCTGCCGGCCGTTCGTGTCCAGGCCTTGCGCGATGTCGTAGTTGCGCCGCGACGCGTAGAAACCGGGATAGGCCTCATCCGCGGCGTTGTCGAACACCTGTGCTTGCCGGATCGCCAATCGCACCTCATCCGGCAGATCCAGCTCGAGCAAGTCGTCGTAGTTACCCTGCACCACGAGCAGGTTGGACCCACCATAAACCTGCTCGCCCTGACCATCTTTGGTCAAGTATTGATCACCGCAGTAGCTCAATACTTTGTCGCCGATGAAGCTTTGGCCGACGCTGTGGGTCACCACGTCGGTCAGGTCCTGTTCCAGCACCACGCCTTCGGTGAACAGCGTTTGGGCATCGGGTCTGGCAAGGACTGCGTCGAACTGATCAAGGCTGTTGATCACCTCCTGACCCCGCCCGGCACAGGCATGAATCGGCTTGAGGCGAATCGGGCCGCTGTAGAGCAAGTGTTCCGCCGCAGGACGCGCATCGTCGAGGGAAAACACGCTGAGGCCATCAAGCACCACACTGCGCACCCGTTCGGAAAACAGCGGCGACCAACCTTGCGGGGCATGAGCGTTTTTGTTGCGCAGGCCGTGGCTGATGGCTTTGGTGCAGATGAAATCATGCTCGACGTAGCCACCCCACAAATCCTCCGGTCCGCTGACTCCGAGCTGTCGCGCGGCAGCGGCACCGACCAGGGTTTGGGTGGGCAACAGATAAAGGTCTCGACCGCTGTGCCGTTCGCGGTCGTAACTGCCACCGAATTTGAGCCCGAGGATATGCGCCAGCCAACGGGCCAGCGCGCGATTGGTTTCGACTTCATGTTGTGGCGCGTCGGGGCGCACTGAATGGGCGACTACCAGTTTTTTGCGGTTTGTTGGGGTCATGCGTCCCCCTTCAATCGGCGCTAGATGAATGTAGTTGTAGGGGTGCAGAGATCAGGCCAACGGTGGCGGGACTGAAAGGTTCAGCAATTCAACCAGTTGCCGAAACGGTGATAGCACTGAGCCTGTCTCATTCTGCACGACACCTGATTCAGTTCCGGCAATTTGCACGACCCAGGCCTCGCGCAGCTCTAATGTGGGAGCAACTGTCTTCACCCTGCCATTCGTCATCGCCATTCGGTGCCGTCTCTCAGCATGGCGTTCTGGCTAACGAGCCACGGTTGAGGGCGTAACACCAAACCGCGCCCGATAATCACTCGGCGCCAGCCCGGTTATCTTCTTGAACGTCGCGCGAAAGGCGCTCGGGTCCTGATAGCCCACGGTCCAGGCAATGTGATCGATGGTGCCGTTGGTGAATTCAAGCATTTCCCGGGCCTTGCCGACCCGCAGGTGCTGGCAGTACTCGGTGGGTTTCAACCCGGTCGCCGCGCGGAATCGGCGCAGGAACGTGCGCTCTTCCAGCCCTGCCCGTTCGGCCATCGCCGTCAGCGACACATCCGTCGCCCCGGTGCTTTGCAGCCAGTGCTGAACCTTGAGAATCGAGGCGTCGCCATGGCTGAGAATAGGTGAAAAATTACTGCCGCATTCGCTCGCGCTGTCGCTGTGTTCTACCACCAGAAAACGCGCCGTGCCGGTGGCGATACTCGGTCCCAACAGTCGGTCGACCAGACGCAGACCCAGCTCGGACCAGGCCATCAACCCGGCGGTGGTAATCAGGTCGCCGTCGTCGACGATCGGTGTGTCGGCCTTGAGTCTGATCGCCGGGTAACGCTCGGCGAATGCCTTGGCCGAGGTCCAGTGGGTGGTGGCGCTGCGGCCGTCGAGCAGACCGCTTTCGGCCAATAGAATCGAGCCCACGCAGACACCGCCGAGGGTCGCGCCTTGTGCATGTTGCTGCCGAATCCAGCTCAGCAAGCCTTGCGGCGCCTGGCCTTCGGAAAAACCGCCAATCGACGGCGGGATCAACACCGCCACCAATGCACCGTCCGGCGCGGGATGGCTGTCGTAGACGCGCTTGGGTGCCTGATCGCCATCGACTTGCCAATGGCTGACCCGCAACAGCGGTAACTGCGACGCCTGATGGTCGGCGGCAATCCGGTTCGCCACCCCGAACAAGTCCGTCAGCCCGTGCACCGCCGCCATCTGTGCGCCCGGATAAATCAGCACGCCCAGCTCGGCGATTGCCCTTTGTGCGTCCATTGTCAGTTTTCCCCCTTCTATTGTCGGTGCGGCCAATCCTCGGACGGCCTGCCAGACCCGATACTTCATTCCACACCCAACACACACTTCGAGGAAACAGTCATGGCCAAGCAAGCACTCATCGTAGTCGATATCCAAAACGACTACTTCCCCCAAGGCAAGTGGCCACTGGTCGGCGCGGATGCTGCTGCGGACAATGCCGTACGCCTGCTCAAAGCCTTCCGCGATGCCGGTGATTCGGTGGTGCACATCCGTCACGAATTCACTTCCGACGAAGCACCATTTTTCACTCCGGGCTCCGAAGGCGCGAAGCTGCACCCCAAAGTCCTCAACCGTGCCGACGAGCCGGTGGTGCTCAAGCATTTCGTCAACTCGTTCCGCGAAACCGAACTGAAGTCGATCCTCGACGAACAAGACATCAAGGAACTGGTGGTGGTCGGCAGCATGAGCCACATGTGCGTCGACGGCATTACCCGCGCAGCCGCCGACATGGGTTACGCCGTCACGGTCATTCACGACGCCTGCGCCTCCCGTGACCTGGAGTTCAACGGTATCACCGTTCCGGCCGCCCACGTTCACGCCGCGTTCATGTCGGCCCTGGGTTTTGCCTATGCCAGCGTGGTGTCCACCGACGAGTTCGTGGCGGCCAGCCGCTAAGGTTTTTCGTCGAGCGTTTACAAGTCGACGCCCCAGAAAAATGAAAGGCCGGTAGCGTTCATACGCTACTGGCCTTCTTTTGTTCCGCCCTTGCCTGCCCGTCACAAAATCTCACGCGTGAGCTATTGAGGGCAGCGAAAATTGCCTGTAGTGTTTCTCACGCGTGAGTTTTTCACAACGAGGTCAGCATCATGAACAGCAGCTCTCCACCAGATCCGGCTTCCGGGTCTGTGACCGATTCCGCGAGCCGCAAGGGAGAGCGCTCGAAGCCGTCCGCGAAAAAACCGTCGAGCTTCTACATGAAGCAGATGCGCGCGGGCCTGGGTGCCGCCGGTTATGTAAAACACGAGACTTGGGTGCTTCCCGAAAACCGAAGCCTGCTCAAGCAGATGGAGAAACAGCTACGCCAACCGATTCTGGCTGGCTCATTCATGTCGGAGAATTACATGAGCGCAGGTAACAACTGGAACATCGATCGCCTCTACAGCGCCCTTCAAGCCCTGGACGAAGTGGTCTCGAACGACATCACCCTCTCCCTGGTTCAAGGCTCCGAGTCCAGCATCAAGCTGGAAATGAACGACTTCGGTGGCTTGCCGATTTACATCGCGGTGGTGGGCGACCAGATCATCGTCGATACCGTGCTGGTCGACGTCGAGTCGATCAAGGACGTGCCGGTCTTCAATGATGCCGTGTTGCGCAGCCGGGAAATGTTTCCGCTGTCGTCGATCGGTATCGAGTCAATGCCCAATGGACAGGTCGTTTACAACATGTTCGGCGCGTTGAGCTCCGACTCGAGCCTGACCAACGTCGTGACCGAGGTCAAAACCCTCGTCGACAACGTCCAGCGCGCCAGCGAAGCCTTCGAACGTTTCTTCAATTAATTATTCGGGAATAGGGAATATCCAATGACTCAGTCCATCTGGAGCAAATTGTTCACCGCGCTGCGTGGCGGTGCCAATGAAGTCGGCGAATCGATCGTCGACCAGCAGGCCCTGCGCATCCTCGACCAGGAAATTCGCGATGCTGACAGCGCGCTGGCCAACGCCAAGCGTGAGCTGGTCACCATCATGGCCAAGCACAAACTGTCGGCCGACCGCGTCAGCGAATACAACGCCAAGATCAAGGACCTGGAATCCAAGGCCCTGGCCGCGATCCAGGCCAACCGTGAAGACCTGGCACTGGAAGTGGCCGAAGCCATTTCAACCCTGACCAACGAACTGGATGTCGAGCAAAAGCAGGCCACCGAATTCGGCGGTTATGCGGACAACATGCGCAAAGACATCACCAAGGCTGAAAGCCGCATCAAAAGCCTGCGTCAGCAAGTGGACATGGCCAAGGCGCGCGAAAGTGTGCAGAAAGCCCAGGTCAGTGCGTCCATCGCCAGTGGCGGTGCCAACGGCAAGCTTGAAACCGCGGTCGGCACGCTGAACCGCTTGCAAGCCAAGCAGCAGCAACGCGCCGCTGAACTGGAAGCGCAGGACCAACTGGCCGATGCGTCGACCGGTACCGACCTTGAGCGCAAACTTCGCGAAGCCGGCATCACGCCAGATACCGGCAGCGCCAATGCGATTCTGGAACGCCTGAAGCAAAAATCGGCCGAGTAAAAAGGGCCGGATGCATTACCTGTGGCGAGGGAGCTTGCTCCCGCTTGAGTGCGTAGCACTCACAAAAATCAACAATGGTTGTCAGATTTTTGGGGCTGCTACGCAGCCCAGCGCGAGCAAGCTCGCTCGCCACAAAATGTGGGCACCCGCGCTTAAGTGAACAGCATTCTGCTCCTACAAGGGGCTGTTTTTTTGTTGAATAGAGGTCAAGGATGGATGCCTTGAAGGGTTTCAAGACAATCGCAAGCCTCGCCATTTTCATGGTTGCGCTGCAACTGCTCAACGTCGCGACGGGCTACAGCCTTGTGGCATTCGGCCTGGTGCCGAGAACAGTCCACGGACTGGTCGGCATCATCACCTCGCCCTTTTTACACGCATCCTTTGCGCACCTCAGCGCCAACCTGATTCCCTTCCTGATTCTGGGTACCCTGGTCATTGTCGACGGGCTCAACCGGTTCCTTGCCGTCAGCGCGATCATCATTCTGCTGGGCGGCTCGCTGGTCTGGCTGTTCGGTTTTGCCGGCGTGCACATTGGCGCCAGCGGCTGGGTATTCGGATTGTGGGCCTACCTTCTGTCTCGTGCCTGGTTCCACAGGAGCTGGGGCAACCTGATCACTGCCAGCGTCGTGGCCTTGCTCTATGGAGGCCTGATCTTTGGCTTCCTTCCCCGTCACGGCGTTTCCTTCGAAGGGCATCTGTTTGGTGCGTTCGCCGGATTTATTGCAGCCAAGGTACTTTTATCTGCACCGCGCAGCAGGTTTAATGCCGCTCGGTAGCCGCACTCCAGCATTCAGACGCCGGGGCGATTACCTCGCCAGGAATGAGCCCCCATGGAGTCAGGGACGAAATGTCGATTTTCCTTTTGCTGCGCATGTACGCCTCGTCCCTCTTCCACCGGTTCGGTTGGGCGGGACTGGTGATTGCCCTGGGCGTACACCTGACCACAGCGTATCTGGGGCTGGTGTTGCTGGGCGAACAGCACCTCACCGCCCCCGCCACGTTTACCTACTTCTATCTCACCACCACGCTCACTGTCGGCTATGGCGATCTCGCGCCCCAGACATCGGCGGGACGTATTTTCGTGGCCACCTGGGTCATGCTCGGGGGCATTGCGCTGCTGACGGCAGCCATTGGTAAAACCACCAGCAGCGTTATCGATGTATGGAGAAAAGGCATGAAGGGCAAAGGTGATTACACCGGCAAGGTCGGGCATACGGTGCTCATCGGCTGGGAAGGTGCAGCCAGCGAACGGGTCGTTGAATTGTTGCTTCAGGATGAAACCTCCAACGACAACCTGATCGTCATTTGCGATTGCACTCTTGAAGAAAACCCCATGCCGGGCCAGGCCGCCTTCATCAAGGGTGAAAGCCTGTCCTCGGTGGCGCTGTTACTGCGCGCGGGTGTTCCGGGCGCCGAACGCGTCCTGGTGCGAACCCATTCAGACGACCTGACCCTGGCCACGGTGCTGGCGGTCAATCAACTGAAGCCTGTCGGGCATGTGGTCGCGCACTTCAATGACAGTGAAATCGCCGCGCTCGCCAGCGCCTACGCGCCCAGCCTGGAGTGCACGTCAAGCATGGCCATCGAGATGCTGGTGCGCGCGTCTCAGGACCCGGGTTCGTCCGTGGTCATCAACGAATTGCTGTGCGTAGGCCAAGGCGCCACCCAGTACCTGATGAAACTGCCCGAGACGTTCAACGCTACGTTCGGCGATCTGTACACGCAGATGAAAGAACACCACAACGCCACACTCATCGGCTACCGCGCCAAAGGCGCCCGGCAACCGTCGATCAACCCGCCCAGCGCGACACGCGTTGACGGCGGCGAACTCTTCTATATCGCCTCCACCCGCCTGAAGGAAATCTCCAATGGGATGGTTTAAACAGCTGATGGGGCTTGAGGCCCCGAACGCGAAGACGGAATCGAATTGGACAGCCAGCGAAACTCAGCCGGCCACCGGCCCGCTGGGTCTGGCGCTGGGCAAAGGCGTGATGTTCGACACCACGCTTAAATTGCTGCTCGACGAAAAAACCGCCGTGGTCATCCCGGGCTCCCAACAGATCTGGAGCAACGGCACCATTGACCTCGGACAGTCGACCTGGCTGTCGCGCTACTACATGAACGACGAAGACTACTGGCTGCAAGTGCACACCACCGGCGACATCGCCGGCCAGATCGAGTCGGTGATCCTGTTCAACTACCTCAGCTACGTCACCATCAGCAGCGAAGCGGAACTGCGTCGGCTGGCCGGCCCGCAAAGCCTGATCGGGCTGCCGACCTACACCCACAACGACGTCGAATACACCCGCGAATGGGGCACCGAAAATGGCCAGACAGAATTGGTGGCACTGAGCGAACAGCTGAAAAATCCGGAGGAGTCCTACCACATCGAACACCGTTCGATGCTGTACGCCCGCGAAACCGGCCTGACCGATCGCCGGGAATTCCTGCTGTTTTCCGTCGAAGAAGACGCCGAAGGCACCATCAGTTTGAGCACGTCGCTGGGCATCTCGCTATACACAACCGACCTGAATACGTTCTAAAAAGGAAGACGTCCATGCTAGAAGCACTCTCCATCTCCCTGAACAAAGCCGCGGTGTTCGGCTTCGTTTCGTACATCCTCGGCGCTGCCGTGCTGTTCGCGCTGTTCCAGTTCATCTACACCCGACTTACCCCGCATAAAGAGTTCGAATTGATTCGTTCGGGCAACGTGGCTGCCGCGATTGCCTTGGGCGGCGCCATCATCGGTTTCGCGATTCCGGCCAGCAATGTGATTGCCTATTCGATCAGCATTCTCGACTTCGTCGTCTGGGCCGTGATCGCCGCGTTCGTGCAATTGCTGGCTTTCCTGATGACCAGTCTGGTGCTCAAGGGCACCTCCGAGCGCATCAAGAAAGGCGAAATCGCTGCGGGCATCTACGTGGCAGCAGTGGCTATCAGCGTCGGCATGTTGAACGCCGCCTGCATGACCCCTTCCCAGAACTGATTGCGCACGGAGCTCCCGATGAAACGAAGCAAGTACGTTCAGCTCTCGCTGGCTGCGTCGGTCGCCATGGCGATATCAGGTTGCGGGCCGACGGAAAAAACTTACTCGGTACAGAAAAAGTACAACTTCCAGTCCGTGCAGCAATGCGCCGATGAAAAGCTTCCGGTAGATGTCTGCTCGGACGCCTTCATGACCGCCATGGCTGAGCATCGACGCATTGCGCCGGTGTACGACAACCAGGCCGATTGCGATGCCGACTTCGTCGCCGACTGGTGCCAGCAGGATTCCGCCGGCAAGTTCATCCCGAAACTGGGTGGCTTCGAACTGACCGCCGATGGCGAGGTGACGCAATCCCAGGTGGACGCCGCCAAGGCTCAATTGCCCGCCTCGGAAGCGAACAGTGGCGGCTCCGGATTCTCCGGCACCAGCCTGCTGACCGGTCTGCTGATCGGCAACATGCTGAGCAACAACCGCAACAGCTACTATTCCGAGCCGGTGTACCGCTACCGCGATGACCGTGGCAGTTATTCGTCTTCAACGCTCGGCCAACGGATTGCCAAGGGCTCGACGTTTACCAAATCCAATCAGGCCAGATACGGAAGCAGCAACTACGCCGACTCCATTCGCTCCGCCGGCAAACCGGTTTCCGTTGCCTCGTCCACCTCCCGTGGCGGCTTCGGCAGCAAAGCCAGTGCACGCAGCGGCTGGGGCGGCGGCGGGTCGAGCAGTTAAGGAAACAGAGCCATGAAGAAAATTCTCTGCGCAGAGCGTCATGACTGGAAACAGACCGCCGAGAGCCTCGGCTTTCTGTTCCACACCATCGACGACGAACCTTATTGGGACGAGAGCGCGTACTACCAGTTCACGCTCAAGCAGATCGAGAACGATCTCGAAGACCCGACCACCGAGATTCATGAGATGTGCATGGACCTGGTGGCCCGCGTGGTGCAGAGCGAGGAATTGCTGGCGCGCCTGAGCATTCCGGCACCGTTCCAAGACATGGTTCGTACTTCATGGCTCGAAGGCCATCCGCATCTTTATGGGCGCATGGACTTCTCCTACAACGGCAGCGGACCCGCCAAACTGCTCGAACTCAACTACGACACGCCGACCAGCCTGTATGAGGCTGCGGCGTTTCAATGGGGCTGGCTGGAGCAGTGCATTGAACGCGGTTTGCTGCCCAAGCACGCCGACCAGTTCAACAGCATCGACACCAAGCTGCATCAGGCCTTCGCCCAACTGCAACTGACTCAGCCCTTCTACTTTGCATCGATGAAAGACTCGGTCGAAGACAAAGGCACCACCGACTACCTGCGCCTGATTGCGGAGAAAGTCGGCATAGAATCACGCCACATCGACATCGAAGACATTGGCCTCACCAGCGAAGGACATTTCGTCGACCTCGAAGATCGCTGGATTCCTCACCTGTTCAAGCTGCATGCCTGGGAGTTCATCTTCCACGAGCCCTTTGGCGCAGCGATTGCCCAGAGTGATACGCAGTTTTTCGAGCCAGCCTGGAAATCCATCATTTCCAACAAAGGTATCCTGCCGCTGCTGTGGGAGTTCAACAAAGGTCACCCGAACCTGCTCGCCGCCCACCTGGATACCGAGCCGAACAAAGCGGTGCCCAAGGGCTGGGTGCGCAAGCCATTCTTCTCCCGGGAAGGCGCCAACATCGAGTTGCAAACTGCCGACGGTCTGATTGTCAAAGAGGACGGGCCCTACACGGATGCGCCGTTTATCCTTCAGGAGTTCGCACCACTTCCGCAGTTTGGCGACAGCTACACGCTGATCGGTTCCTGGGTGATCGGCGATCAGGCGGCGGGGATTGGTGTGCGTGAGGACAACAGCTTGATCACCAAGGATTCCAGCCGGTTCTTGCCGCACCTGATACTCGACTGAACATTTCATCATTCGTGAAAAGGCCCGCTGCCATGCATCGGGCATTGGGGTGAAACAGGCGTAAACCTGATCAAGGACCAGACAACCACAAGACTTAACGCTGAAAAGCCGGATAATGGCGGCCAAATCGTCTAGCCCGTTATTCTGGTAATCCCCCATGGAAATCAAGGTCAACTTTCTCGACAACCTTCGACTTGAAGCCAAGTTCGACGACTTCACGGTGGTGGCCGATCAACCTATCCGCTACAAAGGCGATGGCTCGGCACCAGGTCCGTTCGACTACTTCCTGGCTTCGTCGGCGTTGTGTGCGGCTTATTTCGTGAAGCTGTACTGCGACACTCGCAGTATTCCCACCGAAAACATCCGCCTGTCGCAGAACAACATTGTTGACCCGGAAAACCGTTACAACCAGATTTTCAAGATCCAGGTCGAGTTGCCGGCGGACATCTCCGACAAGGACCGCCAAGGCATCCTGCGATCCATCGACCGTTGCACCGTGAAAAAAGTGGTGCAAGCCGGGCCTGAGTTTGTGATCGAAGAGGTGGAAAACCTCGATGCCGATGCCCAGGCGTTGCTGATGCCTGCGTCCAGTTCCGAGGCGAGCACTTACATTGCCGGCAAGGATCTGCCGCTGGAGCAAACCATCGCCAATATGTCGGCCATTCTGGCGGACCTGGGCATGAAGATTGAAATCGCCTCGTGGCGCAATATCGTTCCCAACGTGTGGTCGCTGCATATCCGCGATGCACACTCGCCGATGTGCTTTACCAACGGCAAGGGTGCGACCAAGGAAGGCGCGTTGGCGTCGGCGTTGGGCGAGTTTATCGAGCGACTCAACTGCAACTTCTTCTACAACGACCAGTTCTGGGGCGAAGACATCGCCAACGCCGCGTTTGTGCACTACCCGGACGAACGCTGGTTCAAGCCGGGCCGCAAAGATGCACTGCCGGCCGAAATTCTCGACGAGTACTGCCTGAAGATTTACAACCGCGACGGCGAGCTGCGTGGTTCCCATCTGATCGATACCAACTCGGGCAATGAAGAGCGTGGCATCTGCTCGCTGCCGTACGTGCGCCAGTCGGACGGCGAGGTGGTGTACTTCCCGTCCAACCTGATTGAAAACCTGTTCCTGAGCAACGGCATGAGCGCCGGTAACACGCTGGCCGAAGCCCAGGTGCAGTGCCTGTCGGAGATCTTCGAGCGCGCGGTAAAACGCGAAATCATCGAAGGTGAATTTGCACTGCCGGATGTGCCGGCCCACGTGCTGGCGAAGTACCCCGGGATACTGGCCGGTATTCAAGCGCTGGAAGAACAGGGGTTCCCGGTGTTGGTGAAGGATGCGTCCCTGGGGGGTGAGTTCCCGGTGATGTGCGTCACGTTGATGAACCCGCGTACCGGCGGTGTGTTCGCCTCGTTCGGCGCGCACCCGAGCCTGGAAGTGGCGCTGGAACGCAGCCTGACCGAATTGCTCCAGGGCCGCAGCTTCGAAGGCCTCAACGACTTGCCCCAGCCGACGTTTGAAGGACATGCGGTGACCGAGCCGAATAACTTCGTCGAGCACTTCATCGACTCCAGCGGCGTGGTGTCGTGGCGCTTCTTCAGCTCCAAGTCGGATTACGAGTTCGTGGAGTGGGACTTCTCCGGCCAGGGTGAAAACTCGAACGCCGAAGAAGCCGCAACCTTGTTCGGCATTCTCGAGGGCATGGGCAAGGAAGTGTACATGGCGGTCTACGAGCATATCGGCGCGACGGCCTGCCGTATTCTGGTGCCGGACTATTCGGAAATTTATCCGGTAGACGATCTGATCTGGGACAACACCAACAAAGCGCTGTTTTTCCGCGCCGACATCCTGAACCTGCATCGCCTGGACGAAGACGAACTGAAGGCACTGGCTGAGCGACTGGTGGAAAGCGAGCTGGACGACTACACCGACATCACCAGCTTGATCGGCATCGAATTTGACGACAATACCGCCTGGGGTCAGTTGACGATCCTGGAGTTGAAACTGCTGATTTATCTCGCCTTGCAGCAATATGAAGAGGCAAAAGAGGCGGTGGAAATGTTCCTGCAGTACAACGACAACACGGTTGAACGTGGCTTGTTCTACCAAGCCGTCAATGTGGTGCTGGAGATGAAGCTGGACGAAGACCTGGAACTGGAAGACTACGAGGCCAATTTCCGCCGGATGTTTGGCAACGAGCGGATGGATGCAGCGATCGGCTCGGTGGACGGTAGCGTGCGTTTCCATGGCTTGACGCCGACCAGCATGAAACTGGAGGGGCTCGATAGACACCTGCGCCTGATCGACAGCTACAAGAAACTGCACTCGGCGCGGGCCAATGTGACTGCTTTATCCAGTTAACGGCGCCCACAAAAAAGCGAAGCCAGATCACTGGCTTCGCTTTTTTTGTTACTGACCGAATAGCCGCTTTTTAGAACGGGATATCGTCATCAAAGCTGTCGAAATCCGGAGCCGGCTGAGGAGCGGCCTGCTGCTGTGGAGCCGGACGCGACTGTTGTGGTGCCGACGACTGCTGCGGACGCGGAGCCTGCTGGCGTGGGGCCGGAGCGGACTGCTGATAGTTATTGCCCCCGCCTTGTTGGTCGCCCTGCTGTGGACGGCCGCCGAGCAATTGCATGGTGCCTTGCATGTCGACCACGATTTCGGTGGTGTAACGCTTGATACCGTCTTTTTCCCACTCGCGGGTTTGCAACTTGCCTTCGATGTAGACCTGCGAACCTTTACGCAGGTACTCGCCGGCGATTTCCGCCACCTTGCCGAACATCGACACACGGTGCCATTCAGTCTTCTCGACCTTCTGACCGGTTTGCTTGTCGGTCCACTGTTCGCTGGTCGCCAGACTCAGGTTGGTCACGGCGTTACCGTTAGGCAAGTAGCGAACTTCGGGATCCTGGCCGCAAGTGCCGACCAATATGACTTTGTTAACCCCACGGGCCATAACGTTCTCCTAGGCTTCGCACGCTGTCGCGGCCGGGTTGTTCACCAGACGCTCGAGGGTAGTGCGATCCAATAATTCGGTGTCCAGTTTGATGTAAATCGCCGCTTCATCGGCAACCACGATTGCATCGGTTACTCCAACGACGGCCTTGAGGCGCTCGATCAGGCCAGCTTCACGAATCGCTTCGGGCGACAACGGCAAGCGCAGGCTCGTCACATACGGAGGTTCCCGCATGGTAACAGCAAAGACTAGCCAAAGTGCAGCCAGCCCGGCACATCCCAAGAACACAACCGACAAACCGCCATGCTGGAAAAGCCAACCACCGAGTATCCCGCCCAGCGCCGAACCGAGGAACTGGCTGGTGGAATAAACCCCCATCGCCGTGCCCTTGCCGCCGGCCGGTGAAACCTTGCTGATCAGCGATGGCAACGAAGCTTCCAGCAGATTGAACGCGGTAAAGAACACCACCGTCCCGATCACCAGAGCCCGCAAGCTATCGCCGAACTGCCAGAAGAATAGCTCAGTGAGCATCAGCGTCAGCACCGCGCCCAATAAAACTCGTTTCATTTTGCGTTTCTTCTCGCCGTAGATAATGAACGGGATCATGGCGAAGAAAGAAATCAGCAGCGCGGTCAAATAGACCCACCAGTGCTGCTCTTTGGGCAGCCCGGCTTTTTCGACCAGGGCCAGCGGCAATGCAACGAAGCTCGACATCAACATCGCGTGCAACACAAAAATGCCCAGGTCCAGGCGCAGCAGGTCCGGGTGTTTGAGCGTCGGCATCAGCGCCTGGCGTGCGACGCCGGACTCGCGATGCTGCAACGGCCCGGTGGAACGCGGCACCATGAACATCACAATCACGATGCCAAACAGCGCCATGCCACCCGTGGCGAGAAACAGTCCGGACAGTCCGAAAGCACGGGTCAGCAACGGTCCTACCACCATGGCGACCGCGAACGACAGACCGATCGTCATGCCGATCATGGCCATGGCTTTCGTCCGATGCTGTTCCCGGGTCAGGTCTGACAGCAACGCCATCACGGCCGCGGAAATGGCCCCGGCGCCTTGCAGGATTCGTCCGGCGATAACGCCCCAGATCGAATCGGCATTGGCCGCCAGCACGCTGCCGAGGGCGAAGACGATCAGCCCCAGGTAAATCACCGGGCGGCGCCCGATGCGGTCGGAAATGAAACCGAAAGGAATCTGAAAAATCGCCTGGGTCAGGCCGTAAGCGCCAATCGCCAGCCCGATGAGGGCCGGGGTCGCTCCTGCCAGATCCATCCCATAGGTCGCCAATACCGGCAACACCATGAACATGCCAAGCATACGGAAGGCGAACACGAGGGCCAGACCGCTTGCTGCGCGGGTCTCACTGCCACTCATGCGTTCGCTGTGGGGATCGTGCATGGAAAAACCTCATGTGAACCGGCGGCGATTCTACCAGTCCCATCGATTGACAGGGTATATCGCGACGCTTTGACGCGCTTCGCTGACAGACTCTTCATGTACGACAGTCACCCACTCGTTTGATAGTGTGCATCCATCCAGTATTTGGCCGTATACTCCTACGTTTTCGACGCCCGCCGAGCGAGGCCACTTTGGACAAGATCCTGATTCGTGGGGCCCGAACCCACAACCTGAAGAACATCGACCTGACCCTGCCACGGGACAAACTGATCGTCATCACCGGCCTGTCCGGATCCGGCAAATCGTCCCTGGCATTCGACACGCTGTACGCCGAAGGCCAGCGCCGCTATGTCGAATCGCTGTCGGCCTATGCCCGGCAGTTTTTGTCGATGATGGAAAAACCTGACGTCGACACCATTGAAGGCCTGTCGCCAGCCATTTCCATCGAGCAGAAGTCGACCTCGCATAACCCGCGCTCGACCGTCGGCACCATCACCGAAATCTACGACTACCTGCGCCTGCTTTACGCTCGCGTGGGTATTCCGCGCTGCCCGGATCACGACATTCCGCTGGAAGCGCAGACTGTCAGCCAGATGGTCGACCTGGTCCTCGCGCAACCGGAGGGCAGCAAGCTGATGCTGCTGGCGCCGGTGATTCGCGAGCGCAAAGGTGAACACCTTTCGGTCTTCGAAGAGCTGCGCGCCCAGGGCTTTGTACGGGCCCGGGTCAACGGCAGGATCTGCGAGCTGGATGAACTGCCGAAGCTGGATAAACAAAAGAAGCATTCGATTGATGTAATAGTCGACCGCTTCAAGGTTCGCGCCGACCTGCAACAGCGCCTCGCCGAATCGTTCGAGACCGCGCTGAAGCTGGCGGACGGCATTGCCCTGGTTGCGCCGATGGACGATGAGCCGGGTGAAGAAATCATCTTCTCCGCGCGCTTCGCCTGCCCGATTTGCGGCCATGCCATCAGCGAGCTGGAACCCAAACTGTTCTCCTTCAACAACCCGGCCGGCGCCTGCCCGACGTGCGATGGCCTGGGCGTGAAGCAGTTCTTCGACATCAAGCGATTGGTCAATGGCGAACTGACCCTGGCTGAGGGCGCGATCCGCGGCTGGGACAGGCGCAACGTCTATTACTTCCAGATGCTCGGGTCGCTGGCGTCGCATTACAAGTTCAGCCTCGAAGTACCGTTCAACGACCTGCCGGCCGATCAGCAGAAATTCATCCTGCACGGCAGCGGCTCGCAAAACGTCGATTTCAAGTACCTGAACGACCGTGGCGACATCGTCAAACGCTCGCACCCGTTCGAAGGCATCGTACCGAACCTGGAACGTCGCTACCGCGAAACCGAATCGGCCTCCGTGCGCGAAGAGCTGGCCAAGTTCCTCAGTACCCAGCCGTGCCCGGATTGCCGTGGCACACGTCTGCGTCGTGAGGCGCGGCATGTCTGGGTGGGCGAGAAGACTTTGCCGGCCGTCACCAATCTGCCGATTGGCGATGCGTGCGAATACTTCGGTGTGCTGAAGCTGACCGGGCGTCGCGGTGAAATTGCCGACAAGATCCTCAAGGAAATCCGCGAGCGTCTGCAGTTCCTGGTCAACGTCGGCCTCGACTATCTGTCGCTGGATCGCAGTGCCGACACGTTGTCTGGCGGTGAAGCTCAGCGGATTCGTCTGGCCAGTCAGATCGGCGCCGGTCTGGTTGGCGTTCTGTACATCCTCGATGAACCGTCGATTGGTCTGCACCAACGTGATAACGATCGATTGCTTGGCACGCTCAAGCACCTGCGCGATATCGGCAACACGGTGATCGTGGTCGAGCACGATGAAGATGCGATTCGCCTGGCTGACTATGTGGTGGATATCGGCCCGGGTGCTGGCGTGCATGGCGGGCATATCGTCGCCGAAGGCACGCCGGCCGAGGTCATGGCTCACCCAGACTCGCTGACCGGCAAGTACTTGTCGGGCCGGGTGAAGATCGCCGTACCGGCCAAACGCACACCACGTAACAAGAAGTTGTCGCTGTCCCTCAAGGGCGCTCGCGGCAACAACCTGCGCAACGTCGATCTGGACATTCCGATTGGCCTGCTGACCTGTGTCACCGGCGTGTCTGGCTCGGGCAAATCGACACTGATCAACAACACACTGTTTCCGTTGAGCGCTACCGCACTCAACGGTGCAACGACGCTGGAAGCATCGGCTCACGACAGCATCAAAGGACTGGAGCATCTGGACAAGGTCGTCGACATCGACCAGAGCCCGATCGGCCGCACCCCACGCTCCAACCCGGCGACGTACACCGGGTTGTTCACACCGATTCGCGAGCTGTTCGCCGGCGTGCCGGAATCACGTTCGCGCGGTTACGGGCCGGGGCGTTTCTCCTTCAACGTGAAGGGCGGACGCTGCGAGGCCTGTCAGGGCGATGGTCTGATCAAGGTTGAAATGCACTTCCTGCCGGACATCTATGTTCCGTGCGATGTCTGCAAGAGCAAGCGCTACAACCGCGAAACGCTGGAGATCAAGTACAAGGGCAAGAGCATCCATGAAACCCTCGAGATGACCATCGAGGAAGCTCGGGTGTTCTTCGACGCGGTGCCGGCACTGGCGCGCAAGCTTCAGACGTTGATGGATGTCGGCCTGTCGTACATCAAGCTCGGGCAATCGGCGACCACGCTGTCTGGTGGTGAAGCGCAGCGGGTGAAACTGTCCCGCGAACTGTCCAAGCGTGATACCGGCAAGACGCTCTATATTCTTGATGAGCCAACCACTGGCCTGCACTTCGCGGATATCCAGCAACTGCTCGACGTGCTGCATCGTCTGCGCGACCACGGCAACACCGTGGTGGTGATCGAGCACAATCTGGATGTGATCAAGACGGCTGACTGGTTGGTGGATCTTGGGCCGGAAGGTGGTTCCAAGGGCGGGCAGATCATTGCGGTCGGTACGCCTGAAGAAGTCTCCGAGATGAAGCAGTCTCACACCGGCTTCTACCTCAAGCCGCTGCTGGCTCGCGACAAGGCCTGAATCAGGCCCATAAAAAAGCCCCTGTCACTTTGTCGGTGACAGGGGCTTTTTTTGTATCGGGAGCAATCAGGCGTGAGATTGCAGGTAGTTCTCGAGACCGATCAATTTGATCAGACCCATCTGCTTTTCAAGCCAGTAGGTGTGGTCTTCTTCGGTGTCATGTAATTGAACCCGCAGCATCTCGCGACTGACATAGTCCTTATGCTGCTCGCAGAGCTTGATGCCCTTGCAGAGTGCGGCGCGGACTTTGTATTCCAGGCGCAGGTCAGCAGCGAGCATGTCTGGCACAGTGGTGCCAACATCAAGGTCGTCCGGACGCATGCGCGGCGTACCTTCAAGCATCAGGATACGGCGCATCAGGGCATCAGCGTGCCCGGCTTCCTCTTCCATTTCGTGGTTGATACGTTCGTAGAGCTTGGTGAAACCCCAGTCCTCATACATCCGCGAATGGACGAAATATTGATCACGCGCCGCCAGTTCGCCGGTCAGCAACGTGTTGAGGTAATCGATTACGTCTGGGTGGCCTTGCATCGCCCTACATCTCCCTGCTTGAAAGTTTGTAGTTTGAACCACAGCGACTGTTTGGTCACTTGGTTTGCGCGATAAAAGCGAAGATGTTCTGAGAAAAGTGGTTTAAATAGCGCAAAAACCGCCCAAATGAGGGCGGTTCTGCTTCTCGTTTAGACTTCGTTAATCTGTACGTTGAGTGCCTTTGCGATTGCTTCTCCATACGCCGGGTCGGCCTTGAAGAAATGCTGCAATTGGCGATCAACCACATCACTTGAAACACCAGCCATCGCCCCGGCAATGTTGTTGACCAACAGCGCCTTCTGCTCATCACTCATGAGTCGGAACAGCGCACCGGCATGGCTGTAGTAGTCGGTGTCTTCGCGATGATCGTAACGATCAGCCGCGCCACTCAATGCCAGAGCTGGCTCAGCATAGCGAGGTGCCTGTTTCGGCGACTCGACGTAGCTGTTCGGCTCGTAGTTCGGCGCAGCTCCGCCATTGCTGCCAAACGCCATGGAGCCATCACGCTGGTAGCTGTTGACCGGGCTGCGAGGCGCATTCACCGGGAGTTGCTGGTGATTGGTGCCGACACGGTAGCGCTGCGCATCGGCATAAGCGAACACGCGACCTTGCAGCATGCGGTCTGGCGACAGGCCGACACCCGGCACCATGTTGCTCGGACCGAACGCCGCCTGCTCGACTTCAGCGAAGTAGTTCAGCGGATTGCGGTTCAGTTCCAGTTCACCGACTTCGATCAGTGGAAACTCTTTCTGCGACCACGTCTTGGTCACGTCGAAAGGGTTCTCGTAATGCGCCGCAGCCTGGGCCTCGGTCATGATCTGAAAGCAGACGCGCCATTTCGGGAAATCACCGCGCTCAATTGCACCAAACAAGTCGCGCTGTGCGTAATCCGGATCCGTACCGGCCAGGCGTGCAGCTTCTGCCGGCGCGAGGTTCTTTATCCCTTGTTGGGTCTTGTAGTGCCACTTCACCCAGTGACGCTCGCCGCTGGCGTTGATCAGGCTGTAGGTGTGGCTCCCGAAGCCATGCATGTGACGATAGCCGTCAGGAATGCCACGGTCCGAAAACAGGATGGTGACCTGGTGCAGCGCCTCAGGCGAGTGCGACCAGAAGTCCCACATCATCTGCGCGCTTTTCAGGTTGCTCTGCGGCAGGCGTTTTTGAGTGTGGATAAAGTCCGGGAATTTGAGCGGATCGCGAATGAAGAACACCGGCGTGTTGTTGCCGACGATGTCCCAGTTGCCTTCCTCGGTGTAGAACTTCAGGGCAAAGCCACGTGGATCGCGCTCTGTGTCGGCCGAACCGCGCTCACCACCCACGGTGGAAAACCGCAGGAAGGTTGGGGTGTGTTTGCCGACGGACTCAAACAGTTTGGCGCTGGTGTACTCCGTGATGTCACGCGTGACGGTGAACGTCCCGTAAGCACCCGAACCTTTGGCGTGCACGCGGCGCTCCGGGATATTTTCACGGTTGAAGTGGGCAAGCTTCTCGATCAGGTGGAAATCGTCGAGGAGCAATGGGCCGCGTGGGCCGGCGGAGCGAGAATTCTGGTTGTCGGCGACAGGAGCGCCACTGGCGGTTGTAAGTGTTTTATTTTGGCTCATGCGATCTCTTCCTCTGTCAGTCTTTAACTGCCGGCTAACCGGCTGAGAGGGAGTATTGATCAGGAACGTTACACCGACTAATTCATTAACCTGTAGGCGTCGATAGAAAATAACTAATTAACGAGTCGTACGGGCAAAACTTTTCGATCGCCCACAAAAAACCGGGCACAAGGCCCGGTTTTTCGTTTCAGACTGACGTCTTACTCAGCGGATACAGCTTCACCGCCGGTAGCACGATCAACCAACTCGACGTACGCCATAGGCGCGTTGTCGCCAGTGCGGAAACCGCACTTGAGGATGCGCAGGTAGCCACCCTCACGGGTAGCGTAACGCTTGCCCAGGTCGTTGAAGAGCTTACCAACGATAGCTTTCGAACGAGTACGGTCGAAAGCCAGACGGCGGTTAGCCAGGCTGTCTGTCTTGGCCAAAGTGATCAGCGGCTCAGCAACGCGACGCAGTTCTTTAGCTTTCGGCAGTGTAGTTTTGATCAGCTCGTGCTCGAACAGCGACACTGCCATGTTTTGAAACATGGCCTTGCGGTGCGAGCTAGTGCGGCTCAGGTGACGACCACTTTTACGATGACGCATGGTTCATTCCTTACCAAACACGACGTTCGGTGATTACGACGATCAGGCAGTCGCCTTGTCGTCCTTCTTAAGACTTGCAGGCGGCCAGTTGTCGAGGCGCATGCCGAGGGACAGACCGCGGGAGGCCAGAACGTCCTTGATTTCAGTCAAGGATTTCTTGCCAAGGTTCGGAGTCTTCAACAGCTCTACTTCGGTACGCTGAATCAGGTCACCGATGTAGTAGATGTTTTCCGCCTTAAGGCAGTTAGCCGAACGTACAGTCAGTTCCAGATCGTCAACCGGGCGAAGCAGGATCGGATCGATCTCGTCTTCCTGCTCGACAACCACTGGCTCACTGTCACCTTTGAGGTCGACGAACGCAGCCAACTGCTGTTGCAGAATGGTTGCAGCGCGGCGGATAGCCTCTTCAGGATCCAGGGTACCGTTGGTTTCCAGATCAATAACCAGCTTGTCCAGGTTAGTACGCTGCTCGACACGGGCGTTTTCCACCACGTATGCGATACGGCGAACCGGGCTGAACGAAGAGTCAAGCTGCAAGCGACCGATGCTGCGGCTTTCGTCTTCATCGCTCTGACGCGAGTCTGCCGGTTCATAACCACGACCACGAGCTACGGTGAGCTTCATGTTCAGGGCGCCGTTAGACGCCAGGTTAGCGATTACGTGATCGGGGTTAACGATCTCGACATCATGATCCAGCTGAATATCGGCAGCGGTAACCACCCCCGAACCCTTCTTCGACAAGGTCAGCGTAACTTCGTCACGACCGTGCAGCTTAATAGCCAGACCTTTAAGGTTCAACAGGATTTCAATTACGTCTTCCTGTACGCCTTCGATGGCGCTGTACTCATGGAGTACACCGTCAATCTCGGCCTCGACTACTGCACAGCCGGGCATTGAGGACAACAGGATGCGGCGCAGCGCGTTGCCCAGGGTGTGGCCGAAACCACGCTCGAGAGGCTCGAGAGTGATCTTGGCGCGGGTTGGACTGACAACCTGCACATCAATATGGCGGGGTGTCAGGAACTCATTTACCGAAATCTGCATGGATGCACCTATTTTCTAGCCCTTACTTGGAGTAGAGCTCGACAATCAGGCTTTCGTTGATGTCGGCGGACAGATCACTGCGAGCTGGAACGTTCTTGAAAACGCCCGACTTCTTCTCAGTGTCTACTTCTACCCATTCTACGCGGCCACGTTGGGCACACAGATCGAGAGCTTGGACAATGCGAAGTTGGTTCTTTGCTTTCTCGCGAATCGCGACCACGTCACCAGCACGAACCTGGTACGACGGCACGTTTACGGTCTGACCGTTAACGCTGACGGATTTGTGCGATACCAGCTGACGGGATTCGGCACGAGTAGAGCCAAAACCCATACGGTATACAACGTTGTCCAGACGGCATTCGAGCAGTTGCAGCAGGTTCTCACCAGTTGCACCTTTCTTGCCAGCAGCTTCTTTGTAGTAGCCGCTGAATTGACGCTCGAGAACGCCGTAGATACGACGGACCTTCTGCTTTTCACGCAGTTGGGTGCCGTAATCGGACTGGCGACCGCGGCGTTGGCCGTGGATACCAGGTGCTGCTTCAATGTTGCACTTCGATTCGATCGCGCGCACGCCGCTCTTCAGAAAGAGATCGGTGCCTTCGCGACGAGCGAGTTTGCATTTTGGACCAATGTAACGAGCCATTCTTTACAATCTCCTGGATTACACGCGGCGCTTCTTCGGCGGACGGCACCCGTTGTGCGGGATTGGCGTCACGTCGGTGATGCTGGCGATCTTGTAGCCACAGCCGTTCAAAGCGCGGACTGCAGATTCACGACCTGGGCCTGGACCTTTGACGTTAACGTCGAGGTTTTTCAGACCGTATTCCAGCGCAGCTTGACCAGCACGTTCAGCAGCTACTTGAGCAGCAAACGGGGTGGACTTGCGGGAACCGCGGAAACCCGAACCACCGGAGGTAGCCCAGGAAAGAGCGTTGCCTTGACGGTCGGTGATGGTCACGATTGTGTTGTTAAAAGAAGCATGGATGTGGGCGATGCCATCAACCACTGTCTTTTTAACTTTTTTACGAGGACGAGCAGCAGGTTTAGCCATGATTAATTTCCTGTCGATTCGCTGGGGCGATTACTTGCGGATCGGCTTACGCGGACCTTTACGGGTACGCGCGTTAGTCTTGGTACGCTGACCGCGCACTGGAAGACCACGACGATGACGCAGACCGCGATAGCAACCGAGGTCCATCAAACGCTTGATTTTCATGTTGATTTCGCGACGCAGGTCACCTTCAGTGGTGAACTTCGCCACTTCGCCACGCAGCTGTTCAATCTGCTCGTCGCTCAGATCCTTGATCTTTGCGGCTGGGTTTACCCCAGTCACTGCACAGATCTTCTGTGCAGTAGTGCGACCAACACCATAGATGTAGGTCAGCGAGATAACAGTATGCTTGTTATCTGGAATGTTAACGCCTGCAATACGGGCCATTCAGTGGGACTCCAATTGACAGCTACCTACGCCCCGGAAGCCAAGAAATAGGGCGCGAGATAATATCGCTGTAATAACAAATAATCAACCCGGTAGCGCACTAGCTACCGGGCTTGAAGCACAATCACACTCAGCCTTGGCGCTGTTTGTGACGCGGTTCCGCGCTGCAAATTACTCGAACAACACCTTCGCGGCGAATAATCTTGCAGTTACGGCACAGCTTTTTCACCGATGCACGAACTTTCATCACCAACTCCTCGAACCTTATGGGTACTCAGCGCAACATGCCGCTGCCGTAACCCTTCAGGTTGGCTTTCTTCATCAGGGATTCGTACTGGTGCGAAACGAGGTGCGATTGTACTTGGGACATGAAGTCCATCACAACCACGACGACGATCAGCAACGAGGTCCCGCCAAGGTAGAACGGTACGTTTGCCGCAACCACCAGGAACTGGGGAAGCAGACACACGGCCGTCATGTAAAGAGCACCGAACATGGTCAAGCGAGTCAGAACGCCATCAATGTAGCGCGCAGACTGCTCACCTGGACGGATACCCGGAATAAAGGCACCGGACTTCTTCAGGTTTTCCGCTACGTCTTTCGGATTGAACATCAACGCCGTATAGAAGAAGCAGAAGAAAATAATCCCTGCACTAAACAGCAGAATATTCAACGGCTGACCAGGAGCGATCGACTGCGAGATGTCCTGCAACCAGCCCATACCTTCAGACTGGCCGAACCAGGCACCCAACGAAGCCGGGAACAGCAAAATGCTGCTCGCGAAAATGGCCGGAATAACACCGGCCATGTTCACCTTCAGCGGCAAGTGGCTAGTCTGCGCAGCGAAGACCTTACGACCCTGCTGACGCTTGGCGTAGTGAACAGCAATACGACGCTGACCACGCTCAATGAACACCACGAAACCGATAATCGCTACTGCCAGCAAACCGATGGCAACCAGGGCGAAGATGTTGATATCACCCTGACGTGCAGACTCGAAAGACTGCCCGATCGCTCTCGGAAGACCGGCGACGATACCCGAAAAAATCAACATCGAGATACCGTTGCCAACACCACGCTCAGTAATCTGCTCACCCAGCCACATCATGAACATCGCACCAGCCACAAAAGTGGATACCGCGACGAAATGGAAGCCAAAGTCACCAGTGAACGCAACGCCCTGCCCTGCCAGACCAATGGACATGCCAATTGCCTGAACAAGAGCGAGGACGACAGTGCCGTAGCGGGTGTACTGGCTGATCTTGCGACGGCCAGCTTCACCTTCCTTCTTCAACTGCTCCAGCTGCGGGCTGACGGCGGTCATCAGTTGCATGATGATCGATGCCGAGATGTACGGCATGATCCCCAGTGCAAAGATGCTCATCCGCTCCAGCGCGCCGCCGGAAAACATGTTGAACAAGCTAAGAATGGTCCCCTCATTCTGTCGAAACAGGTCCGCGAGTCGGTCCGGGTTGATACCTGGAACCGGGATGTGTGCGCCTATTCGGTAGACGATAATCGCCAGGAACAGAAAACGCAGACGAGCCCAGAGTTCAGACATACCGCCTTTGCCGAGCGCAGAGAGAGCACCTTGCTTAGCCATTTATTCCTCGAACTTGCCGCCAGCTGCTTCGATAGCCGCACGCGCACCTTTGGTGGCGCCGATTCCCTTTCCGATGGTAACAGCGCGAGTCACTTCGCCGGACAGCATGATTTTCACACGCTGTACGTTGACGTTGATCACGTTGGCATCTTTCAAGGACTGCACGGTGACGATGTCGCCTTCCACTTTAGCCAGTTCGGACAAACGCACTTCTGCGCGGTCCATGGCTTTCAGGGAAACGAAACCGAACTTCGGCAGGCGACGATGCAGCGGCTGTTGACCGCCTTCAAAGCCTGGAGCAATGGTGCCACCGGAGCGGGAGGACTGACCTTTGTGGCCACGGCCACCGGTCTTGCCCAAACCACTACCGATACCACGGCCCGGACGATGCTTTTCGCGACGGGAACCCGGCGCTGGACTCAGATCATTGAGTTTCATCGATTAACCCTCGACACGCAGCATGTAGTAAGCCTTGTTGATCATCCCGCGATTCTCGGGAGTATCAAGTACTTCTACAGTGTGACCGATGCGACGCAGACCCAGACCCTTTACGCACAGTTTGTGGTTAGGGATGCGGCCGGTCATGCTTTTGATCAGCGTAACTTTAACGGTAGCCATGATCAGAAGATCTCCTTGACGCTTTTGCCACGCTTGGCGGCAATGGATTCAGGAGACTGCATGGCCTTCAAACCTTTAAAAGTGGCGTGAACCACGTTTACCGGGTTAGTCGAGCCGTAGCACTTGGCCAGAACGTTCTGAACGCCAGCTACTTCGAGGACAGCACGCATAGCGCCGCCAGCGATGATACCGGTACCTTCAGAAGCAGGCTGCATGTACACCTTCGAAGCGCCGTGACCGGACTTCATTGCGTACTGCAGAGTGGTGCCGTTCAGATCAACTTGGATCATGTTGCGACGAGCAGCTTCCATTGCCTTCTGGATCGCAGCAGGCACTTCACGTGACTTGCCACGGCCGAAGCCAACACGCCCTTTACCATCACCAACCACGGTCAACGCGGTGAAAGTGAAGATACGGCCGCCTTTTACGGTTTTGGCTACGCGGTTAACTTGAACCAGCTTCTCAATGTAGCCTTCGTCGCGCTTTTGGTCGTTATTTGACATAACTTAGAACTCCAGCCCAGCTTCACGAGCAGCATCAGCCAGCGCCTTGACGCGGCCGTGGTACTTGAAGCCAGAGCGGTCGAAAGCCACCTGCGAGACGCCAGCGGCTTTAGCACGCGTAGCGACCAGCTGGCCAACCTTAGTGGCCGCGTCGATGTTGCCAGTGGCGCCATCACGCAGTTCTTTATCCAAAGTCGAGGCAGATGCCAGGACTTTGTTGCCGTCGGCCGAAATGACCTGGGCGTAGATGTGCTGCGACGAGCGGAACACGCAGAGACGCACGACTTCGAGTTCGTGCATTTTCAGGCGTGCTTTGCGAGCGCGACGCAGTCGAGTAACTTTTTTGTCGGTCATTTGCTATGCCCTACTTCTTCTTGGCTTCTTTACGACGGACGACTTCGTCCGCGTAGCGCACACCTTTGCCTTTGTACGGCTCTGGTGGACGGAAGTCGCGGATCTCGGCGGCCACTTGACCTACCAGCTGCTTATCGATACCCCGGATCAGGATGTCGGTTTGGCTAGGAGTCTCAGCGGTGATGCCTTCCGGCAGTTCATAATCCACTGGGTGCGAGAAGCCAAGAGCCAGGTTCAGCACTGTGCCTTTTGCTTGCGCTTTGTAACCAACACCGACCAGCTGGAGCTTGCGCTCGAAGCCTTGGCTTACGCCTTGGACCATGTTGTTTACCAACGCACGAGTGGTACCAGCCATTGCGCGAGTTTGTTGATCGCCATTGCGAGCAGCGAAACGCAGCTCACCAGCTTCTTCAACGATCTCAACGGACGAATGGATGTTCAGTTCGAGAGTGCCCTTGGCACCCTTCACCGAAAGCTGTTGGCCTGCGAATTTGACTTCGACACCGGCTGGCAGCTTAACGGGGTTCTTAGCGACGCGTGACATGCTTATCCCCCCTTAGAACACAGTGCAAAGAACTTCGCCGCCGACACCGGCAGCGCGCGCAGCACGATCCGTCATCACACCTTTGTTGGTGGAGACGATAGACACACCGAGACCGCCACGAACTTTTGGCAGATCATCGACGGACTTGTACTGACGCAGGCCTGGACGGCTAACGCGCTTCACTTCCTCGATGACCGGACGGCCTTCGAAGTACTTCAGCTCGATGGACAGCAGTGGCTTGATTTCGCTGCTGATCTGATAACCCGCAATGTAACCTTCGTCCTTCAGGACTTTGGCAACAGCTACCTTCAAAGTAGAAGATGGCATGCTTACGACGGACTTTTCAGCCATCTGGGCATTACGGATTCGAGTTAGCATGTCCGCTAACGGGTCCTGCATACTCATGGGCTAGACGCTCCTAATACAAAAAAATTAGCCTTGCGGCTACTACGTGTCGCCGAGTTCATCCATGCGAAAAAAGCACGGGCTCAGGCGAGCCGGGTATTCTAGACACACCCCACAAATGAATCAAGCCCCAAAAGGGGCTTGATTCAAGTTCAAGGTCACCGGCGGTCAGGATCTCACGATCCTGAACACCGAGACTTTGATAGTGCTTACCAGCTGGCTTTAACCAGACCAGGCACGTCACCACGCATTGCCGCTTCACGCAGTTTGTTACGGCCAAGGCCGAACTTGCGGTAAACGCCGTGTGGACGACCGGTCAGGCGGCAGCGGTTACGCATGCGCGAAGCGCTTGCGTCACGTGGCTGCTTCTGCAGAGCTACTGTAGCTTCCCAACGCGCTTCTGGACTTGCGTTCAGATCAACGATGATAGCTTTCAGTGCTGCACGCTTTTTGGCGTACTTGGCAACCGTGAGCTGACGCTTCAGCTCGCGGTTTTTCATGCTCATCTTGGCCATTTTCCTACTCCAATCAGTTGCGGAACGGGAATTTGAAAGCACGCAACAGGGCGCGACCTTCATCATCGTTCTTGGCAGTGGTGGTCAGGGTAATGTCCAGACCGCGGAGAGCATCGATCTTGTCGTAGTCGATTTCCGGGAAAATGATCTGCTCTTTAACGCCCATGCTGTAGTTACCACGACCATCGAAGGACTTGGCATTCAGGCCGCGGAAGTCGCGAACCCGAGGCAGGGAGATCGACAGCAGACGATCCAGGAACTCGTACATACGCTCACGGCGCAGGGTCACTTTGACGCCGATCGGCCAACCTTCACGGACTTTAAAGCCAGCGATGGATTTCCGAGCGTAAGTCACAACGACTTTCTGACCGGTGATCTTTTCCAGGTCGGCAACAGCATGCTCAATGACTTTCTTGTCACCGACCGCTTCGCCCAGACCCATGTTCAGGGTGATTTTTGTAACGCGTGGAACTTCCATCACGTTCGAGAGCTTAAGTTCTTCCTTAAGCTTCGGTGCGATTTCCTTCCAGTAAATCTCTTTTAGTCGTGCCATGGTCTTCTACCTAGCAGTGTTCAAGCATCAACCGCTTTTTGGGTCGACTTGAAGACACGAATTTTCTTGCCGTCTTCTACTTTGAAACCAACGCGATCAGCCTTGTTGGTTTCGCCGTTGAAAATGGCGACGTTAGAAGCGTCCAGTGGAGCTTCTTTTTCGACGATACCGCCTTGTACGCCCGACATCGGGTTAGGCTTGGTATGACGCTTAACCAGGTTCAGACCACCAATAACCAGACGGTTATTAGCGAGAACCTTAAGCACCTTACCGCGCTTACCTTTGTCTTTGCCGGCGATCACGATGATCTCGTCGTCACGACGAATCTTTTGCATGTCGGATCTCCTTACAGCACTTCTGGGGCGAGCGAGACGATCTTCATGAACTTCTCAGTACGAAGTTCACGGGTCACTGGCCCAAAGATACGGGTGCCGATCGGCTCTTGCTTGTTGTTCAGAAGAACAGCAGCGTTGCCATCAAAGCGGATAATGGAGCCATCAGCACGACGTACGCCGTGACGAGTGCGGACTACAACAGCAGTCATCACTTGGCCTTTTTTCACTTTACCGCGAGGAATTGCTTCCTTTACGGTAACCTTGATGATGTCACCGATACCAGCGTAACGACGATGGGAGCCACCCAGCACCTTGATGCACATAACGCGGCGTGCGCCGCTGTTATCGGCCACATCGAGCATGGATTGAGTCTGAATCATATAATTTCTCCGACCCCTAGTCCTTAGACTTCCACAGCGCGTTCGAGAACATCAACCAGCGCCCAAGACTTAGTCTTGGCCAAAGGACGAGTTTCACGAATAGTGACTTTGTCGCCGATGTGGCACTGATTGGTTTCGTCGTGCGCGTGCAGCTTAGTCGAACGCTTAACGTATTTACCGTAGATCGGGTGCTTAACGCGACGCTCGATCAGAACGGTGATGGTCTTGTCCATTTTGTCGCTGACAACACGGCCAGTCAGCGTACGGACGGTTTTTTCGGCTTCAGCCATGATTACTTACCTGCCTGCTGTTTGAGCACAGTCTTCACGCGAGCGATGTCACGCTTAACTTGCCGGAGCAGGTGAGACTGCCCCAACTGGCCAGTTGCTTTCTGCATACGCAGATTGAACTGGTCGCGCAGCAGGCCGAGCAGTTGCTCGTTAAGCTGCGGCGCGTCTTTTTCACGAAGTTCGTTCGCTTTCATCACATCACCGTCCGTTTAACAAAGGCGGTGGCGAGCGGCAGCTTTGCAGCAGCCAGGGCAAAAGCCTCACGCGCCAGCTCTTCAGAAACACCCTCGATTTCATACAGGACTTTGCCTGGCTGAATCTGGGCAACCCAGTACTCCACACTACCCTTACCTTTACCCATCCGAACTTCGAGAGGCTTTTTGGAAATAGGCTTGTCCGGGAATACACGGATCCAGATCTTGCCGCCACGTTTAACGTGACGGGTCAGTGCACGACGCGCTGACTCGATCTGACGAGCGGTGAGACGACCACGAGCTACAGACTTCAGCGCGAACTCGCCGAAGCTGACTTTGCTACCGCGCTGAGCCAGACCACGGTTGTGGCCTGTCATCTGCTTGCGGAACTTCGTACGCTTTGGTTGCAACATTTGGCGTACCCCTTACTTAGCAGCTTTTTTACGAGGCGCTGGTGCTTGTGGTTTCAGTTCTTCTTGGCGACCACCAATTACTTCGCCTTTGAAGATCCAAACCTTTACACCGATCACACCGTAAGTGGTGTGAGCTTCGTAGTTGGCATAGTCGATGTCGGCACGCAGGGTGTGCAGTGGCACACGACCTTCGCGATACCATTCAGTACGTGCGATTTCAGCACCGCCGAGACGACCGCTCACTTGGATTTTGATGCCTTTGGCACCAATGCGCATGGCGTTCTGTACAGCGCGCTTCATAGCGCGACGGAACATTACGCGACGCTCCAGCTGCTGAGCTACGCTCTGCGCAACCAACATACCGTCGAGTTCCGGCTTGCGGATTTCTTCGATATTGATGTGCACAGGCACACCCATTTGCTTGGTCAGGTCCTGACGCAGTTTCTCAACATCTTCACCTTTCTTCCCGATAACGATACCTGGACGAGCGGTGTGGATGGTGATACGTGCAGTTTGGGCCGGACGATGGATATCGATACGGCTTACGGACGCGCTTTTTAGTTTGTCTTGGAGATACTCACGCACCTTCAGATCAGCGAACAAATAGTCCGCATAAGTCCGACCGTCTGCGTACCAGACGGAGGTGTGCTCCTTGACGATTCCCAGGCGAATGCCAATGGGATGTACTTTCTGACCCATCTCTTCGACTCCGTTACTTGTCAGCAACCTTGACAGTGATATGGCAAGACCGCTTGACGATGCGATCAGCACGGCCTTTGGCACGTGGCATGATTCGCTTCAGCGAACGCCCTTCGTTGACGAAAACGGTGCTGACTTTAAGGTCATCAACGTCTGCGCCTTCGTTATGCTCGGCGTTGGCTACGGCCGACTCCAGCACTTTCTTCATGATCTCGGCGGCTTTCTTACTGCTGAAAGCCAACAAGTTGAGCGCTTCGCCCACCTTCTTCCCGCGGATCTGGTCGGCGACCAAGCGGGCTTTCTGGGCGGAGATTCGAGCGCCCGACAACTTAGCGGCTACTTCCATTTCCTAACCCCTTAACGCTTGGCTTTCTTGTCAGCCACGTGCCCACGATATGTGCGGGTACCGGCGAACTCGCCCAGTTTGTGGCCGACCATGTCTTCGTTCACGAGAACTGGCACATGTTGACGACCGTTGTGTACTGCGATGGTCAGACCGACCATTTGTGGCAGGATCATCGAACGGCGCGACCAGGTTTTAACTGGTTTGCGATCGTTCTTTTCCGCCGCCACTTCGATCTTCTTCAGTAGGTGAAGATCGATAAAAGGACCTTTTTTCAGAGAACGTGGCACTGTCGTATCCCTCTATTTACTTGCGACGACGGACGATCATTTTGTCGGTACGCTTATTACCACGAGTCTTCGCGCCCTTAGTCGGGAAGCCCCATGGCGATACCGGATGACGACCACCAGAGGTACGACCTTCACCACCACCATGTGGGTGGTCAACCGGGTTCATGGCAACACCACGAACGGTTGGGCGAACGCCACGCCAGCGTTTGGCACCAGCTTTACCCAGCGAACGCAGGCTGTGCTCGGAGTTCGAGACTTCACCCAGGGTCGCGCGGCATTCAGCCAGCACTTTACGCATCTCACCAGAACGCAGACGCAGGGTCACGTAGACACCTTCACGAGCGATCAGCTGAGCCGAAGCACCAGCGGAACGAGCGATTTGTGCGCCTTTACCTGGCTTCAATTCGATGCCGTGTACGGTGCTACCAACTGGAATGTTACGCAGTTGCAGAGCGTTGCCCGGCTTGATCGGTGCCAGAGCACCTGCGATCAGCTGGTCGCCAGCACTCACGCCTTTAGGGGCGATGATGTAGCGACGCTCGCCATCTGCGTACAGCAGCAGAGCGATGTGAGCAGTACGGTTTGGATCGTATTCGATACGCTCGACAGTGGCAGCGATGCCATCTTTGTCGTTGCGACGGAAATCGACCAGACGATAATGCTGCTTATGGCCACCACCGATGTGACGAGTGGTAATACGACCATTGTTGTTACGACCACCAGTCTTCGATTTTTTCTCGAGCAGCGGTGCGTGAGGAGCGCCTTTATGCAGCTCCTGGTTGACCACCTTGACCACAAAACGGCGGCCAGGGGAAGTCGGTTTGCATTTAACGATTGCCATGATGCACCCCTTCCTTACTCAGCACTGCTGCTGAAATCGAGATCTTGGCCTGGCTGAAGGGAGATAACTGCCTTCTTCCAGTCATTACGCTTGCCCAGACCGCGAGCAGTGCGCTTGCTCTTACCCAGAACATTCAGGGTAGTAACACGCTCTACTTTCACGCTGAACAGGCTTTCGACGGCCTTCTTGATTTCCAGCTTGGTTGCGTCAGTTGCAACCTTGAAAACGAACTGGCCTTTCTTGTCAGCCAGAACCGTAGCCTTCTCGGAAACGTGCGGGCCAAGCAGAACTTTAAATACGCGTTCCTGGTTCATCCCAGCAGCTCCTCGAATTTCTTCACGGCCGACACGGTGATCAACACCTTGTCGTATGCGATCAGACTAACTGGATCGGAACCTTGCACGTCACGTACATCAACGTGTGGCAGGTTGCGAGCAGCCAGGTACAGGTTCTGATCAACTACTTCAGACACGATCAAGACATCAGTCAGGCCCATGCCGGTCAGTTTGTTCAGCAGATCTTTGGTCTTCGGTGCATCAACAGCGAAGTCCTGAACCACAACCAGACGATCAGTACGCACCAGCTCAGCAAGGATGGAACGCATTGCTGCGCGATACATCTTCTTGTTCAGCTTCTGGGTGTGATCCTGAGGACGAGCTGCGAAAGTGGTACCGCCGCCACGCCAGATTGGGCTACGGATAGTACCGGCACGAGCACGGCCAGTACCTTTCTGACGCCATGGGCGCTTACCGCCACCACGAACGTCGGAACGGGTCTTTTGCTGCTTGCTACCTTGACGGCCGCCGGCCATGTAGGCCACGACTGCTTGGTGAACCAGCGTCTCGTTGAATTCGCCGCCAAATGTCAGTTCGGAAACTTCGATCGCTTGAGCGTCATTTACATTTAATTGCATGTCAGCTTCCCCTTAACCGCGAGCCTTGGCTGCTGGACGTACAACCAAGTTGCCGCCAGTAGCGCCAGGAACAGCGCCCTTGACCAACAACAGATTGCGTTCAGCGTCCACGCGCACTACTTCAAGGGACTGCACGGTCACGCGCTCAGCGCCCATATGACCGGACATTTTTTTGCCCTTGAATACACGACCAGGAGTCTGGCACTGGCCGATAGAGCCTGGAACGCGGTGGGACACGGAGTTACCGTGGGTATTATCTTGCCCGCGGAAGTTCCAACGCTTGATCGTACCCTGGAAGCCTTTACCTTTGGACTGACCGGTTACATCAACCAGTTGACCAGCGGCGAAGATTTCAGCGTTGATCAGATCGCCGGCCTGGTACTCGCCTTCTTCAAGGCGGAATTCCATTACGGTACGACCAGCGGCAACGTTCGCCTTAGCGAAGTGGCCAGCTTGAGCAGCTGTTACACGCGAAGCACGACGCTCGCCTACAGTGACTTGCACTGCACGATAGCCATCGGTCTCTTCAGTTTTGAACTGGGTGACGCGATTCGGCTCGATCTCAATGACCGTGACCGGAATGGAGACACCTTCTTCGGTGAAAATACGGGTCATACCGCATTTACGACCGACTACACCAATAGTCATGTTGTAAACCTCATGAGTGTACGGGGCTTTCACCCGCTATGGCCGCCCATTTCAGAGCGTTACACGACTAAGACCGAGTCTTAGCCGAGGCTGATCTGCACTTCCACACCGGCCGCAAGATCAAGCTTCATAAGAGCATCAACGGTTTTATCCGTTGGCTGGACGATGTCCAGAACGCGCTTATGAGTACGGATCTCGTACTGGTCACGCGCGTCTTTGTTGACGTGCGGGGAGACCAGAACGGTGAACCGCTCTTTACGGGTAGGCAGTGGAATTGGACCACGCACTTGAGCACCAGTACGTTTCGCGGTTTCCACGATTTCCTGGGTGGATTGGTCGATCAGGCGATGGTCAAAAGCCTTCAACCTGATACGGATTTGCTGATTTTGCATTGGATTTCAGACTCCGGCTGCTATTCCCACCGGGCGCAATACGCCCGTTAAAAGGAGGCGCAATTCTATAGACGCCCCAGATAGGTGTCAACCCAATAAAAAAGCCCCCGCTAAGCGGGGGCTTTTTCAACTCATCAAAGCTCACTCAAAAAGAGCTTACTCGATGATTTTGGCTACGACGCCAGCGCCGACGGTACGACCGCCTTCACGGATAGCGAAACGCAGACCGTCTTCCATTGCGATGGTCTTGATCAGGGTGACAACCATTTTGATGTTGTCGCCTGGCATTACCATTTCAACGCCTTCCGGCAGCTCGCAGTTACCAGTCACGTCAGTAGTACGGAAGTAGAACTGTGGACGGTAGCCTTTGAAGAACGGAGTGTGACGGCCGCCTTCTTCTTTGCTCAGTACGTAGACTTCAGCTTCGAACTTGGTGTGCGGCTTAACCGAACCTGGCTTAACCAGAACCTGGCCACGCTCAACGTCGTCACGCTTGGTACCACGCAGCAGAACGCCGCAGTTCTCGCCAGCACGACCTTCGTCGAGCAGCTTACGGAACATTTCAACACCGGTGCAGGTGGTGACGGTGGTGTCACGCAGACCAACGATTTCCAGTGGATCCTGAACCTTGACGATACCGCGCTCGATACGGCCAGTTACAACAGTACCGCGACCGGAGATCGAGAATACGTCTTCGATTGGCATCAGGAACGGCTTGTCGATAACACGAACTGGATCTGGGATGTAGCTGTCCAGAGTCTCAACCAGTTTACGAACGGCAGTGGTGCCCATTTCGTTGTCGTCTTGGCCGTTCAGAGCCATCAGAGCCGAACCGATGATGATCGGAGTGTCGTCACCTGGGAAGTCGTAAGTGCTCAGCAGATCGCGCACTTCCATCTCAACCAGTTCCAGCAGCTCAGCGTCGTCAACCATGTCAGCCTTGTTCAGGAAGACAACGATGTACGGAACGCCAACCTGACGGGACAGCAGGATGTGCTCACGGGTTTGTGGCATCGGACCATCAGCGGCCGAGCAAACCAGGATAGCGCCGTCCATCTGAGCAGCACCGGTGATCATGTTCTTCACATAGTCAGCGTGACCTGGGCAGTCAACGTGAGCGTAGTGACGGATCAGCGAGTTGTATTCAACGTGCGCGGTGTTGATGGTGATACCACGAGCTTTCTCTTCCGGAGCGCTGTCGATCTTGTCGAAAGCAACAACGGCCGAACCGAAAACTTCGGAGCAAACGCGAGTCAGAGCAGCGGTCAGCGTGGTTTTACCGTGGTCAACGTGACCAATGGTGCCAACGTTGACGTGCGGGAGGGTACGGTCAAATTTTTCTTTAGCCACGACAATTAACTCCTAGCCTAAAGGACTGAATCAGCCTTGTTTTTTGGTAACGGTTTCGACGATGTGCGACGGAGCCGTATTGTATTTTTTGAATTCCATAGAGTAGCTTGCGCGACCTTGGGACATGGAACGAACGTCGGTCGCATAACCGAACATCTCGCCCAACGGAACCTCGGCACGAATTACTTTACCGGAAACCGTATCTTCCATACCCAGGATCATGCCGCGACGACGGTTAAGGTCGCCCATCACGTCACCCATATAGTCTTCAGGTGTAACAACCTCTACCGCCATGATCGGCTCGAGCAACTCACCACCGCCCTTCTGGGCCAGTTGCTTGGTCGCCATGGAAGCAGCCACCTTAAACGCCATCTCGTTCGAGTCGACGTCGTGGTAGGAACCATCAAACACGGTAGCCTTCAGGCCGATCAGCGGATAGCCGGCAACTACGCCGTTCTTCATCTGCTCTTCGATACCTTTCTGGATAGCCGGGATGTATTCCTTAGGAACCACACCACCCACTACTTCGTTCACGAATTGCAGACCTTCCTGACCTTCGTCAGCAGGAGCAAAACGGATCCAGCAATGGCCGAACTGACCACGACCGCCGGATTGACGAACGAACTTGCCTTCGATTTCACAGTTCTTCGTGATGCGCTCACGATAGGAAACCTGAGGCTTACCGATGTTGGCTTCGACGTTGAACTCACGGCGCATCCTGTCAACCAGGATGTCCAGGTGCAACTCGCCCATGCCGGAGATGATCGTTTGACCAGTCTCTTCATCAGTCTTGACGCGGAAAGATGGATCTTCCTGAGCAAGTTTGCCCAGAGCGATACCCATTTTTTCCTGGTCATCCTTGGTCTTAGGCTCTACGGCAACCGAAATAACCGGCTCCGGGAAGTCCATGCGAACCAGGATGATTGGCTTGTCAGCGCTGCACAAGGTTTCACCAGTGGTGACGTCCTTCATGCCGATCAAGGCCGCGATGTCACCAGCGCGTACTTCCTTGATTTCTTCACGGGCGTTTGCGTGCATTTGCACCATACGACCCACGCGCTCTTTCTTGCCCTTAACCGAGTTGATCACGCCGTCGCCGGAGGCCAACACGCCCGAGTAAACGCGGACGAAGGTCAAGGTACCCACGAATGGGTCGGTAGCAATTTTGAAAGCCAGAGCCGAGAACGGCTCGCTGTCATCTGCGTGACGCTCCATTTGCTTTTCCTCGTCATCCGGGTCAGTACCCTTGATGGCAGGAATGTCGGTTGGAGCAGGCAGGTAATCGATAACGGCGTCGAGAACCAGGGGAACACCCTTGTTCTTGAAGGAAGAACCGCAAACAGCCAGAACGATCTCACCAGCGATAGTACGCTGACGCAGAGCGGCCTTGATTTCCGCGTTGGTGAGTTCTTCACCTTCGAGGTACTTGTTCATCAGCTCTTCGCTGGCTTCGGCCGCAGCCTCAACCATGTTGCCGCGCCATTCGTCAGCCAGTTCCTGCAGTTCAGCAGGGATAGGCTTGCGAACTGGAACCATGCCTTTGTCGGAGTCATTCCAGTAAACAGCTTCCATGGCCATCAGATCGATCTGACCCTGGAAGTTGTCTTCGGAACCGATAGCCAACTGGATTGGCACCGGGGTGTGACCCAGACGCTGCTTGATCTGACCGATCACGCGCAGGAAGTTCGCACCAGCACGGTCCATCTTGTTTACGTAAACAAGACGTGGAACGCCGTATTTGTTGGCTTGACGCCATACGGTTTCCGACTGAGGCTCAACACCCGAGGTACCGCAGAACACAACGACCGCGCCGTCGAGAACACGCAGGGAACGCTCAACTTCAATAGTGAAGTCAACGTGGCCCGGGGTGTCGATGACGTTGAAGCGGTATTGGTCTTTGTGCTGCTTCTCGGAACCCTGCCAGAAGGCGGTAATGGCAGCAGAAGTAATGGTAATACCACGCTCCTGCTCCTGAACCATCCAGTCTGTGGTCGCGGCGCCGTCATGCACCTCGCCCATTTTGTGACTTTTGCCAGTGTAAAAAAGGACGCGCTCGGTGGTGGTGGTTTTACCAGCATCCACGTGAGCAACGATACCAATGTTACGGTAGCGATTAATCGGTGTTGTACGAGCCATAAAGCCCTCGCAAAATTAGTGACGCTAAAATTAGAAGCGGTAGTGCGAGAAAGCCTTGTTGGCTTCAGCCATACGGTGCACGTCTTCACGCTTCTTAACTGCAGCACCTTTACCTTCGGCAGCGTCCAACAGTTCGCCAGCCAAACGCAGAGCCATAGACTTCTCGCCGCGCTTACGGGCGAAGTCTACCAACCAGCGCATTGCCAGAGCGTTACGACGGGACGGACGAACTTCAACCGGAACCTGGTAAGTAGCACCGCCTACACGGCGCGACTTTACTTCGACCAGCGGAGCGATGGCGTCGAGAGCTTTCTCGAAGATTTCCAGGGGGTCGCTGTTCTTGCGTTCTTTAACTTTTTCCAGCGCGCCATAAACGATACGCTCGGCAACGGCTTTCTTGCCGCTTTCCATTACGTGGTTCATGAACTTGGCCAGGATCTGGCTGCCGTATTTTGGATCGTCAAGCACTTCGCGCTTGGCTGCTACGCGTCTTCTTGGCATGGATAAGCCCTCAAACGGTCTTCAGGTTCGCTCGGAATCAGTGCCCTTTCGGGACGCCTCCGACCTTACTCTTATCGACTCAGAAAAATAGAAAATCTGTTTTTACAAAAAGCCACTACTACTTAGGCTTCTTGGTACCGTACTTCGAACGACCCTGGTTACGACCTTTAACGCCGGAAGTATCCAAAGAACCGCGAACGGTGTGGTAACGAACACCTGGCAAGTCTTTTACACGGCCGCCACGGATCAGTACGACGCTGTGCTCTTGCAGGTTGTGGCCTTCACCGCCGATGTACGAGGAAACCTCGAAACCGTTGGTCAGACGCACACGGCATACTTTACGCAGTGCCGAGTTAGGTTTTTTCGGCGTAGTGGTATACACACGGGTGCATACGCCACGACGTTGCGGGCAGTTCTGCAGCGCAGGCACGTCGGATTTCTCGACGATACGCTTACGCGGCTGACGTACCAGCTGGTTGATAGTTGCCATCTACTAGCTCCACTGTTGTCTTGCGACGCTATTGTCTTGCAAGAAAAGCAAAATGGCAGGAACGAATTCCCGCCAAATTTAGGGGTACAAGAGTCTAAAGAGGATCTTGTCCCCAGTCAAGGCAAGGCCCCGACCTTCCCGCTCATCCAACCTCGACAAATTGTCTTGATTCGATGAACGGAACGACCGGGGCCTTACGCTCATTTATCGCAGAACTCAGTTACCGCTCGAGTTCAGCGCTTCGGTCAGTGCAGCTTCCACTTCACTGGCGCTTACGCGCAACGGTTTGTCAGCATCACGACGGCGTTTACGCTCGCTGTGATAAGCCAGACCGGTACCCGCCGGGATCAGACGACCCACGACAACGTTTTCTTTCAGGCCGCGCAGATAATCGCGCTTGCCGGTTACCGCCGCTTCGGTCAGTACGCGAGTGGTTTCCTGGAAGGAAGCCGCCGAGATGAACGATTCGGTGGACAACGACGCCTTGGTGATACCCAACAGCACGCGAGTGAACTTGGAAACGAATTTCTCGTCGCCAGCCAGACGCTCGTTCTCTACCAGAACGTGAGTCAACTCCATCTGGTCGCCCTTGATGAAAGTCGAGTCGCCGGATTCAGCGATTTCAACTTTACGCAGCATCTGACGCAGGATGGTCTCGATGTGCTTGTCGTTGATCTTCACGCCTTGCAGACGATAAACGTCCTGGATCTCGTTCACGATGTACTTGGCCAGCGCACTTACACCCAGCAGACGCAGGATGTCGTGTGGATCGCTCGGACCGTCGGAGATAACTTCGCCGCGGTTTACCTGTTCGCCTTCGAAGACGTTCAGGTGGCGCCACTTCGGAATCAGCTCTTCGTACGGATCAGTACCGTCGTTCGGAGTGATAACCAGACGGCGCTTGCCTTTGGTCTCTTTACCGAATGCGATGGTGCCGCTGACTTCAGCCAGAATCGAGGCTTCTTTCGGACGACGGGCTTCGAACAAGTCGGCAACACGCGGCAGACCACCGGTGATGTCACGGGTCTTCGAAGTCTCTTGCGGAATACGAGCGATAACATCACCGATCGCGATTTTCGCACCGTCCGCAACACCGACCAGGGCGTTGGCTGGCAGGAAGTACTGAGCGATAACGTCAGTGCCTGGCAGCAACAGATCCTTGCCGTTGTCATCAACCATCTTCACAGCAGGACGGATATCTTTACCGGCAGCTGGACGGTCTTTGGCGTCGAGTACTTCAATGTTGGTCATACCGGTCAATTCGTCAGTCTGACGCTTGATCGTGATGCCTTCTTCCATGCCCACGTAGGTCACGGTACCTTTCATTTCGGTAACGATCGGGTGAGTGTGCGGATCCCACTTGGCCACGATTGCGCCAGCGTCGACCTTGTCACCTTCTTTAACCGAAATCACAGCACCGTACGGCAGCTTGTAGCGCTCGCGCTCACGACCGAAGTCATCAGCGATTGCCAGCTCACCGGAACGGGACACAGCAACCAGGCAGCCATCCACTCGCTCAACGTGCTTCAGGTTGTGCAGACGGACGGTACCGCCATTCTTCACCTGAACGCTGTCGGCTGCGGAGGTCCGGCTAGCCGCACCACCGATGTGGAACGTACGCATGGTCAGCTGGGTACCCGGCTCACCGATGGACTGGGCAGCGATAACGCCGACCGCTTCACCGATGTTCACCTGGTGACCACGAGCCAGGTCACGGCCGTAGCACTTGGCGCAAATGCCATAGCGGGTTTCGCAGCTGATCGGCGAACGCACGATCACTTCGTCGATGCTGTTCAGCTCGATGAACTCGACCCACTTCTCGTCTACCAGCGTGCCGGCAGGAACGATAACTTCTTCGGTACCTGGCTTGAACACGTCACGGGCGATGACACGACCCAATACGCGCTCACCCAGCGGCTCAACAACGTCACCGCCTTCAATGTGCGGAGTCATTACCAGGCCGTGCTCGGTGCCGCAATCGATCTCGGTCACAACCAGATCCTGCGCCACGTCTACCAGACGACGAGTCAGGTAACCGGAGTTCGCAGTTTTCAACGCGGTATCCGCCAGACCTTTACGAGCACCGTGAGTGGAGATGAAGTACTGAAGTACGCTCAAACCTTCACGGAAGTTCGCAGTAATCGGCGTTTCGATGATGGAACCGTCCGGCTTGGCCATCAGGCCACGCATACCGGCGAGCTGACGGATCTGCGCTGCAGAACCCCGTGCGCCCGAGTCGGCCATCATGTACATCGAGTTGAAGGATTCCTGGTCGACTTCGACGCCATGACGGTCGATGACTTTCTCTTTCGAGAGGTTGGCCATCATTGCCTTGGAAACTTCGTCGTTCGCCTTGGACCAAAGGTCGATCACTTTGTTGTACTTCTCGCCCTGGGTTACCAGGCCGGAAGCGTACTGACTTTCGATCTCTTTCACTTCATCAGTAGCAGCATTGATGATGCGGGCTTTTTCATCCGGGATAACGAAGTCGTTAACACCGATGGAAACGCCGGAGATGGTCGAGTAAGCAAAACCGGTGTACATCAACTGGTCAGCGAAGATAACGGTCTCTTTCAAACCAACCACGCGGTAGCACTGGTTGATCAGCTTGGAGATCGCCTTTTTCTTCATCGGCTGGTTGACGACGTCGTACGACAGGCCAGGTGGAACAACCTGGAACAACAGCGCACGGCCGACAGTGGTGTCGACGATACGAGTGTTCTTGACGCTGCCACCGTCACGATCGTTTACGGTTTCGTTGATCCGCACTTTGACTTTGGCGTGCAGTGCGGCTTCGCCGGCACGGAACACACGGTCAACTTCCTGTAGATCCGCGAACACACGACCTTCGCCCTTGGCGTTGATCGCTTCACGAGTCATGTAGTACAGACCCAATACAACGTCCTGCGACGGAACGATGATTGGCTCACCGTTGGCTGGCGACAGAATGTTGTTGGTCGACATCATCAACGCACGCGCTTCCAACTGGGCTTCCAGTGTCAGCGGTACGTGCACGGCCATTTGGTCGCCGTCGAAGTCGGCGTTGTACGCAGCACAGACCAGAGGGTGCAGCTGGATAGCCTTGCCTTCGATCAGTACCGGTTCAAACGCCTGGATACCCAGACGGTGAAGGGTCGGTGCACGGTTGAGGAGAACCGGGTGTTCGCGAATGACTTCAGCGAGAACGTCCCAAACTTCCGGCAGTTCGCGCTCGACCATCTTCTTGGCAGCTTTGATGGTGGTAGCGAGACCACGCATTTCCAGCTTGCCGAAAATGAACGGCTTGAACAGCTCGAGAGCCATTTTCTTCGGCAGACCGCACTGGTGCAGACGCAGGGTCGGACCTACGGTAATTACCGAACGACCGGAGTAGTCAACACGCTTACCGAGCAAGTTCTGACGGAAACGACCCTGCTTACCCTTGATCATGTCAGCCAGGGATTTCAGAGGACGCTTGTTGGAACCGGTGATAGCGCGGCCACGACGACCGTTGTCGAGCAGTGCGTCGACAGCTTCCTGCAACATACGCTTTTCGTTGCGCACGATGATGTCCGGAGCGGACAGATCGAGCAGACGCTTCAAGCGGTTGTTACGGTTGATCACTCGACGATACAGATCGTTGAGGTCGGAAGTCGCGAAGCGACCGCCATCCAGCGGGACCAGTGGACGCAGATCTGGCGGCAGAACCGGCAGAACGGTCAGCACCATCCATTCTGGAAGGTTGCCGGAACCCTGGAAGGCTTCCATCAACTTCAGACGCTTGGACAGCTTCTTGATTTTGGTTTCGGAGTTGGTTTGCGGAATTTCTTCACGCAGACGGCCAATCTCGTGCTCCAGGTCGATAGCGTGCAGCAGTTCGCGGACAGCTTCGGCACCCATGCGGGCATCGAAATCGTCGCCGAACTCTTCCAGCGCTTCGAAGTACTGCTCGTCGTTCAGCAGCTGACCTTTTTCAAGGGTGGTCATGCCTGGATCGATAACGACATAGCTCTCGAAGTAGAGAACGCGTTCGATATCACGCAGGGTCATGTCCATCAGCAAGCCGATACGCGACGGCAGCGACTTCAGGAACCAGATGTGGGCAACTGGCGAGGCCAGTTCGATGTGCGCCATGCGCTCACGACGAACTTTAGCCAGCGCGACTTCAACGCCGCACTTCTCGCAGATGACGCCACGGTGCTTCAAGCGCTTGTACTTACCGCACAGGCACTCGTAATCCTTTACCGGGCCAAAGATCTTGGCGCAGAACAGGCCGTCACGCTCAGGTTTGAACGTACGGTAGTTGATGGTTTCCGGCTTTTTAACTTCACCGAACGACCACGAACGGATCATCTCAGGCGATGCCAATCCGATACGGATGGCGTCGAACTCTTCGACTTGACCCTGGTTTTTCAGCAAATTCAGTAGGTCTTTCAAGGCCTTTCCTCCTGGCGGAGCAGAGAGCGGGCAATCCTGCCCCGCTCTCGATTCGCGTCACGTGTTATTCGGTTTCCAGATCGATATCGATGCCGAGGGAACGAATTTCCTTGATCAACACGTTGAAGGACTCGGGCATGCCCGGCTCCATACGGTGATCGCCATCCACGATGTTTTTGTACATCTTGGTACGGCCGTTCACATCGTCCGACTTCACTGTGAGCATTTCTTGCAGAGTGTAAGCAGCACCGTATGCTTCCAGTGCCCAGACCTCCATCTCCCCGAAACGCTGACCACCGAACTGCGCCTTACCACCCAGCGGCTGCTGGGTAACCAGGCTGTACGAACCGGTAGAACGAGCGTGCATCTTGTCGTCTACCAAGTGGTTCAGCTTCAGCATGTACATGTAGCCAACAGTAACCGGGCGCTCGAACTTGTTGCCGGTACGGCCGTCGGTCAGCTGCATCTGGCCGCTTTCTGGCAGGTCTGCCAGTTTCAGCATGGCCTTGATTTCGCTTTCCTTGGCACCGTCGAACACTGGAGTGGCCATTGGAACGCCGCCACGCAGGTTCTTCGCCAGATCCAGGATTTCCTGGTCGGAGAAGCTATCCAGATCTTCGTTACGACCGCCGATCTCGTTGTAGATCTCGTGCAGGAACTTGCGAAGCTCGGCGACTTTGCGCTGCTCTTCGATCATCCGGTTGATCTTCTCACCCAGACCTTTAGCCGCGAGGCCGAGGTGGGTTTCAAGGATCTGACCAACGTTCATACGCGAAGGTACGCCCAACGGGTTGAGGACGACGTCGACCGGGGTGCCATTGGCATCGTGCGGCATGTCTTCAACCGGCATGATCACGGAGACCACACCTTTGTTACCGTGACGACCGGCCATCTTGTCGCCCGGCTGGATGCGGCGACGGATTGCCAGGTAAACCTTGACGATTTTCAGCACGCCTGGAGCCAGGTCATCGCCCTGCTGCAGTTTGCGCTTCTTGTCTTCGAACTTGTCGTCCAGCAGACGGCGGCGATCAACGATGTAGGCCTGAGCCTTCTCGAGTTGCTCGTTCAGAGCATCTTCAGCCATGCGCAGTTTGAACCACTGACCATGCTCAAGACCGTCGAGAACTTCGTCGGTGATTTCCTGACCTTTCTTCAGACCGGCGCCGCCTTCGGCTTTGTGGCCGACCAGAGCGGAACGCAGACGTTCGAAAGTGGCGCCTTCAACGATACGGAACTCTTCGTTCAGGTCCTTGCGGATCTCGTCGAGTTGAGTCTTCTCGATCGACAGTGCACGAGCATCACGCTCAACGCCGTCGCGGGTGAAGACCTGTACGTCGATGACAGTACCTTTGGTGCCGGTAGGCACACGCAGGGAGGTGTCTTTAACGTCGCTGGCTTTTTCACCGAAGATGGCACGCAGCAGTTTTTCTTCCGGCGTCAGTTGGGTCTCGCCTTTCGGAGTGACCTTACCAACCAGGATGTCGCCTGCGCCTACTTCAGCACCTACGTAAACGATACCGGCTTCGTCCAGTTTGTTCAGTGCAGCTTCACCCACGTTCGGGATGTCTGCAGTGATTTCCTCTGGCCCAAGCTTGGTGTCACGTGCCACACAGGTCAGTTCCTGGATGTGGATCGTGGTGAAGCGATCTTCCTGAACCACACGCTCGGACAGGCAGATGGAGTCTTCGAAGTTGAAGCCGTTCCATGCCATGAACGCGATGCGCATGTTCTGACCCAGAGCCAGCTCACCCATGTCGGTGGACGGACCGTCGGCCATGATGTCGCTGCGCTGAACCCGATCACCTTTACGCACCAGCGGACGCTGGTTGATGCAGGTGTTCTGGTTGGAGCGGGTGTACTTGGTCAGGTTGTAGATGTCGACACCAGCTTCGCCGGTTTCAACTTCGTCATCAGCAACACGAACCACGATACGGCTGGCGTCGACGGAATCGATAACGCCACCACGACGAGCCACGACGCAAACGCCGGAGTCACGGGCTACGTTACGCTCCATGCCGGTACCGACCAGCGGCTTGTCAGCGCGCAGGGTTGGTACAGCTTGACGCTGCATGTTCGAACCCATCAACGCACGGTTGGCGTCGTCGTGCTCGAGGAACGGGATCAGCGACGCTGCGACCGAAACTACCTGTTTTGGCGATACGTCCATCAAGGTGACGTCTTCCGGCGCCTTGACGGTGAACTCGTTCAAGTGACGAACAGCTACCAGTTCGTCGATCAGGACTTTCTTGTCGTTCATCGTGGCCGAGGCCTGAGCGATCACGTGATCAGCTTCTTCGATGGCGGACAGGAACACGATCTCGTCGGTGACCAGAGCGTCTTTCACCACGCGGTACGGGCTTTCGAGGAAGCCGTACTGATTGGTGCGCGCATAGGCGGCCAGGGAGTTGATCAGACCGATGTTTGGACCTTCCGGCGTTTCAATCGGGCATACACGACCGTAGTGAGTCGGGTGTACGTCACGAACTTCAAAGCCGGCACGCTCACGAGTCAGACCGCCAGGGCCGAGTGCAGACACACGACGCTTGTGGGTGATCTCGGACAGCGGGTTGTTCTGGCCCATGAACTGGGACAGCTGGCTGGAACCGAAGAACTCTTTCACCGCCGCAGCCACTGGCTTGGCGTTGATCAGGTCTTGCGGCATCAGGCCTTCGCTTTCAGCCATCGACAGACGCTCTTTGACCGCACGCTCAACACGTACCAGGCCAACGCGGAACTGGTTCTCGGCCATTTCGCCTACACAGCGAACACGACGGTTACCCAGGTGGTCGATGTCATCGACGATGCCTTTACCGTTACGGATGTCGACAAGAGTCTTCAGTACCGCGACGATGTCTTCCTTGCACAACACGCCCGAACCTTCGATCTCGGTACGACCGATACGACGGTTGAACTTCATCCGGCCGACCGCAGACAGATCATAGCGCTCAGGGCTGAAGAACAGGTTGTTGAACAGGGTCTCGGCAGCGTCTTTGGTTGGCGGCTCGCCTGGACGCATCATGCGATAGATCTCGACCAGCGCTTCCAATTGGTTGCTGGTGGAGTCGATCTTCAGCGTGTCGGAGACGAACGGACCGCAGTCGATATCGTTGGTGTACAGAGTTTCGATGCGAACAACGCCGGCCTTGGCGATTTTCGCCAGGATCTCGGTGTTCAGCTCGGTGTTGCACTCTGCCAGGATTTCGCCGGTTGCCGGATGCACGATGACCTTGGCGGTAGTGCGACCCAGGACGTAGTCCAGAGGCACTTGCAGCTCTTTGATCCCTGCTTTTTCCAGCTGGTTGATGTGGCGAGCAGTGATACGACGACCTTGCTCGACAATAACCTTGCCTTTGTCATCCAGGATATCCAGGACAGCAATTTCACCACGCAGGCGCTGAGGCACCAGTTCCAGGCTGAGGTTTTCACCTTGCACGTGGAAGACGTTGGTGGTGTAGAACGCGTCGAGCACTTCTTCAGTGGTATAGCCGAGCGCGCGCAGCAGTACCGATGCAGGCAGCTTGCGACGACGGTCGATACGCACGAACACGCAGTCTTTCGGGTCGAACTCGAAGTCCAGCCACGAACCGCGGTAAGGAATGATTCGCGCGGAGTACAGCAGTTTGCCGGAGCTGTGCGTCTTGCCACGGTCGTGGTCGAAGAACACGCCCGGCGAACGGTGCAGCTGGGAAACGATTACACGCTCGGTACCGTTGATTACGAAGGTACCGTTCTCAGTCATCAGGGGGATTTCACCCATGTAGACTTCTTGCTCTTTGATGTCCTTGATCGCTTTGTTCGACGATTCTTTGTCGAAAATGATCAGGCGCACTTTTACCCGCAAAGGTACGGCGTAAGTTACACCGCGCAATACGCATTCTTTGACATCAAATGCCGGTTCGCCCAGGCGATAACCGACGTACTCCAGCGCAGCATTGCCGGAGTAGCTGATGATCGGGAAAACGGATTTGAAGGCCGCATGCAGGCCCACGTCGCGGAACTGATCTTTAGTCGCTCCCGCTTGCAAGAATTCACGATACGAATCCAGCTGGATGGCCAGGAGGTACGGCACATCCATGACGTCCGGCAACTTGCTAAAGTCCTTGCGGATACGTTTTTTCTCAGTATATGAGTAAGCCATCAGCGTTCCCCAGCTTGGTCACCTGCTTGTTTGGCCCCTCCCGACGGGAGCAGCCAGAAAATCGTGCAAACCCCATGGTTTGCGCCACCACATCGGGTGGTTACAGCTCGTTATCAGCACCGACCCAGTCGGCTGCCAATAACGGAAAAAGGCCGGTGGCAAGAGCCACCAGCCATCAGCCTTTCGCTTAACGCTCGGGCTGGAGGAGCAAAGTCGATGCTTACTTCAGCTCGACTTTAGCGCCTGCTTCTTCCAGAGTGGCTTTTGCTTTGTCAGCTGCATCTTTCGATACGGCTTCCAGAACGATGCCAGGAGCGCCGTCAACTACTGCCTTGGCTTCTTTCAGGCCCAGACCGGTCAGTTCACGTACTGCCTTGATCACGTTAACTTTCTTCTCGCCAGCTTCGGTCAGCATGACGTTGAATTCAGTTTGTTCTTCAACAACGGCAGCAACAGCAGCTGGACCAGCGGAAGCAGCGGCAGCGGAAACGCCGAACTTCTCTTCCATGGCCTTGATCAGCTCAACGATTTCCAGAACGGATTTTTCGCCGATTGCTTCGATGATTTGGTCGTTAGTCAGAGACATGACTATAAATTCCTGTATTGGGGTGACAGCCTACGCGGCCATCGAAATAAACAATAAACGCTGAAAGAAGTCGCTCAGCCTTAGGCTGCAGCAGCTTCTTTCTGGTCGCGAAGAGCCGCCAGAGTACGAGCCAATTTGCTGGTTGCGCCTTGAATCACGCTCATCAGCTGAGAAATTGCTTCGTCACGGGTCGGCAGGCTTGCCAGTACGTCGATCTGATTAGCCGCGAGGAACTTGCCCTCGAACGCAGCTGCCTTGATCTCGAACTTATCCTGACCTTTTGCAAATTCCTTGAAGATACGAGCAGCAGCGCCCGGATGTTCTTTGGAGAATGCAATCAAGGTCGGGCCAGTGAACACGTCGTTGAGCACGTCATATTGAGTGCCAGCAACGGCGCGCTTGAGCAGGGTGTTACGTACAACACGTACGTAAACGCCAGCTTCACGAGCCTCTTTACGGAGTCCGGTCATAGCGCCTACTGTTACGCCACGGGCATCAGCCACGACAGCGGACAGAGCAACTTGGGCAGCCTTGTTGACTTCAGCGACGATGGCCTTCTTGTCTTCAAGTTTAATTGCCACGGGAAAAACTCCTGCTTGTTACCGTTTCATCCAACCGAGGCCAGATGTCGTTTTGGTGTCTGATTCGGTAAGGAACCGGGAGCACCATCTGCGTAGGCTTGAGGTTTAAGACTTGCGCCGCCTACGGTCTTGGATAGCCCCCGCCAGGCAGGGACCCCAATCTTTCAATTGGCGCAATCACTTGCGCCAACTTGTGTCTTACGCGTCGAGCGAGCTTTGGTCGATGACCAGACCTGGGCCCATAGTGGTGCTCAGGGTAACGCGCTTGACATAAATGCCTTTCGAAGAAGCTGGCTTGATACGCTTCAGATCAGCGATCAGGGCTTCAACGTTTTCCTTCAGCTTGACGGCATCGAAGCCGATCTTGCCAACGGAAGTGTGGATGATGCCGTTTTTGTCGGTGCGATAACGAACCTGACCAGCCTTGGCGTTTTTAACCGCGGTGGCTACGTCTGGAGTTACGGTGCCGACTTTAGGGTTAGGCATCAGGCCACGTGGACCGAGGATCTGACCCAACTGACCTACAACGCGCATTGCATCCGGGGATGCGATCACTACGTCATAGTTCAGGTCGCCGCCTTTCATTTCGGCAGCCAGGTCGTCCATACCTACACGGTCAGCGCCGGCAGCCAGAGCGGCCTCAGCAGCTGGACCCTGGGTGAACACAGCAACGCGAACAGTCTTGCCAGTGCCGTGTGGCAGCACAGTAGCGCTACGAACGACCTGGTCGGATTTACGCGGGTCAACGCCGAGGTTCACAGCAACGTCGAACGACTCGCTGAACTTGACAGTCGACAGCTCAGCCAGCAGAGCAGCAGCGTCTACAAAGTTGTAGGACTTGCCTGCTTCGATTTTGCCGGCGATAGCCTTTTGACGCTTGGTCAACTTAGCCATTACACACCCTCCACGTTAAGGCCCATGCTACGAGCAGAACCGGCGATGGTACGCACGGCTGCTTCCATATCAGCTGCAGTCAGATCCGCGTTTTTAACTTTCGCGATATCTTCCAGCTGAGCACGAGTCACGGTGCCAACCTTAACGGTGTTCGGACGAGCGGAACCGCTAGTCAGACCGGCCGCCTTCTTCAGCAGAACCGAAGCAGGGGTGGATTTGGTTTCGAAAGTGAAGCTACGGTCGCTGTAGACAGTGATGATCACTGGAGTCGGCAGACCTGGCTCAATACCCTGAGTACGGGCGTTGAAAGCCTTGCAGAATTCCATGATGTTCACGCCGTGCTGACCCAGAGCAGGACCAACAGGTGGGCTTGGGTTAGCCTGAGCGGCCTTCACTTGCAGCTTGATGTAAGCGGTAATCTTCTTGGCCATGAGGCACTCCAATTACGGGTTCGAACGCCTCGAAAGGCTCCCCGGTTACTTGCGCGTTTATCCCAGTGACGACAAAACCCCACAGCCTAGGGCTGCGGGGTTGGGATGCTTGCCCAGCTAGACCTTTTCGACCTGGCTGAACTCGAGCTCTACCGGAGTAGAGCGACCGAAAATGAGCACTGCCACTTGGATCCGGCTCTTTTCGTAGTTAACTTCTTCAACCGTACCGGTAAAGTCGGCAAACGGCCCGTCATTGACACGCACCGACTCGCCTGGCTCGAACAACGTCTTCGGCTTCGGCTTGTCGCTACCATCAGCAACACGACGCAGAATCGCTTCTGCCTCTTTATCTGTAATCGGTGCAGGCTTATCAGCAGTACCGCCGATGAAACCCATCACCCGAGGAGTATCCTTGACCAAGTGCCAAGTACCCTCGTTCATGTCCATCTGAACCAGCACATAACCTGGGAAGAACTTGCGCTCGCTTTTGCGTTTCTGGCCATTACGCATTTCAACCACTTCTTCAGTGGGAACCAGAATTTCGCCAAAGCCATCTTCCATGCCAGCCAGCTTTACGCGCTCTACCAACGAGCGCATGACATGCTTCTCGTAACCGGAGTAAGCATGCACAACGTACCAACGCTTAGCCACGGGACACCCTTAGCCGACAATCAAGGAAACAAGCCAGCCGAGCAGGGAATCAAGCCCCCACAACAGCAACGCCATTACCAGAACAACAGCCACAACGATCAACGTGGTCTGCGTGGTTTCTTGGCGAGTTGGCCATACGACTTTACGAATCTCAGTGCGAGCTTCCTTAACCAGTACAAAGAAAGACTTGCCCTTGACTGTCTGCAGGCCTACAAAGGCAGCCACAGCAGCAATGACAAGCAATGCCAGCACGCGGTACAGGATCGGCGAAGCAGAGTAATACTGATTGCCAACAACGCCAACAACCACCAAAGCGACTACTACTAGCCACTTGAGCAGATCGAAGCGAGAGCCTTGAGCTTCAGCTTTAGGAGTCATCTATGAAGATCCTGTGAAAAGAAAGCCAGACCCACCAAGCGAATCTGGCAGGTCAGGAGGGAATCGAACCCCCAACCTACGGTTTTGGAGACCGTCGCTCTGCCAATTGAGCTACTGACCTAAAACAAAATCAGGCCGACCATTATGCCGGCCCAAAAAAGACATTACAACAATTTACTCAATAGCCTTTGCGCCTCACCATCACCGGAGTTCAAACCACCCCTGGAACAACGAAACACAACCAGACCATTAAAACAAAGGCAGATATTTTCATATCTGCCTTGTTATATGGAGCTCTTGAGCGGATTTGAACCGCTGACCTCACCCTTACCAAGGGTGTGCTCTACCAACTGAGCTACAAGAGCGCAACACTGCGCAAAACCTGCAAACTTGGAGCGGGTAGCGGGAATCGAACCCGCATCATCAGCTTGGAAGGCTGAGGTTCTACCACTAAACTATACCCGCGAGGCTTGCAGCTCTCGCTAAAAATGGTGGAGGGGGAAGGATTCGAACCTTCGAAGTCGTAGACGTCAGATTTACAGTCTGATCCCTTTGGCCGCTCGGGAACCCCTCCTAAGCGAGCCGGCATTCTATATCATGCCAGCCTTCTGTCAAGCATTTTCTCATTAAAAACCTGAGGTTAGCTGCGTTGACCTCGCTTTGCACCGTTAACCTTTAAAGGTCTTCACTGCGAAGCGGGCGCCATTCTATGCAAACTATTCAGCGGGTGCAACCCCCTCGCACGGCATTATTTTATGTTTTAACTCATTGAATTCTCTGGAAAGGTTTTGCAGTTGCACATCATCCAGCCAGCGCCGGCTTTCTGGGGCCACGCGAACCCAGTAACCAGCGAATTCAGGAAGATCCTTCGCCAAGGACTGATACTTGATTTCCATACCCGTCAGACGCCGCTCAAGCGGCTGCACGGCCTCCTGACGCGGAAAACCACCCAGGTAAAGACAATTGCTGTCTGCCTGAACAGGCTTTCCTTTATCGCGAGCAACATCCGTCGTCTCGCTCAACAGGCGAATATCTTGCTGACTGCCCCGGTACAAGCTCAAAGGAGTTACATCCTTTGCGCGCAGAGGGGCCTCTTGTTGATGCCAGATGTAATAAAACACATTGAGAACAAGCAGCAGCAGGAACAACCAACGCATAAGAACCTCAGGACAAGGGACACGCCATCGCCAACCCTACGAACACCAAATCAGGAACGACTTCGGCCTCAGGCACGATTTCGGAGACCAGCTCCGCATCCCCACCGGTGAGGAATACGGAAAAATCCGCACCCCAATAGCTGCGCGCGAGCTCTAGCTGAGTGAGAACAAAGCCTCTGAGCATCAGTGAGCAACCTCGCTCGACCGCCTCGACGGTCGTCCGGCCAGGGACAAGACTCTCCAGGGCACGCTCGGCAGCCACATCGCCGTAACGAATTTTACGGGTATGGGTACGCAGCTGGTTACGCATCAACGGCATTCCCGGACAGATGAATCCTCCAAGATGCTGCCCATCGCTGGCAACGAAGTCCGCTGTGACAGCAGTACCAAAATCGAGCACAAGGCAGGCACCCGATGCCAAATGGAATCCTCCTAGCATCGCCAGCCAGCGATCGAGCCCAAGTCGCTCGAACTCTTCATAACCGTTGCGAACTCCGGACATTTCTAGCGCAGGCGCAGCGCACACTACAGACACTTCGAAAGCATCTGACAGCAGGGAAATCAGTGCGCCAGTTTCATCCGCGGTCCTGACACTGACCAAACGGCAAAACCTGAGAGCAAGGCCATTGAGCGCATTCAAACTCTCCAGCAACGCGAGATTCGAATCGACAACCCCCTCACCGACCGTTTGACTAGCCTCGGCCTCCAGCACCCGCCATTTGATGAAACTGTTTCCGCAGTCAAGCTCAAGAATCATCACGCAACCTCAAGCTGAGCTCACCACCACTAAATACCTTTTCCACACCACTCACCTTCAAGCGCAGAGCACCCTGACTATCAATACCCAGCACTTCACCATCTATTTGGTTAAAACCAGCGATCAACGACACCGCCCGCCCCTGCCATAGATGATTTTGCTCCCACTCAGCCTGGATAGCGGGAAATCCGTCGACCTGATGCCGCCCCAAATAGACCTGGAGCATCTGACCCAACTGTGCGACTAGATGATTGCGATCGAATTCCCGCCCCGACTCGAGCCGCATGGACGTCCACTGCTGATCAACCTCATCTGTCATCTGCATATTCACATTAATTCCAACACCCAGCACCACATGACACACGTCAGCCGGATCCCCAACCAACTCGAGCAGTATTCCCGCGATTTTTTTCTGACCAACCAGAACATCGTTCGGCCACTTCAAACCCGCTTCCGAAACACCCAGCCCCCTCAAGGTTTGCATGACGGCGAGCCCGACAACAAGGCTCAAGCCTTCGAGCTGGCGCATGCCACCCTCAATACGCAGCACCAG